>NC_007948.1:1589285-1907142 GCF_000013865.1 Polaromonas sp. JS666
CCCAGTTCCAATGCCCTGATGGACAAGCGTCTGAAGGACGTTATCAAGTATTGTTTGCAAATCCAGGCATCCATTGCGTCCAGTCACATGGAATCAGCGCCGATTGTCCTGGCCCCCGAGCGTATCCAGTTTGCGATCACAGACGGCGTTTCCTTGTGGTTGAGCAAACTCAATGAGGCCGTTGGCATTGAGGGTTGGACTGTGATGCCTTCGCTAGCGGCCCGCGACGTGGTGAAGGTGACGTTGAAACTGCGGAACAAGCAGGTGGAGCTAACCCAGTTTACGTTGCGCCTTCACCAGATTGGCACACAAGGACTGAGCGACGTTTTGAGCATGCTCCAGCAGATCGCGCCGATGTTCGACGTCCCGGTGGACATGCAGGACTCGGAATACAAGAAACCGCCCACCTGACACTTGACAACTGATGTTTGTGTGTTGATATGGGTATGCAACGCGCTCTTGGCGCACTATCAATTCGGAGAGCTACCAAATGAACCTCCACACCATTCCCGTTCGCCCCTTTGCCGAAGGGATCATTCGCATTGCCACCACTTCCGAGCCCGGCGCAGAGAAGATTGTGTTTGACGGCAGCATGGAAATCCTCTCGCGTCATCACCAGGCACGTGAGGCAAATGCGATTGAAGTCCCCCGTCTGGCGAAGCACCCCATTCGGGATAAGTTGATGGAAGCAAAGCCCAACAAGGAAGCCCGGAAGCTGGTGGAAGTGCCAATCCGCATGTTCTTTGGCAAGACCAGCAATGCCCTGACAGTGGCCTACCAGGCGTATGACGCAGATGGCCGCCCTGTTTGCCGGGGCAACGGGGAAACCGCCAAACGCACCTCACTGTCCGATGAAAACGTGCGCGTGGTGATGGATGCGCCTTGCTCAGGGGCTGAAAGCTGCGAGTTTGTAGCCTCTGGCCAGGCACGGTGCCGGCGCCAGGTCTGCATGTCTGTGCAGATACCCGGCCAGGACAACCCGCTGAGCACTTTCGAGGTCCGTTCCTCGTCATACAACACCTACAAGACCCTCAAGGGCCAGCTGGAGCTGGTGGAACGACGTTTCGGTGGGCTGCGCCATGTTCCGCTCAAGCTCCAGATCTGGCAGACCTCCAATCAGGCCAGTGACTTCGAATCGTTCGATGTCTTCAAAATCGCCTTGGAAACGGCTACTGAATTGGAAGCCATGAAGGCCGTCAAGATCGCCCGGACAGAAGAGTCGGAAGCGGGTTTGGAGTCTGATGTGGATACGGCCTACACAGCCGCCACCGATGGTGTGGGCGAAGAAGATTTTGAAATTGTGACTGACTTTTACACCCAGCGGCCAGCTACTGCAGCTCGTCGAAGTGGCGGCGCCTCGCTTGTTGACCAGCTGACGGGTGCAACGGGACAGGTTGCGGGCACATCCCTTGCGGAAAATGTCATTGCCCATGCTATGGCGCGTGCGGGTGAGGACTCCGGGAAGAAAAAGGCCCACTGCTCCGGGTCAACAATCCAAGCCTGATTTCTGAATCCAGATGAGCAATCAAAACATCATACGACTGGTTATTGGAGATGTGACTTAACCCATTGAACTCACCGGCGTCTCCGATGCTATTGGCCGAGAGTAATTTTTCAGGTTGAGCCGCGCCATAAAGTACTCGAAAAAACTACTGCCGTGAGAGCTGCGATGGCCAAGAGTTATTGAATGAAATCATTCACTTATGGCAGTGCGATCAAAATTAACAAAAACCTTGGCCGCGAGTAGTCTGCAAAAGAGCGTTTTGGGGACCTCTATGGCTACGATGGGCTCACTCCACGCCCGGACTCAGTCGCGCTGATCGACCTGATAGCGCGTTTCGCCCTCGGCAATACCCTTACGGGTCCGTTCAAAAGCCCACCGCGAGGTGGAGGGCGCAGCGCTATTCAATTCGTTGCGCCGCTGAGCCAGTCGATCAAGCTGTTCACTTTTTTTGCCGTCATCGATCGGCTTACGCAGCTCCAACTCTCTGAACATTCGTGAGTCGTTGCGCAATGCAAGATATTGATTTCCCACATTCTTGTGCTGCAAGGCCTTGTCGTTGGGCTTCAGAAATGTCATCAAGGCAGTTAAAAGAGCTGCGGTCAGCGCTAAAAGCTGTGCAGCTAAAGGTGCTTCCTTGACGACGGCCGCGCTCGCGGCCGCAGCGGCTATCGTCGCGGGAATTCCGAGCCCGTAATGCAGCTTTGACCATAACTCGCAGGAGTTAAAGTGACGCTTTGCCGAGTGCTCGGTGTCCTCCTCAATTCGCGCCGCCTCGACTCTGAGGCCATCAAGTAAAGGAGAGGCAGAATTGTTCAAGTCTTGATTTCGCATGATAGTTAGGTAATTGAAACCGACTCAGAGCGTGCCCAGCGTTTGACTTTTTTGACGGGGTGCTCACCACCACCAGCCCACTCGCCAGTTTTGCACCAGAGCTCAAAGTAGTAGAGCCATTCTGCAGTCCACGGAATATAAGTTTCGGCAAGACTCATCTGTGGCACCCAGTCTCGGTCATTGGGCCACCAAAGACAAAGCCGAGTCCCTTTTCCACCGTACGTGTAGGTATGTGGGATCTTCTTTCCGCCGGCCAGCACCGTCAGATCTGGCTCAACCACGATCATGTCTGGCCGCTGTCCATCCGGCATCACTTTCAGTACGCATTGATACAGGCGCCCGAATGCGCCAGGAGCAAGACCGACATGAAAGCTCAGTTCCCTGCCGCGGTAGCTCGCGTGCGCGCCAGGCAGCCCGAGGGCCCGCAGCTCCAGTGCGCGCTGAGACACAGTAGGTAGAGGATCCGGGCGGAACTGCACTTCAGTCACCGAAGAAAGTGTGGCCGCGGGCGGGTAGCGCCATAGTCGTCGCGGCAACCGTTCCCACAGTGACGATGCGCCGATCTGGCTTGGCGATAGGACGTGGCTCTTCGAGTTCGCGCACCGCCTGCGCGGCGCGAGGTCCGAAGGCTTCCTCGATCACCTTCAGGAGGGTATCCAGCCCTTCACGCTGCTCGATGCACTCCAGCATTTGCTGCAGATGATTGGTCAGCAGGGAATGCCAGTTGGTAAAGGCCGCCTGCCGCTCAGAGGTGTTCATTCCGCTGGCAAGGTTGTCACCCGGCGCTGTGAGGTTTGGCAGATGCCAGAACTCCCCGCCGCTGGCCAACTGGTGCCGCTCGAAGCACAGCGGCATGGTCTCCACAATATCCAGAAGCAGATCCAGCGGGCTTTCATGCTCAATTGGTGCCCGCAACGCGTAGGCTGCGGCGGCCAGGGAAGTGAGGAATATTGACTTAGGCGCGAAATCCGACCCGTCCGTGGGGGCGCCGAACGCCACGTTGCGATGCAACTTGAGCAGCTGCACCAAACGGCTGAGGAGGCGATTGAGTACCTCGTCTGCATCTGGCAGCGGCAACATATCACCACGCACCACCGCTTCGGAAAAACTCGCCAGTTTGGTTGTAGTAAACAACGGGCTGATCCGTGCAGCGTCGTTGAAGGCATTGGCCAAGCCCATTGGATTACTTGGCTCGAACAAGTGAAGTTCGCGGTCCGGCACTTTGGCGTGGGTCTCGCCGTGGAGGATGCTAAACAGGGGGTCTTCAATGATCGGCGTGATGTCCGCGCGCATGCCATCTGCATATTCCAGCGTGATGCAACGCTCCCACCTGGTGATCCCCAGCCCATGAATCTCGGCGTAACGCTTCAGCACCGCATACAGATCGTTGATCAGCTTGGCGGGATTGTCCCCATACAGCAGGTTGGCCACATGCCGTAGCCGAATCACCACATCGATATCAAAGCCCTCTGGGCGCCATTTTGTCGGCCGGATAATGGTGCCGATGACTCGTGATCCCTGCGCGTGCACAGTCATAGTCAAATCGCGGAACTCTTCCGACTCCATGACGTAGCTTCCTGTCGCGCCATAGGAGCGTTCCATGGCATCCAGCTGTGTTTGCGTGGGCTCGTTGTATTTGGCGATGGCGTCCGCCAGATAGAAGAACTTCGGAGATGAAACGCGGGAGAGTTGCCGCTTCAACGGCAGAGGAAGAGTATCGCGGTGCATAGTGACTACCTTTCGCAATTCCGTTGACCGACGGCCTCAAGCCGAAGCTTCGGGCTTCTTATTGAAGAACTGGCCCAACTTGGTGTGTCCGGCCAGATTGCCCGGGCGGTATTCACGGCGCAGGCCGTAGTGAAGGACGCCGGGCAGCGCCAGACGTGTCATCACAGTCGGATGCAGTACCGCCTGGACATTGATTTCACGTGCTTCTTCATCAAGGAAGCGGCCAGCCCACGCGTGAGCCTCGTTCATGCTTATGACCTCGCAATGCTGCATGCCGCCGGCGTCCGGAAACATGTGCAGCTTGGCCTTGTCAATCTGCAGCGGGTGCGGCAGACCGGTTGCTTGTTCAGCCATCCATTGCAAGGTGATATCCGACAGACGCGATTCATCTTCTGCGTAGCTGCCGCCAATGTCCGAATGGTTACCTGCAAACCAGACTTGCTGTAGCCACTCCGGCTCGCCCGGCCGCGCAGGCCATTCCCCGAGCGTGGCCCACGGTACACGAGCGAAATCCTTGCGCGTCTCGTCAATAGCCAGCGCATGACGGGCATAGCGTACGCGTGTGTTGAGCGAGTTGTCATAGAAGCGGAACCGCCAAGCGGCTATGTGCCAGCTGAAGTTGCCCTTCTTGGGAAAGTCGCGAATGGTCTTGACGCTGGTGTTCACGTATCCAGCCAACAACGCGAGAGCGATGGCGGCGGTGAACGCCGAGAATGCAGGCCAGAAGCTAAACCAAGGCATGAGCGAGACAATTCCTGCGGCCGCTGCGGTCGTCAGACCGACAAACGCCACGAGACTCAAGCCCATCAGGAGGCGACGCGGTCCGGGAGCGCCCAGCGCCGCCACTGTGTCGAAGACACCGATAAAGTACGGCACCACGTTCGATTGGCCGGCATCATTCTGGCTGCCGTATTTCTCCCGAAAGCGTCGAGCCTTCTCCAGCCGCTCTTCCTTACGTTCAGGCTTATTGCTGCCCGAACCATGCTCGTACACCTGCGAGACGGCTTCATCGGCAATTCGGCGAAGGCCTTTACCAAAGCGCGGCAGAGGACTGCCGTCGGCGGCGTGGGTGGGCACTCCGCACAGCGACATGACGCCACCAACGCACCTGGCGGTATAGGCGCCACGGCTAAAACCGAAGAGAAAAACCCGGTCGCCCGGCTCGTAATGCTTGAGGATCGCCTCGTAGCAGTCAGCGATGTTGCGGCTGATACCCGTGCCTGTGGCGGCACTCCAGATTTTGCGAAACTTCTGCACCGGCCTGAAAGGAATCTTTCCTTCATCAGTCTCCGTACCCAGACCCGCGTCATAAAACGCGATTTGCTCAGCCGGATTGATTGGGCTTTCCGGCCCGGGACGGGCGGCGCGGAACAGTTTGTATATGTTGCTCAGATTCTGGTCTGGCTTCAATCCGCCAGCTTGGCCGGTGCCGTCCGAGAAGATGATGATGTTTTTAGGCATTTTCTTTTCCGCTTTTTGATCAAGTTACCGTGCGCAGACTTTTTTGACGTCGACTGTGAACTCGCAGCGGTCAACGCCTCCGCTGTTCCAGCGGTGTTGGTCCAGCTTTGCGGTGCAACCTGCGTCCTCCAGCAAGGCCTTACCGCCCCGTGCCTCACACACCAAGACAGCCGAGTCACGGCCATCGCGCAGCACGCGCACCGTCAGACCGTCGAAAGACTTCATCAGCGCTGGGTCATGGGCTGTTGAGAGTTGCAGCAACTCAGCCTCTGGCAATCCGTCGGCCGGACGGCGATGGCGGACGGTGGCGTCCACCGCAGCGGAGACCTTCGTCAGAGCAGATGCCAGGTAATTCATTTCCTGAGCACTCGGCCGCGTCGCGCAACCGGTAAACAGGCAGACGGCCAGCAGCGGGATGATCTTGTAGATGTTTTTCATGCCGGTTCCCTCCAAAAAACGAGCTTTCCTGTTTGCACACTGCGGCCGGTGTCGAGGTTCCAGTCCTCAAGCGTGTCCAAAGCATCCGATCGGCCCTCAATCAGCGCGTCGTCGAGGCCTTTCCAGACCGCAAGGACATTGCTCCTGGCGCGTCCATAGATTGCCTCGTAGTCCATGGGGCCTTCGGGTGTTCGCAGCTGCAGGGTGTAGCTCGTGTCGATTGAACTTTCCGTGGGATAGGCGATATTCAGATCTGCGCTGACATGGCGCGCAAAGGGAAATAAGTGATTAGCACCGGCCATTGCCGCCAAAATATCTCGAAAACCGCAGTGCCAAGCACCCGGCAATGGTGGCCCCCCTGTCAGATCTTCCGGATAAACGGCAGCCAGCATCGCCAGCCACACTTGGCCCACAGTGGGGTCAATCTCGTCTTCGTCATCTGCGGCGTGGCACGCGGCGATGCCTGTCGCCAGATGTTCAGACAAGCCGGTATCGCCAACATTCATCACCCGGGGGAAAATGAAAGCATCCTGGTGCATCTCGCAGCGCCGATGCTCACCCTCGTTCCCCTTGTAAGGGCCAACTCGGCGCTCGACGACGGGATGGATGGTCATATCAGTGACCATGTGTGCCGCAAAGCCCAGTAGCCAAGCTGTGGCTTTAGGCCGAAGATCTGGTGGTAGTTTCGCCACGGCTGCCACTCCGACCCGCAGCAGCGAAGCATTGCGGGTGTAGTGCATGGCGTCCGCCCACTTCTTCTGGCCTTGTTTGAGGGTGAGGTAGGGGTAGTCCGGGCTGACGGCACCTAACTCCGCATACTTCAGGTAAAGCCCAAGACTGACCAGCGTGTCTTCGCGCAACCCTGCCGAGTCGGCGCGCTTCTGGGCGTCATTGACAACCGCGATATGAGCATAGGCGCCGGGCATGGGAACTCCTTAAGTAGATCTGAGGTCGGACGGTGGGTCACCGCCGGTGACACCACACCGACCAGAAAATGACCGCTTTACACTTGGCAGACCATGCCCCACCCCTTGCAGAATCTGCGCTGGGATGGCATAGTTACTGCCTGAGTAAGCAACGACTTCGGAATTCGCCAGAAAGGCGAATTCATTGGTGAATTTGTAACTTGTTGCTTGCACAGGCAACAGTTTACGCCTTTTTTTGCGTGGAAGGAAGTATTTAATGGCGCAGTCCGGCCTAGGGTTGCTTTTGCGTAAATTGCGCGAAGCCCGAGACCTGTCTTCCCGCGAGTTGGGACAGCTTGCGGATATCGATCACACTTATATCTATCGCCTGGAAACGGGCGAAAAGCAGTCGCCCTCCGGCGATCTGCTGACGCGGCTGTTACGCGTTCTTAAAGCCGATCAACGAGAAATCGAGATGGCGCAATGGTTAACGGCCAACGAGGCCAATCCGGACTGGGTGGAGTACACATTGGGTACTGACATGACCGCGGAGATGTTCGAGATGGGTGCCAGCATGCGGCACCGGGGTGGAGCGCGCCCCGACCTGGAAACCATCGAAACCCGCGTACGCAAAGCGTTCGAAGACTGACGTGATCAACGAACTGGATATCCGAAACAAAGCGCGCCAATTTATGGCAGGTCTGGATTTATCCAGGATTGATACGGATCTGTCGGTCTACATCCAAAAGGTCAAGGCCAAGCTGAAAACCGAGGAAATGGACGAAGGTGAGTCCGGCTACACGTTAACCAAACGGGATGGGACGTCAACCATCATCGTGAATGAGTTGGAACGGCGTGAGCGCCAGAGATTCTCCGCTTGCCATGAGATCGGGCATATCGTGCTTGAACTGAGCTCCAATCACAAGGAGACTCCGGCTTGGTCTTACGCTAAACGTGAAGACAACGAAATTGCCTGCGACATGTTCGCGGCTGAGCTGCTAATGCCGTATGACCAATTCAAAGCCGATGTGGATAAGGCGGAGCCTTCTTTTGAGTTGGTTGAGCGCCTTCGTGCCAAGTATGTAACTTCGTTTTCCGCCACGGCCTCACGGGTCGCCGCCGTCACGGACTACCCCTGTGCTTTTGTCACGATGAACTCCAGTGTCATTCGCCACGCATCGCGCTCTGCAGCGCTGCGCACGCTGAATGCCTGGATAGCGCCGAAATCGCCCATCCCCGACGGCTCCGTGGCCCGTCAGCTGGTGAAGGATGGTCAGCGTTCAGGCGAATCTCCAGATGTTTCCCAAGACGTATGGTTCCAAGACTGGCCTCAAGGTTATGACCTTACCGAGCTGGCCAAGCACTATTCCCAATATGACGAAACCTTCGCACTGCTTTGGTTTGAGGGCGATAGTGGTCCAGAAGAGCCGGTCAATACGTTCTCGGGAAAGCCGCAAGAGGATGATGGTGGGCTCAAGGAACTGGATGGGGTCTTACAGTTCTCGAAGCGGACGAAGCGCAGGTAGCACCAAGGTAGGCTCGACACAGGCGCCGCGAGCTTGACCTGCAGCCGAACAATGCCAGGCACAGTCTGGATGGGGTGTCAATCGCTGTCCCTACAGTATTAGCGATTCATTGACTGATGCCTCTTGAAAAAATCAATTGCATTCGTTATTTCACGCCAAACGCCACTCAGCTTTTCCCATTGGGCTCTCTCTCGAAGATAGCTTATTGCCACAACGACATCGGTCAACACCAAGCAGCCAATCACATGATCGACAGCACCGAGGTGCATTGGCAACCTGTGTCAATTTTTAGAAACCGCCGAATGCAAACATTTCTCACGTAAGTGTTGTGGCCGGTGGCGCTGTTGCGAATGTAGCAATGCTCCTTAATTTCCTGGCCACAGGACATCGGGGTCTTGAAGAGGCAATGCGGCAAATGCCTGAAAGCGATCCGGGTGTTTGGCAACGCGTTCAACCAGGAAGTCGTTGGCATGCATGACAATTTTATTTGCTTTATGGGGATCTGGGATGGCTTGCACGGTTGAGCCATACCTAAGACGAGCAGAAGTGGCTCTCCATGGGGGTGTTGACAGTGGACAACACCGTGCTAATTTGATTGCAAATAGACACGGGATTCTCATATGGAAGCTAGATCACATTACCTGAATCGCCTTCTGCAAACAGTAGGATTTTGGCTGTTTGGCGTATTGCCAGCAGCCATTGCCGTCCTGTCCGCCATGATGCTGTTCGGTGTCTGGACGAGCAGCAAGGAAGCTCCGCTGAGCTTCCGAGTCCTCGGTAACTTCACCCCCGAAGCCGGTGTGTTGCTGTGCTTGATTGCCTACCAACTGCTGCTTCATGGGGCGCGCATCTGGATGTGCAAGCGCCTTGCAGATGCAAACGGCACGATTCCCTATGAGCCAGAATTGACCAGTGACAGCCTTCGTGCCTTTGTGCCCGCAGTCATGACGCCTTACATCGTGTTCTTCGCCTTGTGGGGTGCCTTTGGCACCAAGGTTGCAGCAACCAACTATGTGCTGGTGGCTGCATTTGGCGCCATGACGTTCCTGAGCTGGGTCATCATCAAAACGGGGTGGCTCTACGGTTTCATCATTGGCCAGCGCTCACGTGTGCATTACGGTGATTCCACCGAGCAAGTACAGCGCTCGAACGTGGCCCGCAAGGAAGTGGCCAAGATCACATTCAAGGACATTCACGGCAACACAGCGATCAAGCGTCGACTGTTGGAGGCTGGCCGCGCCATCGTGGATGCGCCTAAGGGTGGCCAGGGCAAGGCCCGAAACGGTATCTTGATGGACGGTGAACCCGGCAATGGCAAAACGGTCTTTGCCGAAGCGCTTGCCGGTGAGCTCAAGCTCCCATTGCTGACACTCACCCACTCGGATGTGGCCAGTCGCTGGGTAGGAGAACGCACCGAAAAAGTGAAGGCCGCTTTTGAGCAGGCGATTCGATCACAGCCCTGCGTCTTCTTCATTGACGAAATCGACAGCTTCTTGCCTGATCGGTCAACGGATAGCGCCCAGACCAAGGAAGACAGCGATATCACCAATTCCCTTCTGACGCTGCTGATCGAAATTCGCAAGCATCGTGTGGTGGTCGTGGCTGCAACGAACTACGTGGATCGCCTTGACGGTGCCGCCATTCGTGAAGGCCGGTTTGACTTCAAGGTCGAAATCACCCCGCCGGATGAAGCAGCGCGTATTGGCCTGCTGACCGCCGGTTTAAGCACCAACGCACCCACTTTGCGTGTGAGCCAGGCGACTATCAAAAGCGTCGCTCAACGTTGGAATGGCTTTTCCGTGAAGCGAATCCTTGCCGTGACTGAGGAAATGCCTTCCTACGTGGCAGAAGCACGTGAGCAAGGTACTTTCAAGGGTGAGCTGGAGTTTGACGACTTCATGGCCGCATTGCGCCGGCTGCAGGGCCGTAAGGGTGCCATGCCTGAGAACGTCAAGGCCATGGCTGACCTGGTGCTGCCGGAGGTGACGCGGGAAGCCCTCACGATGCTTGCAAGCCGCCTGAAAGACCCACAGCGCATTGAGCGCCTCGGTGGCACATTGCCCTCTGGCGTCCTGTTCTTCGGCCCACCTGGCACGGGTAAGACCGCCGCTTGCAAGGCTCTGGCGAAGGACGTCCAGTGGGCTTTCCTGATCAAGACCGGCCCCGACCTGGTGCGTGACCCCAAGGCCCTGGACAAGCTCTACGCGCAGGCCAAGGATTTGCGTCCGTGCATCATCTTTGTGGACGAGGCAGATGATTTGCTGCTTTCCCGTGAAGCACCACGAAATACGGAAGCCACCAATAAACTTTTGACCATCATGGATGGCGTGAATGACCGTGTGCGTGACGTGGTGTGGGTGGCTGCTACCAACAATCCAGAGCGGATTGATTCCGCTCTGCTGCGTGGTGGTCGGTTCACAGAGAAGGTTGAATTTGTTCGTCCAGACGAAGACCAGTTGACCACGCATATCGGACAGTGGTTCACAAACCGCAGGATTGGTTTGAAGTCTGGTTTGGATTCCTCGACTATTGCATCCATGTTGGGTGACGAAAGCATTGCCAACGCTGAGGCTGTGTTGCAGTACGCAGTCAACCGTGCAATCTCTCAGTCGAACGATGATTTCATTGAAGTTGGTGTTGCCGATGTGCAGAGAGGTGTGGCGATGGTTTTGGGGACTGCGTGCTGAAATTTGGTATCTCTAGGGTGCTCGCCAGTTCGGTGGTGGGCCTTGTTACCATTGTCGCCACACAGGCGACTTTCGCTCAGAATGCCTCTGGCGACGTGGCGGTAGCGCAAGTCCCGAAACAACCTGATGACTGCGTGACCCAGGCCGCTAGCTATCACTTGGTGAGTCCTTGGGTTCTTCGCGCCATTACTTGCCGAAAAGATAGTGAAAGCGCTCGTTGCTGAGCTTGAAATAGGCGCAGGTTTTGCTTAAAGTATAAGCAAGCAATCCACAGGGGTGGCAACGCCTTTATGGATCTGCACCATTAAGAAGCACAATGAATACAGGAACATCATGGAAACGATCACCATAATCCAAATCGCACTTGGCGCAGTGATCGTTGCGGGGATTTTTTTCAGTGTGTATGTTGCTCGCAAGAACAAGGTACTGCTAGCTGAGAATCAAGACTGGTTGAAAAACTCATCAGCGACCGCAAGGAAAATCATCTGAAAAAAGGGAGCTTACGCTCATTTTTTGATCACATTCGACCCATCGGGGCATTTATCCCCGTAGAGGTGGGTGCCTCCAAATCGGAGAAACACCATGCTCACCACTCTACGGTGGATTTCAGGATGCTCGATGTATCCACCATGCATCTTCCCCCCCGATCGCACGGCGGGGTTTGTCATGGGAAGCAGCCTGGTTGTTCCGCGAAGGACATTTGAAATGCGGCGGTCCACGACCTTGCACTGAAACTTCAGAAAGGGCTGTTAGCTTCGACACCCGTATAGTCCATCTTGAGTTCTGGTACAAAAATAATAGGTCGCCCACGGCCGGGGCGGAAACTCGATTAATCATCGTCCTGATCGACATGCTCTCAGTAGCACCACGATTTTTGTTGTGGCGCTCGCGTTCCATTTGTCAACCGTTTCACCATCAGCCTCGTTGCGTGAGGATCGTCGACACTCGTCATGAGTGCCGATCGTTCGTCGGCATGACCGCTTTTATTCGATTAGGGGCTTGTCGTTTTTTCTTTGTGCGAATTACCCGGTGTTTTGCGGGAGCCTTGTCGTCTCATTCCAGTTACATAGGGTCGCTGGGGGACGGCTTTTGTCAAAAAGGGAATTCAATGGGCAACCTGAACATTAGCGCACCCAAGGTTGGGGCGCGTATCGAGGAAAAACTTCGCGACTGGATCGAGAGTGCGGCGCCTGACGAGTTGTGGGCCTTGCTTGCGAATGGGACAACTGGCGTGCGGCTTGAACCGATTCCACGCAGCTCGGATGACGAGGAAGACGATGTCTACGTCGAGATATTTACAACAGCCGGTTGGGCGGATTGCCCAGACAACGTTGATCGCCAACGCGGTTTGACGGCATATCTTCCCGGTCCCTTCCTGATTCAAAATTGTGACATTACGGAAGACATGGATCGACTTCTCGCCAAATGGGGGCTTGTTTTGCCCGCAGTTGAAGAAGATGAGAATG
Source organism: Polaromonas sp. JS666 (assembly GCF_000013865.1). Classification (NCBI taxonomy): domain Bacteria; kingdom Pseudomonadati; phylum Pseudomonadota; class Betaproteobacteria; order Burkholderiales; family Comamonadaceae; genus Polaromonas; species Polaromonas sp. JS666. The sequence continues at coordinate 1,601,832 of NC_007948.1, forward strand.
AAATCGATCGTCTCCATAGTTTCCGTGATTGGTTCGTCGAGACGCCTAAGGCCCAAACGGAAGCGAGGAGATCGTTGCAAGTGTGCATCAAAGAGGTCACGTACGCCTTCGAACTGATCGGGGAAAGCTGGATTGAAGAACGTGAACGGGCGGCGACTGACGCCCCGAATAACGAATAAGGCCGCACGGCTTTTGAAATGCACGGGGAGTAGAGCTTTGACGCTGGATCTGATCCTCACCTGAAAGCTCTGCTTTCCGTCGTCAGCTGGACCGAAAGCGACGGCAATCCTTTCGCAATAGCCCAGACCTTACCGTCCGCACGTTCGGCCCTTCGCCTCGGTCTCGGTCTCATCGGCCCAGCCTACGACTACTGCGGCCTCTGCTGACTTCTCGCTCCAGGTCACTCTGTCGCCCGTGCTGGCATGAGGGAAATCGCCCCTGGTAAGGGTCACACTCCTTCTTTGCACAACCGCCAGAGAGTAAGAGCAGGCTACCAGCGATTCACCGCCCAGGGCGGCCAGCCCCAAAACAGAACTGCTTTAGGGCAGGCCAAACTGGACTGCGGCCATCATCTTGACAAGTTTGAAATTGACCTTCAGAACATCCATGGGGAGTTCGGGTTTTGCCAGGTCACGCAGTTTCAGCTCGTCCACCATACGGTTCAGGTGGCCATCGAACTTATTACCTTCACCCCAGAGGGACACATCAGCGCGATGGTCCAACTTGAGCAGCTTCAACTTGAGCAGATCGCGACCTGCAGGGCTATCAAGAAGCCAGTGGCGGTTCGGGACTTCAACTGCCACAGCTGGCTCAGGAACATAGTTCTGGCGGAAGTCTTCGGCGGTCAGTTCTTTATCAACACGAGTTGTCATATGTACCTCTCAATTTGAATTTGACACTTCCAGAATCTCACAAAAACTGCGCACGTCAACCCTCCAAAATGCAAAGGGCAAAAGAAAACCGCCTGGGGCTCATCACCCGAGGCGGCCATCAGTCAGTCCAGATTACTTGGCAGCTTTTGCAGCTTTGCGCTGCGCGGCCTTTGGATCCACCACAGCCTTGAACTTCGCGCCGGCCACAAATTTAGGCACCGTCGTCGCCGGGATCTTCACGGCTTCGCCCGTACGTGGATTCTTTCCGGTGCGCGCGGAGCGTTTCGTGGACTTGAACGTTCCAAATCCGACAAGCTGCACGGCATCCCCCTTCTTCACTGTCTTCTGGATAGTATCAATCAGCACATCCAGCACGCGACCTGTGGCTGCTTTGGAAAGGTCGGTTTCTGCGGCGATGGATTCGATTAGTTCGGCACGGTTCATAGTGGGAATTCTCGGTAATAAAAAAGGAGGCACGATTCTATAGCGCAGCAGGCATTCCGCATCCAGTGCGGTTGACACCTGGTCTGCGTAGGCCAGTCTCGGTCACGATTCACGTCTTTCGACACGCAAAAAAATGACCGGAATATCCGGCCACTTCTGCATTTGAACTCAGATTCACTCCTATTCAGAGTAGGCGATTGGCGCACCCGCAAAGTAGTCGGCGTCCAATCCAGTTATAGCTGCGAAGTCACCGCCAAACGGAATATCAGCAGGGGTACTCGTCCCTGAAACCGGTGCAGGTACGGGTGCCGCCGGCGCGGGAGCCTGATTCGATGGCGGTGCGCTCTCCGCTGAAGCATGGTCAACCATGGGCACCTTGCCGTTGAGCCTCATTTCCATTTGCAACCCAAGTCGCAGCAGGTAAACAATCTCGCGCGACCGACGCTTTGCACTAGCCAACCGCTTCAACAACTCCGGGGTGTCGCTATCGACAATAAAGCGAACGCGAACTTTATCGGGGCTTGCATCTGCCATGGCTCATGCGGTAGCAATAGTGCTGGCGTAACCCGCCAGCTTACGGCCCAGAGTCAGTTGGGTAGAAAAGTAGCCTACGTCCACGGCGCGAACGTCCACCACAGGGGTTTCAGGTTTCATAGAAGCTCTCCAGTTAAATGCGGCACAAGGTGTGTTGATAAAAATTCTAGGTGAGCAAGTTGCGTCGGTCGAATGATTTGGCCACACATGGGCTGTAAATGGCCATTTCTGACCAATGTGGTTTTGTCGTGCTTCGAATCACCTGCTTCAAGAACTCAAGTGGCCAGAAATGGGCTGTAGATGGACATTTCTGTCCACTGCATCACACCATGTTTGCACCACGCAAGTGAACTATTCATAGGCGCCACACGGGGCCAGAAACGGGTACTCGACGGGGTTCGGTATGGCGATTCTCATCCCCATAAGCCCCTGCCAAAGCCTTACACGTGGCGGAATATCCACATCGCATCTTGGAAACACATTCGAATAATTATTAAAGCCAGAGTGATGGGGAAAGCCGCGCCACCACTGTCGATTCTTTGAAACCCTACAACCCTGTAACCGTGACTGATAGAAGATTTGAATCTGTGGACAACTCCACCACCACCACGATTTATTCACAGGCCGCTTGCACCGCAAAAGGCATTCCAGTACACTCGCGCCTGTGTCGGCCTAGTGCCACTCGCAGTTCTTGTGGCTGCCTTAACAAGTCCAGATTCGCATACGTTGTCTGGCCCTTCAAAAGAAGGAACTCCAGGTACTTCAAGTACCACCGCCGTGTCGGCGCGCCGCAAGGCAAATACGCTCGCAAGAGCTGTCTTTTTTGAAATCTGGTTAGCGATTCGCTAGCCAGGTTGAAACTGAGACTTCAGCTTATGAGTCTTGAAACTCATTAGGCCACGAAACAAGTCACTGACTCTGTTGTCGCCGGAAGTGGTGCGCCTCATTTGAGGTGGGCCCGGTATCAAACTCTTTGTGCTGGCAACGCCAGCCTGCCTGTCTTGGCTCCTACTGGTGGGAGCGAAGCGGGAGCCGCGCAAGCGGTACGCGAATAAACACCTACGTTCCAGACGTCTGCTTTTCCACCGCTCGAAGGCACTGCCTTGTAAGAAGCCGCGAAAAGACAACCGATCCGCCTGTCCGTTTGAGGAGGGGAGCCCGCCGCAGGGCCTGCAAAGGGATTGGTCGTAAAACAGAAGTAGTGGGGTCTGCAAGTCAGAAGCGGACCAAGTAGGTGATAGACATCGGCGACGAGCCGTATGAAGCGTGGTCCTCTCAAAAGACTCTGGAGACATCCAGTAACCCCCTGCGCCCTCCCATCACGGGGCGCAGGTGACTCAGCAATGAGTTGCCCCCCTTCGCACGGACCGGGCAGGAGAGTTTGCTAACGTCCTGCGACCAAACCTGACATAGCCCGCCTGGGGCCGCAAAAAACAGGAAACCAATCACCAGCGTGATGGCACGAAAGACCGTGGGGGACAGGTGCGCCCTTGTGAGGCCAATGACGCCAGCACCGGAGAAACAGAGCAGCGAGATTGAAAAGCGCGATGCCTATGAGCACAGATGCACACCCTGCACCTGTACCCGGCTATGCGCCCTATGAATTGAAAACAGGAACGTGACATGCCTATGCCAGCGACCAAGACCGACGACACGACGCTATTCAAATACGTGGGCACAGGCATGTCACGGCCAGCACTGGACCAACAGACACCTACTTGATGGGCTCCGTGACTTCCATTTCAAACCAGTAAGTACATCCAAACCGAAAGCGTAGATATGACCAAACAAGACCAAACCGCTCTCCACGGCAGCAAAGAACTCAGCGCACGGGAAGTCAACCGCCTGATCTCGTCAGAACTCAGAAGCGCCAAGCGCATCGCCCAAGCCAAACGAGCAGGCTCCGGCACGGGCGTGAGTGTCCTGCAGCGCGTCCAGCAACGCTACAAAAGGAACCCCAAGGCGCAAATGGCCATGTTCTTCGGCGAATTCACCCTGCGCGCCGGAACCGGCAGAGCACGCCCCGTATCAGAACGCACCCGCACCGTCTACGCTGACGAGCTCATCCGCATGCTCGATGAACTCAGTGAACTTCGCGCAGGCGTGCAGGAAATAGGCGAAATCGGCAAAAGCCATGCCGTCAAACTCATCAAACACTGGGGCGCGCGCGGCCAGGCCGCCTCCACCATCCAGAACAAGATCAGCATCCTGCGCCGCTTCCTCACGTTCATCGGAAAAGACAGCGCCATCCCCAAGGGAGAGGACTTGAAGACCTGGCTCAACCGCCAGGGTGTCACCGCACCTATTACCCGCCAGAACATCCCCACCGAGAGCAAGGCATGGGATGAGAACCAGGTTGACCTGCACAAGGTGCTGGCCGAGCTGAGCAAGGAAAGCGCCATCACCGCCATCCAACTGGAGGTACAGGCGGCATTCGGCCTGCGCATGAAGGAATCCATCCAGCTCAATCCCCAGGCGGCAGACTGCGGCACCTTCCTGCGCGTCCTACACGGCACCAAAGGCGGCTTGCCACGCGACGTGGACTTTGACGAGGACCCTGCCATGCGCGAGTGGCAGAGAGATGTACTTGAACGGGCAAAACTCCACGCCCAGCAAAATCGCAAGGGAACCCTGTCCATCCAGGGCAAACGCCTGGATCAGAGCAAGGCCCACTTCTATTACCAGTGCCGCAAAATCGGCATCACCCGCGACCAGCTCGGCGTCACCGCCCATGGCCTGCGCCACCAGTACGCCGCCCGCCGCTATGCCCGACTGGCAGGCATGGCCGCGCCAGTGACCAGGAACGCCCCTCTGCACGTCACCGACGAGGTGCGCAGCGCCGATCTGGCCGCCCGGGAACAGGTCAGCCGTGAACTCGGCCACTTCCGCCCCGACATCACTCAGGCCTACACCGGCTCCCTGCCCATGATGGAAAAGGGCCGCAAACAGCGCATCCGTGACTGGGTCGAACGCACAGAGGAGAACCCTGAGTTCCAGGCTGTCATGAAAGACGCCGGCGTTGTCTCCGTCTGGATGGGGGGACGCTTTGCCATGGGTCTGCCAGTCGAAGCCAGCGAGAAATTCCGGCTCATCGTCCAGACAGCCAGCCGCCAGCCCCTGGATGGGGATGCCCGCTCCATGCTCAAACAGCGCCTCATGGGCATGTACGACCGTGCCATCGACCTCAGCGAGCACTTTGAAGCCGGCCAGCCCGATGACGCATTGGAACTCATGGTCCGCTGAGTCAGAACGGCACCACAGCCCCACACCCCGGATAACTCAGAGCCTCAGCCCACCCTCAGAAAGGAAAACACTATGTCAGCAAGCAGTACGCCCGACCTCCCTCAAGGCCAAAAGCCGCCACAACGACATGCGGGTTTTCGGCATCAGCCAGGCCGATGGGCAGGCCATGGCGGACGCTGGAAATCCGTTTCCCTATCCGTTGGGGCCAGAGTGCGCCAGGACATGCGACGCCCCCGCCGCAGTGGTACGGCCTACTACGCATTCATCATGGCTGGACGCCGCGAAGTCAACGGCCTGCCCTGGGTCGGCGAAGACCGCCTGATCCCGCTCAAGGCTATCGCGTGGCTGGAACTGACGGCGCGGAAAGAGCAGGGCGCCAAGGTGGACGCCAAGGACGTGCGCAAGCACCTCAACGATGTTCTGCGCCTTTCACAACTGCTGGCGCCCGCCACACGCATCCCGGTCGACAAAAAGATCGGTGCCGACATGACGCGGTTTCTTGTTGCAGTCGCTGCCGACACGTCCATCGACCCGAAAGCGCTGCAGCTTGGCAACGTCGCCGTCGTCGAGTTGGTGGCCCGCATCGCCCAGGCATATGAAATTGAACTGCCTGCAAGGCGGCGGGATGAGGGATGAGGAAGTCACCGGAGCGGGTCCATGGGCAGCCATGCCAATCCCTGACGGGAAGGCTCTCCTACTTGGGAGGCTTACGAAAACCTTCGCCTGGCAACGCAATCGGCGTATCAAACACCTGTATCGCGGCTAAGGAGATAGGACAAGGCAAGGCAATGAATTGCCAATGCATCACATAAGCGATACACTGCGGGCATGAAAACCGCAACTATCCCCCCAGTGCGAATTGATCCTTCGTTTCGTAAAGAAATTGAGCAATCCCTTGCAGGAGGCGAAAGCTTGGCATCATTGGTGGAAACTGCGGTTCGCAATGAGGTGACACGGCGTCGAGTTCATTCAGAATTCATGCGTCGTGGCATGGCTGCGATTCACAGCACCGTCTCCTCTGGTGATGGCGTGCCTGCAGAGGCCGTTATTGCCAAACTGGAGATGAAGTTGGCTGCAGCCAGGAAATCCAAGCGAGCATGACATATCAGGTTATCTTCAGCCGTGAGGCCGTTGAAGACCTGGAGAGATTGTTCGATCACGTATTAGCGCGTGAGTTGAACAGCCCAACTGGGGATCTGGATATTCCAGCTCGCGCAATAGAGACGATTCAGCAGGCATGCCTGCTATTGGCCCACAGTCCGTTCAGTTGCCGAAAGGTTGGGGAAAGCGTATTCGTGCGTGAACTCATAATTTCGTTCGGCGGCTCCGGCTATGTTGCCTTATTCGAAATCCTTGACTCTCAACGAGTCATCATCGGTGCTATCAGGCATCAACATGAAAGCGATTACCACTGAGCAAACTCAGCGCAGCAATCTTTATCAAACCTCAAGGCCTAGTTCATCTTTTGGATGGCGGGGCCTTTTTCGTTGGCGCTGAACATGGCATCCAAATTCGAAAAGTAGTGGCCGGGCGGGTTTTCCTTTGGTAGCCAACATCTCGTTCAAGCCTTTTCAGTCAAAGCGCTCAGCATAGACGAGCAAGCTGTTTGACCGCCAATGCGACAGAACCGTCTGCCCTGGCCAGTGATGCCAACCTGCATCACTCAAACAACCATTGGATGCAGCAATATATTTATTTTTTGCTCTTTTAAGTCATAATGAGACTATATTTTAGACAACTAAGGTGAATGCAATGCTGGTCGAGTTCCGCGTCAAGAACTTCCGCAGCCTGCGCGACGAGCAGGTGCTTAGTCTTGTTGCGTCCAAGGACAAGACCCTGCAGGACACCCACACCCAAGCGACCGGCATCAGTGCCGCACCCACCCTGGTGCGCAGTGCTGTGGTCTACGGTGCCAACGCGAGCGGCAAGTCCAATCTCATCAAAGCCCTGCAATACATGCGCGGCGTAGTGACCGAGTCCGCGACGGCGATCCAGCCCGGTCAGGCCTTTGCAGTTCAGCCCTTCCGACTCGATGTCGATTCCGCCAGTCAGCCCAGCGAGTTCGAGGTCACGTTCCTGCTCGATGGTGTGCGCTACCAATATGGATTTGCCATGACTGCGCAGCGCATCGTCAGCGAGCATTTGTTGGTTTACAAGGCGTTCAAGCCGCAGCGCTGGTTTACGCGCCATTTTGACACTGACACCGACAAGGATGTCTACGATTTCGGTCCCGGTCTGAAAGGCCCCAAGAACCTGTGGGAAGGCGCTACCCGACCGAACGCCCTCTTCTTGTCGATGGCCGTACAACTCAATAGCGAAGCCTTGCGCCCGGTGTTCGACTGGTTCGTGAATCGGCTGGTCATCTTCAACGAGCAAGCCCAACTCAGTCCGCAGGTGTCTATCCAGATGCTCAAGCAGGTTGACGGCCGCAAGGAGATCTGCAACTTCCTCTCTGCCGCCGACATAAGCATCGCCGACATTGATGTGGAAACACGCAAAGTCCCTGGGCAGGCCGTTCATTTTGACTTGGTGGCCGGTAAAACCGAAGTGCGGTCGGAAGAAATGGAAGAACACAAGCTGCGCTTCCACCACGTCACCGAACAAGGCAAAGCCGTCTTTGATCTGATGGACGAGTCCAACGGCACGCGGAATCTGCTGTTTCTTGCAGGGCCAGTGCTAGACATCCTCAGCAAAGGGCTGACGCTGGTCATCGACGAACTCGATACCAGTTTGCACACTTTGCTGGTGCGGGAACTGGTGCGACTGTTCCACCGCCCGGAGATCAACACCGGCGGTGCGCAACTGATATTCACGACTCACGACACGTCACTGCTGGACGCACCAGATCTGTTCCGACGCGATCAAGTGTGGTTCGTAGAAAAAGACCGTGATCAGACCTCGGCATTGGTCAGCTTATCCGAATTCAGCCCGCGAAAGAACGAGGCACTGGAACGCGGCTACCTGATGGGACGGTACGGCGGCGTGCCTTTCCTCAACCACACCCTGGGGCTGAAACACTGATGGCTCGCGACAGCTCCCCCAAAGAGCGCCAACAGAAGCAGCTTGAGCGTAAGCAGGGACGGCGCGCGAGTTACGACCGTATCCTGATCGTTTCTGAAGGCAGCAAGACCGAGCCAAACTACTTTCGTGAGATCCGTGCAGCCTATCGCTTGCACACTGCCAACGTGGAAGTCCGGTCCAGCGAATTGGGCACTGCGCCTATTCAGGTGGTGCAGTACGCCCAAGCGTTGTTTGAAGATGGCGACCGCCACAAGAACATTCAGCGTCGCACATTCGAAAAGGTCTATGCCGTTTTTGATCGTGATGACCATGACAGCTATCACGATGCTCTGGCGCTGGCTGCTTCGCTTGATGGCAAGCTCAGGAACGATGCCAAGCAGCCGGTTGCTTTTCAGGCAATTGCTTCCGTGCCTAGTTTTGAGCTCTGGCTGTTGCTGCATTTTGAGGGCATTCATGCTCCTCTGCATCGTGATGAAGTGATGCGCCGCCTCAAGCTGCACATTCCGGGCTATGACAAAGGTGCGGGCAACACATTCGAGATCACCGGTGAGCATTTGTCCGTCGCCACCCAGCGTGCAGAAAGGTTGGCGGTGCGCTTCACAGCGCACACCGATCCCGAACCATTCACCGCCATTGTCGAATTGGTGAAGTTGCTGACAACACTTCGTGGCTGACATCGCAGCCGTGAGCGCCGCCGTTGCAGCGCGCATTGCTACGCGGTCTGTTGCATCTGCTGTGGTCGGAAGCGAACCTCACGCGCTGGCACCCGAACTGGGAAGGTAATCCACCCGTTTTCCACTGAGCTCAGAAGTAGAGGGTTTATGCAGCCATGTCCAGATGCTCCTTTGGGGTGAAACCGCCCAGGGCCATGTCCGGGCGGTCGTGATTGTAGGACCACATCCATTGCGTGGCGTGCTCCTGAACCTCTTCAATGCTGGCCCAGTAATACTGGGATACCGGACATGACTGGGGACGCGCGCGCTACGAACTTATCCAGGCCGCCAGTCGGCTACCGGAACGAATTCCGTCAGACCCTTCCATTGACAAACCCGCAATCCGTGTGAAGCTGGTTTCAACCCATTACCCATTTCATCGATTCCGGCAAGAACCCCATATGACCCGACCGCCTCCCTCTTCAAAGCAGCCATGGTGTCCGCGGTGATGCTGGCCTGCAGCCACAGCTTTGCGTTTGTCTTCACCTCATGGTGATGAAGACCGCCGGGCACGCCATCTACAGCGAAGGCGAGAAATTCAGTGAAAAACTTTCCAGCAAGCCATCCACGGTTGCAGCCGCTAGCAGCATCGAAGTGGCGTTTTCCCCCAATGAAGGCTCCGAAGCCCTGGTGGTGAAAGTCATCAACAGCGCACAGCGCGAGATTCGCGTTCTGAGCTACAGCTTCAGCCCCACGGCCAAAGTGAAGGGCCGCATCCAGTACGACGCTGATCTGGACATGCACCCTGGCGCCGGTATTTCCGGTCAAATCATCGGCCCCGAGACCAACCTGTAATCCCAGGGACTGCATGCAAAAAAACGAAGAGCAGTTCTGGGCAAACTTGCTGGTGGGCAGCAATCCGGGATGGTCGGTGAGGATGCCCGAAAGTTGGGGTGAGGGCGGTGCAGCCCTTGCACATCTATCGGCCAAAATCTACGCCTTCGACATCAGCACCGGCTGGAGTGGAACCTGTGCGCTCACCCCTGACGACTTGATTCGGGCGGCGGACATTCTGGAAGGGTCCCATATCAGGCGGAATGCGGCTGTCAGCTACGCTCATCGCGAACTGCTGCGTGCAGCTGATGGTAAGGCCACCGCCAGCGCGGATGCAACTCGTCGCGCCATGGTGCTGAACATGTATTACATTGCCCAGTCCCAAACACTGAAGGTGGTTCGTACGCGTTATGGCTCCGTGCGCGGGCACTGGCTGTGCTTGCTCTACCGCTTCAAGCAGGGACAGAGCATTATTCGACCTGCCTTTCGACGCAATGTTATCGGCCGCGAGTCCATGTCACGGGAAATGCTTGCCCGGTGGGCCAGCGAAGTGATGCACGAAGACCAGAACGCCCAGGACTCTGGGCTGCTGCGCCAGCTGCGCGCAGGCAATCCACTGCTGCTTAGAAATCACTCTTTGGTAGCCTTGCCAGAAAACTGGCGTTCGAAGTGAGTGCTTGGCCAATCAAGCACCGACCGACCAGCGGCGGCTCATCTTTGGACCCTGTGCCGCTTTGACCTATGGCACCGGTTTCGTGCGCATCTACTTCGGCCTGTACCGGCTGGTCACACTGTTATCCAGCGGCTCATCGCCCTTGAACGCCTGATTCACCGCATCGGCGATAGCCTCCCAGATGCCAGGTTGCGTCAGCACCGGCATTTCCTTGGCCAGCGCGTTGCTCAACCGGCCCTCGTTCTGCTCCATGGAACGCAGGAGCCGGTCAGCCTGGTGATCTGGCATCTCGACGACCTCCTTGATCGCTTCCCGCGCACGATGGTGGCCACTCAGGTATTTAGATTCCTCACGCATCTGCTCAGAGATGGTGCGCGCGATCACCCTGGACATATAGACGATGTGCGGGCTCATATCGGGATAGCGCCAGATCGGCCGAGCCATATCCGGGGCATTGAAAACGAAATTCGAGACAACTCCATCGGGGTATGGTGTGTGGACCTTGGCAAATTCCACTTGGTCACGGATGGACTGCATCAAGGGCTGGGACACCTGGTCGAGTACCTGGTCATAGGAGCGTCGTTCGCCGGCGTCGGCGGTGATGACGGCTGACACAGGCAAGATCACAGGCTCCGGAATGACGCCATCCCGGCGCAGGATGTCATTGATCAGAAATCGATGCACACGCCCATTGCCATCGGCCATCGGGTGGATGTAGACGAAGGCAAAGGCCGCCACAGCGCTGCGCAGGACAGAGGACTGCCCTTGGGTGCGGTCTAGGAAGACGCGCAGGCCTTCCAGCATGTCTCGCAGGTCTGAATCCGGCGGAGCGACATAGTGCACCACTTCTTGGTACCGGACTGTCTCTCCGACGAAGACAGGTGATTGCCGAATGCCGAGGCGAGTAAGTGTGGTCACCGGTCCAAGGATTTCACGCTGCAGCTCAGCCAGGGCGCCATCTGTCAGGGGCAATTCCCCCTGGCCAGTGCGGCGGGCCATGACATCCGCGAAGCGCTGGATCCTGGTTCCGCGGTCAGCCTCACCCTCGATGGTGAAGCTGGCCCTGCTCTCGCGCAGGGTCATCCATGCGGCCGCACGCAGCAGCAGTTCCTCGCCAAACTCATTCGTGAGCTCCTTGAACAGCGCCCGGACATCGAGCGCCGCGGCCGCGTTCAATGCATCCGTTTTCGCGACAGTTGGGCAAAAAAACCTAGAGCCCGGCAGGTTGTCGTTGATCCGCCACCGACTAACCTTGACGATCTTCTCTGGGGAGGCGGCCAACATCACGTCGCCGTCGATCGCGTCAACGTAGTTGCCTCCCAGTCGCTCGGGGACCTGCAGTTGCTCCCCTGTGAGCCACTCATAGAGAAAAGCGGCGCGTCGAGCGTACTGCCCGGTAGGCTCTGCGATGATCCAACCCTGTACTGGCGCCGGCCCAGTCTTCGGGAAAACGCGGGCGAGGAACTCCAGGTGCATCACCTCATGACGCAGGTGAAACTGCAGGTGCGACGCAGGGTCCGCCCCGGGACGCATAACCTCCGGATATGTTTCAACTCGGAATCCATCTGCGACCTGGCTCGCACGTCGGCTGCCAACCTGACTCAGGACAGGGAATCGGCCCATGGGCAGGGTATCGAACTCCCTGGCCAGCCAAGCGGCCCCTATCGGATCGGAGGGGAGTGTGTTGTCGAAGGATGTCATTGAGGTACCGACTCCGGTTTGCTCAAAAATGATTACCGGTGACGTTTGGTGAGGTGTAGTGAATTGCGGCTGTAAAAAAATGATTATTTATTGCCATTTTTGCTCAAAATCAATTTATTGTCCACTGGATGCGTATGACAATAAGCAGGGGGTGGTGGGATTCATTGAAAAAAGTCGCGGAGTTTGGACGGGAAACGCCCAGGACTCTGGGCTGCTGCGCCAGCTGCGCGCAGGCAAATCAGACCGTACAGGGGGTAGCGTGAAATATGCGGGCGGCGCTGAAAACCAAGCTACCGCGTTCACGCTTGGAGGAGGGCGGCTGACGGGGTCTTAGCCATCGGGGTCTGGTTGTCCAATCTTTTGATCGAACTTCGCATAAGAGCAGTGGACATTACGGACACTGGTTAGCCCGTCTTTGTTGAGAGTCAATGTGATGATCTTCGATTGGATAATGTCTTGAAAGTAGTACAAGACATTAAAAAATATGATTAATTCAATCACGTTTCTTGGGATTGATTAGAAATCGTGCTATTTTTAGCATATGGATAGAACACGACGACACTCTCTAATCAAGAAGCTCCAGACCAGTCTGCCGCGCGGGATGCCGTTCGATCTGGCCACTCTGGAGCGTATCGGTGTGTCTGCCCAACTCGCGGCCCACTACGCTGAAAGCGGCTGGCTGGACCGGTTGGGCCAGGGCGTTTATGCGTTTGCCGGTGACACCCTGAGCGCGCATGGCGCGATCAAGCTCCTGCAAACCCGTGTCGTTGGCCTGCATGTGGCAGGCAGGAGCGCACTGACGCTTCAGGGCGTGCGCCACAACCTCGCGACGCGCGAGGCTTTGGTGCTGTGGGGTGACGTGCGCTTCGCGCTACCGGCGTGGTTCACCTCCCGATTTCCATTGCGTTACGTGTCGGCCAGGCTGTTCAACTGGCCGGACAGCACACTTGCCGACAACAGTCTGACCACGCCGCCCGGTGTAACGGATGGCTTGCGCGTATCGGTCCCGGAGCGCGCCGTCCTCGAACTGCTTTACGAGGTAGGCACGCATCAGGGATTGGAGGAGGCGCGTAACCTGTTCGATGGTCTACGCAACCTGCGCAAAGATGTTCTGGGCGAGCTGTTGCAGTCCTGTACCAGCGTCAAAACCGTCCGCCTGTTCCAGACCTGGGCACGCGAAACTAGCGTTGTCGATGTGCAAGCCCTGCAACAGCAGTACACGCTGCCCGTCGGCAGCGACAAACGATGGATCACCCGCATGAAAGACGGCAACCTGTTGAGTCTCAAACCTCATGGATAAAGCCTACGCCGATACGGTCCGCCTGCTGCTGACAGCAGCACCCGATGTGTTCGCTAACGACATCTTCGCCATGAAGGGCGGTACCGCCATCAACCTGTTCGTGCAGGACATGCCTCGGCTTTCGGTCGATATCGATGTGGTCTACACGCCTTGGCAAACTCCGCGCGAGCAGGCCTTGAAAGCCATCAGCGACGAACTCGACGCCATTGCCGACCGGCTGGGCCGATTGGGTCTCGCCACACGCAAGGTCAACTCCAGGGATCTCGGCGACACCAAGCTGCTGATCGAGAGCGCCGAATCCCAGGTAAAAGTCGAAATCAACGTGGTTTTTCGTGGCACGGTGCTTCCGGTCGAGCGCCATCCTTTGAGCCGAAGACAGCCGGCCTATTCAGCGTGGCGCTGGAACTGCCAGTCCTGGCACCTGCGGAGCTGTATGGGAGCAAACTGGTCGCGGCCATGGACCGCCAGCATCCGCGCGACTTTTTCGGCGTGTTGAAGATGTTCGAGTCTGGCGGCTTGTCGGACGCGGCTGTGGAATGCTTTGTGACCTACTTGGCTGGGCATAACCGGCCCACCCACGAAGTGCTGTTCGGCAATGAAAAAGACATCGCCCATGAATACCACCAGAATTTCGTCGGCATGACCGCCGAGCCCGTCAGTCTTGACGTCCTGCTGGAAACCCGTACCAGGCTGCGCGAGGAACTTCCGCGACGGCTGACGGGACAGCACAAGCAGTTCCTGATTGGTCTGGCCCGTGCACAGCCTGACTGCACTTTGCTCCAATGTCCGCATGTCTCCGAGTTACCGGCATTGCGCTGGAAAGTGGGCAACTTGCAGACCTTCAGCCAGCGTCGGCCAGCGGACTTTGAAAAGCAGTCAGCTGCTCTGGAGGCCCTGTTGGCGTGACGCCGTGTGTAGTCGAAGCGAAGACCATGGCAGGCTGATCGAGGTTCCCCTTTGACGGCCGCATTTCCCCGGTGCACCGCATCCAGTACCGGTTGATTCGAACCGGCCGGAAGCGCTGGTGTTCATCGGTTCTTAGGTCTTTGAGTTTGCACTCACCCAACCCGCTGGTTGCGCATAACCCCGCTCGAGGTCACTTCTGATTTACAAGGTTTAGGGAGTGTCTATAATCACAATAACTTGCGATTTATCTTGGTTAAGTCACAGCATATGAGAGTTTCTTCTTCCACCAGTCGACTTCCGTTTGAAGCGGAGGATGTGTTGCGCGCGCTCGCCGGCCGCGTTCGTGTAGCCCGGAAAGCGCGCGGCCTGACTCAGCCTGATTTGGCGGCAAAGGCCGGAATCAGCACCAACACCCTGTTGGCTATGGAGAAAGGCACTTCCAGTGTCCAGCTCGGGTACTGGCTCCAAGTTTTGTGGGCCCTTGACCTCTTGAGCGGCTTTGCGGAACAGGTTGGCCTCCTCGGACGAGAAGCCGGGGACGTCGCACTGCTGGAGGCCCAACTTCCCCACCGCGTCCGCGGCGCAGGCACGCGATGAGCGCCACAGAAAAGCCGGTTTGGGTGTGGCTACCCGGCCAGGCGCAACCAGTGCATTGCGGCACATTCTCCCTGCAGGGAGGCGTGGGGACTTTTCACTACGACGCATCCTACCGGGCACGTGAAGACGCGCTGTCACTTGACCCATTCAGCTTGCCGTTCACCCGGCGCGTTCGCGGCGCCAAGGAGACCCGTCAAGGGGGTCTATTTGGCGTTATCCGCGACGCGAGCCCTGAGGGCTTCGGCCTGGCGCTGCTTGAGCAGTTGCGTGGCACCACCTTGGCCGACCCCATGCTCCGCCTGGAGCTTTCGGAAGGCGACTCCGTGGGGGCTATTGAGGTGTGCGATGACATTGAGTCCAAGCTGGCGTTTAGCGCGCCTACTTCAGAGCAGTTGCTGGCCGCCATCGCGAAACTGCCGCCCGAGCGCGCCAGCAGCCAGGCTGCGCGGGAGGTGAAGGGGATGCACGGCACCAGCCTGGGCGGGGAGCGCCCCAAACTAACGGTGTTGCACAAAGGGCAACTGTGGATTGCCAAGCTCCAGGACCGCGGCGACCCGCCCCATGCCCCGCTGCGAGAATTCGTTGCAATGCGTCTGGCCGCCCAATGCGGCATCACGGCCGCCGAGGTGGAGTTTGTGCAGCAAGGTGAGCGCGAAATTCTGCTCGTCAGGCGCTTTGACCGGCACAGGGACGCGATGGGCAACGTGTTCCGCAGTCTCTACGCTAGCGCGCATACCGTCCTGCGCCTGGACACTCAGACACGCGGCGAGCGGCAGCGCTCCTACGTGGGTTTTTCGCACGAAATCCAGCGCTGGTGCGGCCTGGGGGACGTGGATACCCGAGAAATGCAACGCGAGCTGTGGCGGCGCATGGCCTTCAATGCTCTCTGCGGAAACGGTGACGACCACCCCCGCAACCACGGCCTGGTTTACCGGGACGGGCGCTGGGGCCTGGCTGACGCCTTTGACATCGCCCCCTACATCACGTTTTCAGGAACACTTGCGATGGCCATTACCCGCGAGGGGGACTCCGCCGCGACCACCGTGAACCTGCTGAAGAACTGCGACAACTTCGGCTACGAGAAAGCCGAGGCCCTTCATTACCTCGAGCAGACCATGCAAAAAATTTCCACCGGGTGGGGCAATGAGCTGGCCGGGTGCGGACACGCACGCGACCTCCTGCCGACTCCATCCTTCGTATGGCTCGAGGACTAGGAGGCTAGTCCTCGATCTATACGAAGCGAAGGATATCTGACTGGCCGTTATGGCGCGGTGCCGTTCTTCAAGAAATTCCCAAACTTCCTGCAGCGCATGCCGGCCAAGGCGTCCCGCCCCAGCCCTAAGTCTGGCCCTTCGACTGCGGCCTGAGCCCGTACGGAACGCGGGCTCGGCATGGGTAAGGACAACCAACCGAAGCATCGGCAAGCGGCTCGCAACCTTAGACGTCGCGCCGCAGTCCGCCAGCCGTACGAGCGGATCCTTATCGTCTGTGAAGGGGAGAAGACAGAGCCGCAATACCTGAACGATATTCGGGACGAGCTACGTCTCTCGACAGCCAACGTACAGGTGTGCCAGGGCGCGAGCGGCACCGAGCCCTCTCAGATTGTTGAATACGCTGAGGACCTCTTCCTAAATGGCGATCTTGCCCGCGGCATCGAGGCGTGCGCCTTCGATCGCGTAGTGGATGTGCTTCGGTATGGTCACGCTGGGCGTTGCGATGAGCGTCTGTGTGGGGCCCCACTTACGTCGTTGGTGACGTATCGATGGTGTAAAAATTCATATAACTTGTTGATTTTATTGAATTGGCCGTACAAAATACAAAAATAATATTTATACGGCCAATGGACTATCTACCGCTTTCAGACAACGCAGCCCGACAAGTCATCGACGCCTCCACCATCTTCGAGGAGTGGCGCCGCGTTGAGAGGGCGGCGCGGGCCTACGTCGGCGGCATGTACTGGAAGCGGCAGGGGGAATATGAGTACCTCGTCAAAACCCTGCCCGACAACCGTCAAAAGCGCATCGACCCACGCTCCGCCAAGACGGAGGCGATTTTCAAGGATTTCACCGAGCGCAAGACCGAGATAGAGGCGCGACTGAAGTCACTGCAAGGCGCCCTGAAGGAGGCCGAGCGATTGAACAAGGCGCTGAAGGCGGGTCGTGTGCCGTCCAAAGTCGTTGCCGTATTGCAGGCTCTTGAGGGTGCGGGTCTGGGTGAACATCTCAGGGTGGTTGGTACCCACGCTCTGTACGCCTATGAGACGGCTGCTGGCGTTCGCATCGTGCAGGGAGCGCTGGCAACGCAGGATGTCGACCTGCTTTGGGATGCCGGGCGGCGCGTGAGCTTTGTCACCACCATGGACAAGCTCGACAAGTCGATGCTCGAGGTGCTGCAAAAGGCCGAACCGAGCTTTCGGCGCAAAGAGGGGCAGACCGAAACAGCGATTGATGATAAGGGGTTCGAGGTGGACTTCCTGCGCCGCCAGGTCGCAGAGGGTGACCCCCACCCGTTTCGTTTCACGGACGACGAGGAGGACTTGTGGCCCGTGCAAGCCGAGCGCGCTGCGGTGCTGACAAGTACGCCCCTGTTTGAGCATCTGGTCATCTCCGCGACGGGGCGCATGGCGCTTATGCGAACCATTGACCCCGCTGTGTTCGTGAGCTTCAAACGCTGGATGGCTGACAACGCGCAGAAAAGGCCAGAGCTAAAGCGGCGACGCGATGTGCGCCAGGCCGATATCGTGGAAGCGCTCTTGAAGGAGGGTCTGCTGCAGACGCAAGTCCCGACCACTGCCCCGGCGCCAGAGCCGGAGCAGGTGCCCAACGAGTCGGGTACAAGTCCAGCGCCATGAGGCTTAGTGGCGTGCTGGTGTGCACCGCAGGTGGACACCCTTCAAGGCAAAGGCGATGGAGAGGTCAGGCGGGCGGCCGCTGGTTGTCATTGTCTGGCTGTCGCTGGATTTGGGCCGCCACATTCCATGGCAACAATTGAGCCACCCGGTTGACCGGATGCTCACCGATGCGCTGCAACACATGGCGCAAGTACGCCTCGGGGTCGAGTCCATGCCGACGTGCCCTCGAATGAAAAGTGTTGAGGTTTTAATTTATCGTTTCAATAATCGTTTCCAATTACAATGACTATTGGCGAAATTATCATTCACAAAAATTTTCGTTTAATCTACTTGTAAATCGTTTCATGACGACTTCCGAGGACCTGCTCCGAACACTACGAACTTGGCACAAGCTGCCCGCCAAGCAACTGCTTGAGCGGCTTGGCATCAGTCGCGCGACGCTCATGCGCGCAGTTCGTGAGCTTGGCTCGCAGGTAGTTGCTCGCGGGCGGGCGCGCAGGACAGCATACGCTGCCCGCCGTGCGCTGCGCGGCAGTTTGCAGGCGCTGCCGCTCTACCGCATTGACCAGGATGGCCAGGCCCACGAAGTTGCGATGCTGTATCCGGTCTATCCGGCAGGGTGTGCGCTTGACTTTCTTGAGTCGCTTGACTGGCCGTTGGATGAAGACATGCGGGACGGCTGGTTTGAAGGCCTGCCTTACTTTCTGGACGATATGCGCCCACAAGGATTCTTGGGGCGGCACTTTGCTCGACGTCACGCCGACTTGCTCCAAGTCAGCGCGGACCCCAAGGTTTGGTCGGAGGACGACACGCTGCATGCGCTGACGTTGTTAGGCAGTGACACGCCAGGCAACTACGTCCTGGGAGAGCCGGCATTGCGCCAGTGGCTGGCCCATTCTCAACAGAACGCACTTCCCCTGGAATCGAGCCAAGTTGTGCCTGCCTACCTGCTCAAGGCCGAAGAGGCTATGACTCACGGGACTGCGGGCTCCTCGGCAGGAGGAGAGTTCCCGAAGTTCACCGCGTTTCGCGAGGTGGCGGGCAAGCCGATCCACGTCATCGTCAAGTTTTCGGGCTCCGATGAGGCGCCCGGAACTGTGCGCTGGTCTGACCTGCTGGTCTGCGAACACTTGGCCCTGTGCGCCGTCGCCGAGCACCTGGGTCTTGAGGCCGCGGTCAGCCGCATCCATCAGGCGGGCGGGCGAACTTTCCTGGAGGTGGAGCGGTTTGACCGCCATGGCAGGCTCGGGCGCTCGCCCGTCTGCTCTTGGTCAGCCTTGAACGCAGCTCTGTTTGGGTTTGCCGGCAAGCCTTGGCCGGAGGGCGGCGCCGCCCTGCTCAGGCAAGGGCTCATCGACACCGAATGCCTGGTCGCCCTGCAACGACTTTGGTTGTTCGGGCAGCTCATTGCCAACACAGACATGCACGACGGCAACCTGTCGTTCAGGCCCGGGCTTCAACCGGCCCCGGTATATGACATGCTGCCCATGGGGTACGCCCCGGTGCGCGGCGTGGAGCTGCCGGTAAAGGAGTTTGTGCCCCCTCTGCCCCTGCCCGCCGAGAAAGACGCCTGGCTGACGGCTGCCCATGCGGCGGAGCACTTCTGGACAGCAGCAAGCGGCGACGCGCGAATCAGCAAGAACTTCAGAGCAATTTGTAGCCAAAACGCGAGCAAGGTTCGCAAGGCCTTGTACGGCTGAGTCCAGGTCGCAAGAATTACGCACGACCGATGGTGGCCGTGCGCGAATCCCCACCAATGATGGGAGAGGACCGCATGGAGAGCGTTGCCGGCGAGATGCTGTCCGGGGTTGGTGAGATGTAAAAACGCTTTCGCTGGTATCAGGACTGTTCCAAGGCCTGGGCAATGCACACTTCGCGGCCGCCGTCTTAGCGGCTAAGAGGTTCCGCGCCACTCGCCCTGTCACAGGCTATTGAGGATCGGTGAAGCCCGATGTGGACGGATGCCCAGATGCGTCCAGTTGGTTGAGCATGCGTGAAGTATTAGTCTGCCATCTCGCACATCGACTCGCTAGCATCACCGATGAGGCCGAACTCGCAACACCCTGCCAAGCAGCCATAAGGTGCTGCGCTCCTTCCTGGGAACTCAGGAGTTCCCCTTTGCCAGCCCTAGCGGCGAGACGATGATTGCAAGCATCAGCCATATCGAGGCTGCGGGCCTGTTGATTCTCACTGGTGATTGCATAGGTTTCTTTCCACAGCACTACGCGCAGCAGTGGATTGATACCGGGGCTTGCGCCAGCCGTGACGCGCCAGCATGCGCTACACACTGGACAGCGCCAGCGTCTTGCCAAGTTTGGCCTCAATGGCCGGTTTGATCTGGGGAATGACGACCACGCCGCCACTGGCGGCATCGGGCAATACTTCATCAAGAATTTGCCGCTCTCGTTCCAGCTTTGCATTGATCGTTTTCGAATAGCGCTGCGTATGCATTCATCACAGGCTTGGAGGACCAGATGTGTCACGGCGAATGAGTTGCACCGGCAGGATGTCATGGGTCGGAGGTGTCATGGCGCCGGTTCGGATACGGTCAACCATTCGCCGACAAGTGACGCGCGACATTTCCTTTGCTGATGCGTCGATTGTCGACAGGCTGATGAGCCTGGAACCCGACAGCGGGATATTGTCGAAGCCAACGATAGAAAGTTGAGAGGGAACCTGGATGTTCTTGGCGCGAGCAGCTTCCAGCACACCCAGGGCGATCCCGTCGCCTCCGGCCATGATGGCGGTGACTTGAGGTTGATTTGAGAGCATCTGGGTCGCGCACGAATAGCCAGCCTCGTAAGAAAAAGCGTTCCACATCACGGGTGAATCCTCTGGCGGGATGCCCTGTTCCCGTAGGTACGTGAGCGCCCCACGAGCGCGATCTCTGCTTGTTGAGGAAGCCTCCGGGCCCATTACCAAGCCAATGCGGCGATGGCCTAGTTCATAGAGGTGGCGCATGATTTCGGCTCCACCGTAGGCGTTGTCGGACTCGATCACGTCGATTGCCGCGTTGTCCACCGATCTGACTGTGAGTACAACCGGCACGCCCAGACGCTGCAACTCTTGGACCATGAACGAGGTCGGCGTCACCGACAGCAGGATCATCCCGTCGAGGTAGCCGTCAATGATAGGTCTGAACGTCGACAGGTGTGCCATGTCTTTCGTCGAGTTCATTGGATCCATGATCACCATGACGTGGTAGCCAAGATCCATCAGGTCATGATGGATGTTCTCGAGCAGCATGGTCAGGAATCGGTTATGCAACTCAGTCACGCTCAGCAGGACGCCGATGGTTCGCGTTTCCGAGTTGCGCTTTTTGTTGCCAGGGCGTTTGGCTTCATACCCCATCAACACTGCGGCACTTTGTACCTTTTCGCGGGTGGACTCGCTGATAGCGGGATGGCCAACCAGCGCTCGTGACACGCTCGCAACCGATAGACCAAGGACGCTTGCGATGTCCTGAAGGCGAACATTATCTGGGCCGGGGGAAAGGCCCCCGGATAGGAAGCCGATGCGCGGGCGGCGAAAGCAAGCGACGGCAAACTTTCGAGGTCAAAGTCGCTTTGAAGATGGCCGGTTTTGTCATGGTCGAGGCGGAAACGGAGAATGCGACGATGCTCGCGTTCCTTGACCACGGGCGGATCGTGAATGAAAATCGACCGATCCAGGCCGCGAAAATCGGTGGTTCTGTCGCGATAAGGGTATCCGACAATCCGGGCCATGCTTGATTTCCGCAAAAGTTCAATCAACAGCGCCCTGCGCAAGGTCCTCAAACGGTTTCACTATCCCCTGGAAGTGATGCTGACGTGCGTGCGCTGGTATGTGGCCTATCCGTTGAGCCTGCGCCACATAGAGGAGATGATGCAAGAGCGCGGTGTTTTCGTTGACCACGCCACGGTACATCGCTGGACGATCAAGATGTTGCCGGTACTGGCCGCTGTTTTCCGCCGACGCAAGAAGCCTGTGGGAACAAGCTGGCGAATGGATGAGACCTACATCAAGGTGTCCGGCCAGTGGAAATACCTTTACCGCGCTGTTGATCGCGCGGGTGACACAGTCGATTTTTTGCTCACCGCCAAGCGCGACTTGTCAGCCGCCCGTCGCGCTCTGGAGCGCGCCATCAATCTGCACGACTTGCCAGAGAAGATCACCATCGACAAAAGCGGCGCCAACACGGCAGCCATTGAAAGCGTCAAAGCTGACGCCTGCGTCAATATCCAACTACGCCAATGCAAATACTTGAACAACATCGTTGAGCAGGACCACCGGGCCATCAAACGCATTACGCGCCCGATGCTGGGCTTCAAGTCATTCTGGAGTGCTCGAATCATCATCGCTGGCATTGAGACGATGCACATGATCCGCAAAGGGCAGCTTGACTGCCCAGTTGGCCAAGCCATGTCTCCAGCCGATCAGTTTTACACCCTGGCGATCTGATCGCCACCCATCAGTTCACCTTTTCTCGGCCATTCATACTTATCGCGACAGAACCGATGAGCGCGCCACGCGGTGGCAAAATGCTGGCTGCCTTCGCTGCCGCGTTACATGCCGCCTTGCTCAGCGGTGCGATGAACCGCGTGTTCGACATGACGCTGCAGTATTGCAACGACCGCGTCCAGTTTGGAAAATCACTCGGTAAATTTCAGGCCGTGCAACACCAGTTGAGCGTGATGGCCGAACACACGGTTGCCGCATCGATCGCGGCCGAAGCCGCCTTTCTGGGCACCGACAAAACGCCTGCCCTGCTGGCCAGCGCCATGGCCAAGTCACGCACCAGCGAAGCGGCCGTGCTGGTCGCAGCGACCGCCCACGCTTTACATGGTGCCATCGGGGTGACGGAAGAATACGATCTCCAACTGCTGACCCGTCGCCTGCACGAGTGGCGCATGGCGCACGGATCCGAGGCTTACTGGAACACGCTGGTCGGCCACCATGTGCTCGCCAGCGAGCTGTCGCTGTCGGATTTCGTCCGTACGATTTAAGCTTTATCCCCAGGAGACAAAATGAACTTCCAAAAAATCAAATCCCGGATGGCGCTGGTGCTGGCACTGGTCTCTTTGTGCAGCGCTGCCTTCCTGCTGCCCGCTGGTCAGGTCTGGGCGCAGGAGTTTCCATCCAAGCCCATCAAGTTCATCAAGTTCATCGTGCCCTTCCCACCCGGTAGCGGCACCGACACCTCGGCACGCTACTTCGGCAAAAAACTCGGCGAACTGACCGGTCAGCCCGTGGTGGTCGAAAACCGCCCGGGTGCCAACGGCTTTATCGCGGCAAAGGCCTTGCTCAGCGCGCCCGCCGACGGTTACATCGTCTTTGTCGGTAGCAATTCGTCGCTGGCCGTCAACGTGGCCTTGTTCAAGAAGCTGCCCTACGACCCGCAGACCGACATGGCGCCATTGACCATGATGATGCGCGCACCCACCGTGCTCGTGGTGCCGCCCAACTCCCCGTACAAAACCCTGGCTGATCTGATCGGCGCGGCCAAGGCCCAGCCCGGCAAGTTCAACTACGCGGCGGGCTCCGCAGGCTATCAGCTGATGTTGGAGGCATTGAACGATAGCGCGCACCTGGACATCCGCAACGTCCCCTTCAAGGGCGCCTCCGAAGCCTTGATCGCCATCGCCTCGGGAAGCGTGGACATGGCCGCTGCATCGCCGCGCGCCACCCCAAGTGGGACGAACGCCCGCTGCTGATCGTGGTCAAGAAGCCCGGCGCGGAGTTGACCCGCGACGAGCTGCTGGCCTTCTACGACGGCAAGATCGCCAAGTGGTGGACGCCCGATGATGTGGTCTTCGTCGACAGCATCCCGCTGGGCGCCACGGGCAAGATGCTCAAGCACCAGTTGCGCGACCGTTTCCAGGACCACCTGGTCAACAAGGGCAACAAGGATTAATGCCATGAACGCATGGAAGGCCCGAACGGCCGAACTCTCGCCCGGCATGCTGGTGCTGGAGACGCTGTTCCTGGCAATACTGTTCTATGGCCTGATGCAACTGGCCGGGATGCACGCCCATGGCTGAGTGGGTCACGGCCACGTCGTTGCATACTTGCACCCCCACGGCGCGGAGTTGGCGCTGTTCCTGATCGATGGTGAGGTGCGCGCCAATCTTCCAGCTGTCCACTCACTGAAGAACGCGTGGAAGTCCTCAATCCGGCGGCTAACACGATCACCACATGCCGGTTAAATGATTTATTATTAATTTATAATTATATGTTCAAAATCTGTCGAAATTGAGCCCAACCAATCCGTGCCGGGATTCAAAGCCTTCCGCGCTGTCCAGCCAGCATGGAGCAGCATTGAGCTGATGCCCATGAGCCGCAAAATTCGATAGAACCAATTCTTTCATCTAACCGGAGAAACGAGCCATGTCACGTGAAGTTGTTGTAGTCAGCGGTGTACGCACCGCCATTGGTACCTATGGCGGCAGCCTGAAGGATATTTCCCCCACCGAACTGGCCGCGCAGGTTGTGCGCGAATCACTGGCGCGCGCCGGCGTCGAGGGGAGCGACGTGGGCCATGTGGTGTTTGGCCATGTGGTCAATACCGAGCCCAAAGACATGTACCTGTCGCGCGTCGCCGCCATCAACGGCGGCTGCGCCGAGGGTACGCCGGCGTTCAATGTCAACCGCCTGTGCGGCTCCGGCCTGCAGGCCATCATTTCGGCCAGCCAGTCCATTTTGCTGGGCGATACCGACGTGGCCATCGGCGGCGGCGCCGAGAACATGAGCCGCGGCCCCTATGCCAGCCTGTCGGCGCGCTGGGGCGCCCGCATGGGTGACAGCACGATGGTCGACATGGTGGTGGGCGCGCTGCACGACCCCTTCCAGAAAATTCACATGGGCGTGACCGCCGAGAACATCGCCGCCAAGTGGGGCATCAGCCGTGAAGAGCAGGACGCGATTGCCGTCGAAAGCCACAACCGCGCCCAGCGCGCCACCGAGGCCGGTTACTTCAAGGACCAGATCGTCCCCGTCATGCTGAAAAGCAAAAAGGGCGAGGTGGCCTACGTCACCGACGAGCATTTCCGTGCCGGCTGCACGCTGGCCGACATGGCCAAGCTCAAACCGGTGTTCATCAAGGAAAACGGCACCGTCACCGCCGGCAACGCCTCCGGCATCAACGACGCGGCCGCCGCCGTGGTGCTGATGGAAGCCGGCACCGCCAAGGCCCGCGGCGCCAAGCCGCTGGCCCGCCTGGTGGCCTACGCCCACGCCGGCGTGGACCCCCAGTACATGGGCATTGGCCCGGTGCCCGCCACGCGACTGGCGCTGAAAAAGGCCGGCCTCACGGTGAACGACCTGGACGTGATCGAGGCCAACGAAGCCTTTGCCGCCCAGGCCTGCGCCGTCACGCGCGAGCTGGGGCTGGACCCGGCCAAGGTCAACCCCAACGGCTCGGGCATCTCGCTGGGCCACCCGATTGGCGCCACCGGCGCGCTGATCACGGTGAAAGCCCTGTACGAGCTGCAGCGCATCGGGGGCCGCTACGCGCTGGTAACGATGTGCATAGGCGGCGGTCAGGGCATTGCGGCGATTTTTGAGCGGATGTAAGGGCGGTGGGCGCGTCCGTGCCAGCTGAGAAATCGAACCCATGAGGCAACAACCCGATCCATGGGGCGAACTTTTTCTGACAAACCGACTTGATTTCAGCCCGCGCAGGCCGTTTCGAGCCAGGTCGTCTACAAGGCCTGATGCCCCATGACGTGACTGAAATTCCCCCATTGATTACAGAGACCCATCATGTTCCGAACCCTGCTCAAATCCAAGATCCACCGCGTCGCGGTAACCCACTGCGAGTTGCATTACGAAGGCTCCTGCGCCATCGATGAAGACCTGCTCGACGCGGCCAACATCGCCGAGAACGAGCAAATCCATATCTGGAACATCAACAACGGCGAGCGCTTTGTCACCTATGCGATCAAGGGGGAGCGCGGCTCCGGCATGATTTCGGTCAACGGCTCGGCCGCACGCCGCGCCGCTGCCGGTGATCTGATCATCATCGCGGCCTTTGCCCAGGTGCACAACGACCAGGTGAGCGCACATGAACCCCAACTGGTGTTTGTGGACGACAAGAACCGCCAGACCGAGTTGCGCCACAAGGTGCCAACCCAACGCATGTGATGCCGCACCCCGGCGGCCTACCCGCCACCACCCTGGCCCAGCGCGTGCCGGCAACGCTGGACGATGTGCTGACCCAAACCGCAGGCTTCTCCGATGCTGATCGACCACTTGAACCGTCAACAGCTTGAGCGCGAGGCCCAAGGGCTACAGCGCCAGCGCCGGATCGCCGAGTCCCCGTGCGCGCCGCGCCAGTGGGTCAGCCAGGACGGCCAGCCGGCGCGCGAAATGCTGGCGTTTTGCAGCAACGACTACCTGGGCCTGGCCAATCACCCGGCCCTGGTCGAGGCGCTGGCGGAAGGTGCGCGGCAATTTGGCGCGGGCAGCGGCGCCTCGCACCTGATCAGCGGTCACTCACGCGCCCATGCCGCGCTGGAGGGCGACTTGGCCGCCTGGCTGGCACCCAGCATTCCCAATGCCGCGGCGCTGTACTTCTGCACCGGCTACCTGGCCAACCTGGCCTTGCTCACCGCGCTGGGCGACGCCAGCGCCACGATCTTCGCCGACAAGCTCAACCATGCGTCGCTGATTGACGGTGCGCTGCTGGCCAAGGCGACTATGCAGCGCTATGCGCACCGCAATCTGACGGTGCTGGCCAGCCAGCTCGAAAGTTGCACGACGCCCATCAAGCTGATCGTGACCGATGCGGTCTTCAGCATGGACGGCGATCTGGCCGACCTGCCGGCGCTGCTGGCGCTGGCGGAGCGTTTTGACGCCTGGCTGATCGTGGATGACGCCCATGGCTTTGGCGTGCTCGGTGATCAGGGGCGGGGCAGCCTGTCGCATTTTGGCCTGCGCAGCGAACGGCTGATCTACATGGGCACCCTGGGCAAAGCGGCGGGCCTGGGCGGCGCTTTTGTCGCGGCCCACCCGAGCATCATCGACTGGCTGGTGCAGGCCGCCCGCCCCTACATCTACACCACCGCCGCCCCACCCGCCGTGGCCCATGCCTTGCGCGAAAGCCTGCGCCTCATCAGCAGCGCCGAGGGCGAGCAGCGGCGCGCGCATCTGCAGCAACTGATCATCCAGCTGCGCACGCAGCTATCCGCCCTGATCGGCGCGCACCCGACCCTGGGTTGGCGGCTGGCGGACTCCAGCACCGCGATTCAGCCACTGATCGTGGGCGACAACGCCGCCGCCCTGGCCCTGATGGCGGCACTCGATGCGCAAGGTCTGTGGGTGCCGGCCATCCGTCCGCCCACGGTGCCGGTGGGCACGGCCCGGCTGCGCATCACGCTCAGCGCCACTCATAGCGCCGCGGATGTGCAGCGCCTGGTCGATGGCCTGGCCTGCGCAGCCCGGGAGTTGCCATGACAACACTGCCTCCGTTACACGGCGGTTTCGTCACTCGCCGCGTGGCGGCCCATCTGGACAATACGGCCCTCAGAAGCGTGTTTTCATGGCTATCCCTTTTTTCTCTTCCCTCTTCACCTGAGAAATGCACTCATGATGAGCATTGCCACGATTCCCGTTTCGTCCCTGCGTCGCGCGCCCGCGCCCACCACCGCGCCGCAGGCACCGCTTCGCTGGCAGGTCGAAGACATAGCCGCCCTGTACGAACTGCCGTTCATGGACTTGCTGTTTCGCGCCCAGCAGGTGCACCGCGAACACTTTGACGCCAACGAAGTGCAGCTGTCCACACTGCTGTCCATCAAGACCGGCGGCTGCGCCGAAGACTGCGGCTACTGCCCGCAGTCGACCCATTTCGAGACCGAGGTGAAAGCCAGCAAGCTGATGCCACTGGCCGAGGTCATCGAGGCAGCCCGGGCCGCCAAAGACCAGGGCGCCACCCGCTTTTGCATGGGCGCGGCCTGGCGCAGCCCGAAAGAGCGCGACATGGAGCGCGTGACCGAGATAGTGCGCGAGGTCCGCTCGCTGGGCCTGGAGACCTGCATGACCTTGGGCATGCTGCAGGCCGAGCAGGCCCAGGCCCTGAAGGACGCCGGGCTGGACTACTACAACCACAACCTGGACAGCGCGCCCGAGTTTTATGGCGACATCATCAGTACCCGCACCTACCAGGACCGGCTCGACACCCTGGGCCATGTGCGCCAGGCCGGCATCAACGTCTGCTGCGGTGGCATCGTCGGCATGGGCGAAAGCCGGCTGCAGCGCGCCGGGCTGATTGCGCAGCTGGCCAACCTGAGCCCCTACCCGGAGTCGGTGCCCATCAACAACCTGGTCCCGGTGGCAGGCACGCCGCTGGCCAACACCGCGCCGCTGGACCCGTTCGAGTTCGTGCGCACCATCGCCGTGGCCCGCATCACCATGCCGCTGACCATGGTCCGCCTGTCGGCCGGTCGCGAGCAGATGGATGAAGCCCTGCAGGCGCTGTGCTTCGCGGCGGGCGCCAATTCGATTTTTTATGGCGACAAGCTGCTCACGACCAGCAACCCGCAAGCCGATCGCGACCGCCAGCTGTTTGAGCGCCTGGGACTAAAAACCCAGGGCGCTCGCCCCGCAGCGCAACAGGCGCAGTAGACATGAACGCAGACCTGAGGCCGCCAGCGCCGGCGTACCCCATCATTGATGCCGCGTTCCTGGCCAACCCTTACCCGACTTACGACGCCCTGCGGGAGGCCGGCGCTATCCACTGGAGCGAGGAGTTTTTTGGCGGTGCCTGGCTGGTGACACGCCATGCCGATGTCGAACTGGTGCTGCGCGACCCGCGCTTTTCTGCGCAGCGCACGGGCGCCTGGGTCAAGGACCGCGAAGAAACTTCGGGTGAACTGAGCGGCTTTCAACAGCTGTTTGCCCGCGCCTTGCTGTTTCTCGACGCACCGGACCACCCGCGCATCCGCAAGGTGCTGCATGCGGGCTTTCGGATGGATGTGCTTCAGCGGCTGGTGCCGCACATTGAGCAGGCTGTCACTGAACTGCTCGACCAGGGGGAGGGCGCTGACTGCTTCGATTTCATCGAGACGGTCGCCCGGCCGCTGCCGGTGCGGGTGATCACGCGGCTGCTGGGCATCGAGAACCTCCAGTACGATGACTTCATGGCCTGGTCGGAGGATCTTGCCAGCTTCATCGGCGCACCGCAGCCCACGCGGGGGCAGGCGCGCCGGGCCCAGGTGAGCCTGTTGGCCATGAGCCGCTACTTCGAGACCCTGCTGGAACAAAAACGCCAGACGCCAGGCGACGATCTGACCAGCCGCCTGGCGCAGGCCGAGGCCAGGGGCGAGATCCAGGGTGGCGCCGAGCTGCTCGCACAGTGCGCCATGCTGCTGTTTGCCGGCTTTGAGACCACGCGCCATTTGCTGGGAAGCGGCTTGCAGGCATTGCTGGCGCATCCCGACCAATGGCAGCGTCTGCAGCAAGCCCCCGAACTGCTGCCTGGCGCGGTGCGCGAGCTGCTACGTTTTGACAGCCCGGTGCAGTACACGGGACGGCGCGTGAGCACCGATCTGGTTTTGCACGGCCAGCAACTGCGTCGCGGTGACCTGGTCGTGCCCCTGATTGGCGCCGCCAACCGGGACCCAAGGCGCTATGCGCAGCCAGACGTTCTCGACATCACTCGGCGCGACGGCAGTTCGCTCTCATTCGGTTCGGGCCCGCACGTTTGCATTGGCGCGGCGCTCACGCTGATGGAGGCCGAGATCGTCTTCCAGCAACTGCTGCGACGCTGGCCGGAACTCAGTCTGGTCGATGCCACGCCGCGCAGGATCACCAACCCGCTTTACCGCGGGTTGGTGACGCTGCCGCTGCGGTGCAGGGCGCCCGCTTAACCAGCGGCACTCAAACCAGCATGGCGCCGTTTGCAATTTCTATGCTGTCAACCACTACTCAAGCAGCCGGGCCGGGCCGCGCCGCTCGATAGGGAATACGACGGAAAGGCTGGGAAGTGGGCTCGGTCGATTTTGACTGGATCATGGGCAGGTTGCGAGCGAAATTCCTTTAAAGCCGATCGACAAACACCGGACAGTCAGACGCGTGGTGCTGAGTACGCGCTGAAGACTGACTCCAGACATTCGGGGCGGCCGACAGCAGTCGTTCAACGTGGAGCTAACCGGCCGCCGGAGGCCGAAGGCCGGAGGGAACCCAACAGCGCAGCTGTTGGGCGGTCCGCGTTGAGCGTAGGGTTAGACATTGGCATTGGATAAGACTTCCACAGCCTCGACCTCGACACGCGAACAACGCAATATTCCACCGAACCCCCAGATTGACTCAATTGCAACACGGAGGTTGGCAGATTCGTCTGTTGTGACTGGAGTAACCACTATGGCGTCAATTACGTTTTGGTGATTGAACCCGGAAAACTCAAAATCGCATGCCCCGGTAAACAGAAAGTGGATGAGCACGCTTGCAGAAAGAACCTGAGCATACTGTGCTGTACCTTCGCCTACGGTTGTGTAATTGCGTACATGAACCGTCATACGAAAGATGGAGTAACCGCACTTGACTGGGAGTGCGCGCTCGGCCGCAAACGAAATTACCTCGGCGTCGTGAAACGTTGGCCAATAACCCAACGTTTCTACGACCTTGCTTGTGCCGATAATGTGCTCGATAGGCTGCATGAAATGTCTAACGTTGGAGTAGACCGGCACGCAGCGGCATTGCGCCGCGAGGCGTACGCTCGCCAGCACGCTTCGCGGCGCAATGCCGCTGCGTGTCCGTGTCGAACGACCTGTTAGCCTGCGTGCTTCGGCTCACGCCGCTACCTTCCCAAAACGAAGTCCAACGCCTGCTCGCCAGGAGGGACGCGCCCGTTGTAGAACTCCGTAAAGCTACACCGACGGCAGATGACGGCGGTGTACTTGGCGCTCTCGACTCCAAACACCGAGCCCAAAAGGCTGCGAGCGGTGCGGATCGCCTGGACCTCAAACTCACCGTTTCCGCACTTCATGCACCTGTACTTCGCCGTTGGCGACCGTGACTCCAGCTCTTTCTCCAAGAGCGGGGTCACGTGCAGATAGTGCCCGGGATTCACCTTGCTGAGGCGGAGATGTTCCGAAAGCTCGCTGTGACTGAGGCGAGGAATCGCTTCGGCGTCGGGCACAGACCAAGAGTGGTTGGACATTGTTCGCGCAGGCTAACGAATAGCGTTTATCTGCCGCGAGGCGATGCAAGAGATGCAAGCGATGTTCATACGCGGCAGATAAACCTTGTTGGACTGAACCGGCGTCCAGGATGGCCGCCGGTGGACGGCATAGGGGGTTACTCAAGCGCCCCCGGCCGATTCACTCAAATTATGGCGCAGGCCCGGAGCGTTTCAAGTCTCTTTTTCTGTGACGGATGACCCAACCCTGCACCGCTGCCTGGCCGGCGGCATCGGCAATGTGCTTTGGTCGGCCCCCTTGCAGATGCCGTCCTTTGTCGCCCACAGCGCTGCCCCGAACACCAAGCAAAGTGCCCTGTAAATCCCCCCCCAGAACCCATCCGCCCGGCATGTCACGGTGGCCCTCTGCAATCTACCTGCCCCGTGCGACTGGGCGCTGGCAGCGACTGCTGTCCCTGTAGTCCTGCCGTGACGCGCATGCGCCCCAGCTTGCAACACGGGCACAGCAGCACGTCCAGCTGGGCCACCCGCGCCATGAAGTCCTTCGCCGACTCGGCCGCTTCTCGGTTACGCGCAGGCATCTGCAGCGCCTGGCGTGCAGCCTCCAGCTTGACCCCTTTGCAGCTGGCAGCCAGCACCCCGTAATGCCGGATGCGCTTGACCCCGGTGGGCAGCACATGCAGCAGGAAGCGGCGCACAAACTCCGCACCCGGCAGGCGTAGCAGATGTTTGCCGCCCTTGTCATCGGCACGCACCGTGAACGCCACCGCGTCAGGAGTCACGGCGCGGATGCGCGCGTTGCTGATCGCCGTGCGATGCGTGTAGCGGCTCAAGTACTCCAGCACCTGGGCCGGGCCGCCCAGCGGCGTCTTGGCATACACCACCCAGTGGTGGCGGTACAGCTGCCGGTGCCGCTCGTTCCAATCGGTGGCGTTGCCTTGCGGATCGTGTTCGATCAGGTTGTCGCAATGCGCCGCCGCCAGCGCCGCCAGGAACTTGCCGCGAAACACCGTGGACAGTGCATGCACCGGGAACAGGAAGTCGGGCTGGCGTACGGGTGTAGCCCATTGCCCCGCGCCTTCTGGGTCCAGTACCCCGCAGGCCATCACCGCATGCACGTGGATGTGCCGGCGCAAATCCTGCGTCCAGGTGTGCAGCACCAAGCTGAAGGCCGGCGTGCCGTCTACGCGGCCCATCCATCGGGGGTTGGCAGCAAATTCGCTCAGGGTCTGTGCCGTGCAACGAAACAGCGTATCGATCACCCAGCGCGGATGGGCCCCGTACAAACCGTTCAGGCTGTGCGGCAAAGTAAACACCAGGTGCGCATACGGCACCGGCAGTACTTCGGCCAGCCGCCCCTGCAGCCAGGCATCTTTGGCCCGGCTGCCGCACTGCGGGCAGTGGCGGTTGCGACAGGAGTGGTATTGCCAGTGGCTGTGGCCGCAGGCATCACAGGCCAGTTGCTGACCTCCCAGTGCTGCGGTACGGCAGGCAACAATGCCCCGCCACGCTTTGGCTTGCGGGGTCGAGAGGGAATGGGTTGCCAGATACGCCGCGCCATGCTGGCGCAGCGCATCGGCCAAGGTGGCCATGGCGGGGGTGGCTCAATCTCAGAACAGGCGCAGCGCGGCCAGCAAGTCCAGTGGATCGAGTTCTTTGGGTGGTCGAAACTGGGGGCTGATCAGGTGCAGATAGCGTCCCGTGGTGGCGATGTGGCCGTGGCCCAGCAGTTTTTGGATGGTGAAGAGGTCCACGCCGCCTTCGAGCAAATGGGTCGCAAAGCAGTGGCGCAGGGTGTGGATGCCTCCGCTCTTGGTGATGAGCGCGTGCGCTCGGGCCGCGTGGTAGGCGCGCTGGGCGATCTCGATATTCATGGGCTGGGTACCGCTGGCGTTGGCAAACAGCCAGGTGGTGGGTCGGTAGTTGCGCACATACGCACGCAGCAGATCAAGGAGCGTGGGACTCAAAATGCTATAGCGCCCCTTGCCGCCTTTGCCGCAGGCCACGCGGATGCACATGCGGTCGGGCGCGCTGTCGATGTCGCTCACCCGCAGCGCACAGGCCTCAGACACGCGCAAGCCACTGGCATAGATGGTTTGTAGCAGCATGCGCCGCTTGGGGTGGGTGCAGGCTACCAGCAGGCGCGAGATCTCCTCGCGCGCAAGCAGTTCGGGTTGTTTGGCGGGCACTTTGGCAAACGGAACATGGAAGTGTTCGCGCCCGTGCCCCAGCACGGTTTGGAACAGGAACTGTGCCGCGCAAGCGGCCTGGTTCATGCTGCTGTAGGAGAGTTGCTCATCTTTGACCATGTGCAGCAGGTAGGCTTGAACCTCTTGTGGCGTGTACAGCGCCGGATCGCGTCGGTAGTACTTGGCCATGCGCCGGATGGCGCGGATGTAGCTCTCCTGGGTGCGTGCGGCAAAGCCGCGCTGCACCATGGCATCGATCATGCGCTGACGTAGTTCTGTCATGAGGTTTCTCCTTGAAGGCCGGGGAACATTCCCCGCCCCGAAGGCTTGTCCTCAACCCTCTCCCGCGCAAGCAGCCCACCAATGCAAAACGCGGTGGCGGGCTCAAGGACCACACCACCGCGTCAGCGGTTTAGTTCAACGTAATGTATACCGCAAGGTGCTGCGGTATAACGTGGCGACTTCAACTGCAAAACCTGGCATTTAGGCTTGTCTCATTTGAATAGTTTGCTCCATTAAAGATAGCGACAAACCCGGCAACTTGCAAGAAATGGCGCGACCCACATTTGGAGCGATTCTCGACCAAACGTTGTGATGTGAACATCCCCTATTTGAGGGGGGCGGCCGAAAGACCGCTCTCGCTGCAAAGCGGGTGCTCGTCGCGCTCCAAAGCTGCCCTTGAAGCTGCCAGGCCGATCATTTGTCGCATTGGCCAGAGGTCATTTGAACTATTTTTTTGTAATTTTGACCATCACGATTCGTGAACATCAGGCCATCGAATTAGTTGATCACACTCACTGATGCGCAAAATCTGTAGGGGTGATCATGCGTATCAGTTGCGGCACGTATTTCTCGCGGGGGCTGCGGACGCACTCAGCCGCAGATACGAGCAGTCAGTACAAAATCCCGTACTGATGGCTACATGGTGGCTACATGACCCGAAAAAAGCAAAAGCCCGCTATCAAAACGATAGCGGGCTTTCCTTGTGGATATTGGTGCCGGAGAGATGAATCGAACACCCGACCTTCTCATTACGAATGAGCTGCTCTACCGACTGAGCTACACCGGCGTGGTATGAATTACAGCCCGCAATTATAGCCCGGAGTGGTAGCCGGTCACCCGCTCTACCTCATTTTTGGACCCGAGGATGACGCTGACCCGCTCGTGCAGCTTGCCGGGCTGGATGTCCAGAATGCGCTGTTTGCCGTTGGTGGCGGAGCCGCCGGCCTGCTCGACGATCCAGCCCATGGGGTTGGCTTCGTACATCAGGCGCAGTTTGCCGGCCTTTTCGGGCTCGCGTTTGTCCCAGGGGTACATGAAGATGCCGCCGCGGCTCAGGATGCGGTGTACGTCGGCCACCATGGAGGCAACCCAACGCATGTTGAAGTCCTTGCCGCGCGGGCCTTCGGTGCCCTGCAGGCATTCGTCGATGTAGCGCTTCACCGGCGCATCCCAGTGGCGCATGTTGCTCATGTTGATGGCGAATTCCTTGGTGTCTTCGGGGATGCGCACGTTTTCCTCGATGAGCACAAAGGAGCCCTGCTCGCGGTCGAGGGTGAACATGGCCACGCCGTCGCCCACGGTCAGCACCAGCGTGGTTTGGGGGCCATAGACGCAGTAGCCGGCGGCCACCTGTTTGTTGCCCGGCTGCAAAAAGTCTTTTTCTTCAACGCCGGCATGGTCGTCGGGCTTTTTGAGCACGCTGAAGATGGTGCCGATGCTGACATTCACGTCGATGTTGCTGGAGCCGTCGAGCGGGTCGAACAGCAACAGGTATTCACCTTGCGGATAACGGTTGGGCACCAGGTAGATGCTGTCCATTTCTTCCGAGGCCATGGCGGCCAGGTGGCCACCCCATTCGTTGGCTTCGATCAGCACTTCGTTGGCGATGATGTCGAGCTTTTTCTGGACTTCGCCCTGCACGTTTTCACTGCCGGCCGTGCCGAGCACGCCGCCCAGTGCGCCTTTGTTGACGGACTGGCTGATGCCTTTGCAGGCGCGGGCCACCACTTCAAGCAGCAGCCGCAACTGGGCAGGAATGTGACCTTCCCTGCGTTGCTGCTCAACCAGGTAGCGGGTGAGGGAAATTCTTTGAGACATGGTGTACTCCTGTGGTGTGGGACGTTAATCGCGTTAGTCCCGTTAATCGGCCAGTGCGCGCGTGACGACTTCGAGCGTGTCCTTGCTCAGGTCCGTCTTGGCCGCCACCCGGGCAATCGCTTCGCGGGCTGCGCTGCGGTAAGGCTCGGCCAGTTTGCTCCAGCGGTCGAGCGCACGTGCCAGGCGGGCTGCCACCTGGGGATTGATGGCGTCGAGCTCCATCACGCGGTCGCTCCAGAACACGTAGCCGGCGGCATCCGTGCGATGAAAGGCCGCCGGGTTGGCCTGGCAGTAGGTGCTGATGACGCTGCGGGCGCGGTTGGGGTTGCGCAGGCTGAAATCGGGGTGCTTCATGAGCTGCCTGACGGCCGGCAGGACATTGCCGCTGCGGTCGGGGGCGCCGGCCTGCAGGCCAAACCATTTGTCGATGACCAGTGCCTCGTCCTTGAACATGGCATGGAACTTCGCCAGCGCCTGAGCGGCCAGCGGGTGGCCGCTGGACACCAGGGCGGATAGCGCGTTGAAGCGGTCGGTCATGTTGCCTGCATCCTTGAAGCGCTGCAGCGTTTTGCCGGGCCACACGGTGTCTCCGGTGGTCATCGCGGCCAGGCAGAGCTGGGACAGGGCCATGCCCGCCAGCGCACGGCGGCCTGAAGAGGTGGGGTCGGGTGTGTAGGCGCCTGTGCCCTGGTTGGCTTCGTAGACCTGCTGCCAGTCGCCGGCCAGTGCCACGGCAAGTTGCTGGCGCATGGCCTCGCGCACGGCGTGAATGCGCTGCGGGTCGACCACATCGAGCTGCTCGGCGAGGTAGGTTTCGGAGGGCAGGGTGAGCACCAGTTCCTTGAATGCGGCATCCAGCCTGGGGTGGTGCAGCACGCTGCGCATGGCCTGCACATAGGCCTCATCGAGCGGCGCAGCATCCACGGGATAGGCGACGGCAGCGATTGATTTGATAGCGCGCCTGACGGCCAGCCGCTGGCCGGCTTCCCAGCGGTTGAACGGGTCGCTGTCGTGGGCCAGCAGGTGCAGCAGCTGGGCGTCGGTGTAGTCGAACTCCAGCACCACCGGGGCGGTGAAGCCGCGCAGGATGGACGGCACGGGCTCGGCATCGACATTCACAAAGGTCAGCGTTTCGCTGGCTTGCGTGAGCACCACGGTGCGCGACGTCCCCGCTGCGGCAGTTTCGTGGGCCAGTTGCAGGGGCAGGTCGGCTCCGTCTGCGCCCAGCAGGCCCAGGCCCACGGGAATGACGAACGGCTCCTTGACCGCCTGGCCGGCGGTGGGTGCGCAGCTTTGGGCGAGCGTCAGGGTGTAGGTGCGGGCGGCTGCGTCATGCACGCCCTGGGCATGCACGCGCGGCGTGCCGGCCTGGCTGTACCAGCGCTTGAACTGCGGCAGCAGGCGTGCCAGGTCCGAGCCGGGGTTGGCATCGGCAATGGCTTGCGCAAAGTCGTCACACGTGACAGCTTTGCCGTCGTGCCGCTCGAAGTACAGGGTCATGCCTCTGGCAAAGCCTTCGCGGCCAACCAGGGTCTGCATCATGCGCACGACCTCGGCGCCTTTTTCGTAAATGGTGACGGTGTAGAAGTTGCTGATCTCGATATAGCTGTCGGGCCGCACCGGATGGGCCATCGGGCCCGCGTCTTCCGGGAACTGGGCAGTGCGCAGCACACGCACGTCTTCAATGCGCTTGACGGCGCGGGCCGACGCCTCGCCGCACAGGTCCTGCGAGAACTCCTGGTCGCGGAATACGGTCAGGCCTTCCTTGAGGCTGAGCTGGAACCAGTCGCGGCAGGTGATGCGGTTGCCGGTCCAGTTGTGGAAGTACTCGTGGCCCACCACGCTTTCGATGTTCGAATAATCGGTGTCGGTGGCCGTCGCCTGATTCGCCAGCACGTACTTGGTGTTGAAGATATTCAGGCCCTTGTTTTCCATGGCGCCCATGTTGAAGTCGCTGGTGGCCACGATCATGAACCGCTCCAGGTCCAGCGGCAGGCCGAAGCGGGCTTCGTCCCAGGCCACCGAGTGCATCAGCGAGTTCATCGCATGCTCGGTCTTGTCGAGGTCGCCGGGGCGCACATAGACCTGCAGCGTGTGTTCCTTGCCGGCGCGCGAGGTGATGCGCTGCTCGCGGCTGACCAGCTGGCCGGCCACCAGCGCAAACAGGTAGCTCGGCTTTTTGTGCGGGTCCACCCATTTGGCGAAATGGCGCGGGCCGTTGGGGCCGTTTTCCAGCATGCCTTGTTCCACCAGATTGCCGTTGGACAACAGCACGGGGTACAGGGCCTTGTCGGCGCGCAGCGTGACGCTGTAGCTCGCCATCACATCAGGGCGGTCCAGGAAGTAGGTGATGCGCCTGAAGCCTTCGGCCTCGCACTGTGTGAAGAACGAGTCGTTGCTGACGTAGAGACCCATCAGCTTGGTGTTTTTGGCGGGGCAGGTGGTGGTGAAGATTTCCAGCTCGAAGTCGTCGGGCAGGTTGTCCAGCACCAGCCGGTTGCCTTCCATCCTGAACGAGGTGCCTTGCCCGTTGACCAGCACGCGGGCGAGATTCAGCTCTTCGCCGTCGAGCTTCAGGGGCTGGGTCGGCACATCCGGGTTGCGGCGCAGCTTCATCTTGTTGAGCACGCGCGTTTTGGCCGGGTCGAGGTCAAAACACAGGTCGACGGTGTCAATCCAGTAAGCGGGCGCGACGTAGTCGGCGCGGTTAACTACCACGGCGGGCATCTGTCCGTTTTCTCTGTCATCTGGCATTTGCAGCATGTCGGGTTCCTGAAAAAATGGTTTGTTGTTGGTGATGAACGTCGGCGGCCGTCGTCAGACGCCCTGCTTCAGGGAAGCCTCGATAAACGGGTCGAGGTCGCCGTCAAGCACCTTTTGCGTGGCCGAGGTTTCGTAGTTGGTGCGCAGGTCCTTGATGCGGCTCTGGTCGAGCACATAGCTGCGGATCTGGTGGCCCCAGCCCACGTCGGTCTTGCTGTCTTCGAGCTTTTGCTGCTCGGCCTGGCGTTTGCGCATCTCGTGGTCATACAGGCGCGAGCGCAGGCGCTTCCACGCCACATCGCGGTTGCTGTGCTGCGAACGGCCGTCCTGGCATTGCACCACGATACCGGTCGGGATGTGCGTCAAACGCACGGCCGAATCGGTCTTGTTGATGTGCTGGCCGCCGGCGCCGCTGGCGCGGAAGGTGTCGGTGCGCACATCCGATGGGTTGATGTCGATCTCGATCGAGTCATCAATCTCGGGGTAGACAAACACCGAGGCAAACGAGGTGTGGCGCCCGCCGGAGGAGTCAAACGGTGACTTGCGGACCAGGCGGTGCACGCCGGTTTCGGTGCGCAGCAGGCCAAAAGCGTATTCGCCCTCGATCTTGATGGTGGCGCCCTTGATGCCGGCCGTGTCGCCCGCGGTTTCATCTTCAATGGTGGTCTTGAAGCCCTTGCGCTCGGCGTACTTGAGGTACTGGCGCAGCAGCATGCTGGCCCAGTCACAGGCTTCGGTGCCGCCGGCGCCGGCCTGAATGTCCAGAAAGCAGGGCAGCGGATCGGCCGGGTTGTTGAACATCCGGCGGAATTCCATCTTTTCGACTTCGGTGGCCACCTTGCCGGCTTCGTCTTCAATGGCCAGCATGCCGGCTTCGTCGCCTTCGCCCTTGGACATCTCGAACAACTCGGTGTTGTCGGCCAACTCCTGCGTGAGCCGGTCGATGACATGCACCACGTCTTCAAGCGATTTCTTTTCCCGGCCTAGTTCCTGTGCGCGCTTGGGGTTGTCCCAGACCTTGGGGTCTTCGAGCGCGGCGTTGACTTCGTTCAGTTTTCGTTCTTTGGCAGGGTAGTCAAAGATACCCCCGAAGTTCGTTTACCCGGTTGCTCAGGTCTGCGAGCTGGTTGCCGATGATGTTAATGCGTTCTGCGTCCATGAGTGTTCAATCCTGAAGGGTAGGGGTCGTTTGGCCATTTTTGGCCATTTGGCGGTCTGGCGAATGATCTGGCGATTTATGCCAATTAACCTGTGATTTTCTCACGAGGATAGCCCCCACGCTCCAATACGGTTCAGTTAGCACACCGCATGCAGCGCCGATCATCTCCTTCCCCGCTGGGGGAAGGCCGGGATGGGGGCTCACGGCGTGGGCGTCGGGCCGCCGTGTTGACCTGGTCGCCGCTGGCCCCCACCCCAACCCTCCCCCGGAAGGGGAGGGAGCTTACGGGCCCTTGACTGAACCGTGCGGCCCTTAACCCAGGAAATCCTCGATCCGCCTGGCCAGCTGCTCGGGCTGGTCATGGTGCAGCATGTGGCCCGCATCCTGAACCACGGCGACCTGCGCTTGGGGTATCTGCTTGAGCCTTTCGTGGTATTGCGCCAGGGTGTAGGAGCCCTTCCACCAGGTCGCCAGGGAGTCGTCAGACGCCTCAACGGACAGCGTGGGCGCGCTGATCTGCCGGTAGATCTCCAGCGCTTCGTCCAGCCGGTACAGGTGCGCGCTGGTGATCTTGTGCGCGGCATCGCCCAGAATTCGCCATTTGCCGCTGGCGTCGGGGCGGGCCCAATGGTTGGCCAGCCAGTGGGCCTTGTCGGACGAGAGCCGGGGGTTGGTCCTCATGAGCCGGCGCGCCACGCCGTCCACGTCGTTGTAGGCCTTCAGGTCGAGTTCGCCCCGGTGCAGGCTTTTGAGCTCGTCCATCCATTTCGCATAGCGCGCGGGGGCCTGGCTGGGTTTGCTGGCCGGCAGGCCAAACCCTTCGAGGTTGACGAGCTTGCGAATGCGTGCCGGCCGCACGCCGGCGTAGAGCATGGCTACATTGCCGCCCATGCTGTGCCCCACCAGGTCCACCGCCTGGCCGGCCGCATAGTGGTCCAGCAGGAAGTCCAGGTCGGCCAGGTAGTCGGCGAACCAATAGGTGTCAGCGGCCCCCACGCTTTTCACTTCGTGTAATGCGCTTCCCCCCGAGGGGGCTAATTTTCCTTGGGGCGGCCCGGCGGAAAATTGGGCGTCCCCCACGTGGCGCTGCTCGGCGCTGCAAGTCAGGCCAAAGCCGCGCCAGTCAGGCGCAATAATCGTGCGGCCCTGCGCAAACGCGTCTGACAAGGCATCGACCATGAACTGCCAGGAGGCCGCGACGTCCATCCAGCCATGCACCAGCACCAGGGGCGGGCGGGTGGAGGCGGAGGCGGGGCCAGCTGCGGCCGGCCAGACCTGGACGTGGTAGCTGAGCCCGCGTATAGGGACAAACTCGCTGCGGGAAGAACGTTTTTCTTTGTACATTGGGTCCTCATCATAAGGAGGCCCGAGTTGAAACGCAGTCAAAACAGGGACAAGCCCGCGGGAGGGCCGTCGGGCCCGGCGGCAGACCACTACGCAGCCATGCACAGCGGTTTTCGCTGGCAGGTCCCTGAGCACTTCAACATCGCCGAGGCCTGCTGTGGTCGCTGGGCCCGGGATGGGGGCGACGGGCGGGATGCTGCAAAAAGAATAGCCATACGCGAGCATCAAACCGGAGCTCGCACCACTTTGTATACCTATCGGGCGCTGCAGCAGGCGGCTGACGCGCTGAGCCACGTGCTGGCCGGCCTGGGCGTGCAGCGCGGCGACCGCGTCGCCATCGTGATGCCGCAGCGCTTTGAAACCGCGGTGGCCTACATGGCAATCTTCCAGATGGGGGCAGTGGCCATGCCGCTGTCCATGCTGTTTGGCCCTGAAGCGCTGGAGTTTCGTTTACACGACAGCGAGGCCGTGGTCGCCATCTGCGATGAAAGCGCCATCGCCAGCATCAGGGCAGTCAGGCCGCAATGCCCGGCGCTGCGCACCGTGGTCGCAGCCGGCGCCGCAAAAGGCCAGGGCGATATTGACTACGAGACCGCGCTGGCGGCGCAGCAACAGGCCTTCACCGCCGTCAGGACAAAGGCAGAAGACGCGGCCATCCTGATCTACACCAGCGGCACCACCGGCCCGCCCAAGGGCGCGCTGCTGCCGCACCGCGCGCTGATCGGCAACCTGCCGGGTTTTGTTTGCAGCCAGAACTGGTTCGGATTTGATGGCAAGGCCAACGCGGGGACGGACGCCGTCTTCTGGAGCCCGGCAGACTGGGCCTGGACCGGTGGCCTGATGGATGCCTTGCTGCCCACCCTGTATTTCGGCCGCCCCATCGTCGCGTTCAACGGCCGCTTCAGCCCGGAGTTGGCGTTCACGCTGATGGCCGGGCAGGGCGTGACGCATACCTTTTTGTTTCCCACCGCACTCAAGGCCATGATGAAGGCCTACCCGCGGCCGCGCGAGCATTTCCAGTTGAAACTGCAGGCCATGATGAGCGCGGGCGAAGCGGTGGGCGATGCCGTGTTTGCTTACTGCCAGGAGCAACTGGGCGTGACGGTCAACGAAATGTTCGGCCAGACCGAAATCAATTACGTGGTGGGCAATTGCAGCAGCCTGTGGCCAGCCCGGCCGGGCAGCATGGGTAAGGGCTACCCTGGCCACCGCGTGGCGGTGATTGATGATGAGGGTCAGGAATGCGCGGTCGGCGTGCCCGGCGATGTTGCGGTGAACCGTTACGACATCCATGGCGATCCCGACCCGATTTTCTTTCTGGGCTACTGGAAGAAGGACGCTGCGACACAGGCCAAGTTCACCGGCGACTGGTGCCGCACCGGCGACCTGGCCCGCCGTGACGCCGAGGGCTACCTCTGGTACGAGGGCCGGGCCGACGATGTCTTCAAGGCGGCCGGCTACCGCATCGGCCCCGGTGAAATCGAGAACTGCCTGGTCAAGCATCCGGCGGTGGCCAATGCGGCGGTGGTGCCCAAGCCGGACCGGGAACGGGGCGCCGTGGTGAAAGCCTATGTGGTGCTTGCTCCTGATTTCATGGCTGATCGTTCAGGGTTTCCAGGAGGCGCGGACCAATTCGATCTGGAAATGACTGCGACACTGCAGGCCCACGTGAAAACCATGCTGGCGCCGTATGAGTACCCGAAGGAAATCGAATTCATTGACGCCCTGCCGATGACAACCACCGGCAAGGTGCAACGGCGCGTGTTGCGGCTCCGTGAGGAAGAGCGCTTCAGGGCGTCGCCAGCGCCGCGGTGATCGGGCACAAAAAAAAGCACCCGGGTCGAGTGCTTTTTCCAGCAGGCGCCGCGGATCTGGCTACGCCAGGCCGCAGGCGCCGTCCCCTGCAAGAGGAGAAGGCGCTACACGAAGTGAGCGCCGACAGGGGTGTGTCTGTTATCGCCCAGCGACCTGCTCGGCCACATAGATCTCGACACGGCGGTTCTTGTCGCGGCCTTGCTGCGTGTTGTTGTCGGCAACCGGCTCGCGTGAACCGCGGCCATCGGTTGCGATGCGGGTGCGGGCCACGCCGCGGCTCACCAGGTAATCGCGGGCTGCATTGGCGCGGTCTACGGACAGCGGGTTGTTGATCGCATCCGAACCGGTGCTGTCGGTGTGGCCGATGATGGTCACCGTGGTGACCTGGTTCTGGTTCAGGCTGGTGGCAAACTGGTTCAGGATAGGCGCGAAGTTGGGCTTGATGGCGGCGCGGCCCACGTCAAACGACACGTCGCTGGGAATGTCCAGCTTCAGGCGGTTGTCGGGGGTCTGGCTTACCGCCACACCGGTGCCGGCGGTAGCGCGCTCCATGGCCGCTTTCTGTTCCTGCATTTTCTTGGACCAGATATAGCCGCCACCCGCACCGACGGCGCCGCCCAGCACTGCACCGGTGGCAGCTCCTTTTGAGCCACCGGTTGCCGCGCCCAGCACCGCGCCGGCCAAGGCGCCAATGCCCGCGCCCTTGGCCGTATCCTGCTGGGTTTCGCTCATGTTGGCGCAACCGGAGAGGCCGCCAATGGCGAGTGCTGCGGATGTCAGGGCTGTGATGGCCAGTTTGTTCATGTTCATGTTTATGTTCATCGAAAAGCTCCTCATGGAAATTGATTGGCTTGGCAGCGCGGCAAAGCGCTGGCAGGCAGATGGTACGCCCAGCGAAAGGTGACGATTTGTAAGACAAGCGCGCGACTTCGGCACGGGCGGATAGGCCTTGAAGCCTTAAACTAGCCGTTTTTCGAGTGCTGTCATCGCAGACCAGATGATGGCTTCGCGCTCCCGGTAACCGGGGGCCTTCCTCATTCTTCAGCTGAAATTTTCATGAATAAAGTTCAACTCGGCGCCAGCGATCTGCAGGTCACCCCCATTTGCATGGGCACCATGACGTTTGGCGAACAGGTGGATGAAGTCACGGCGCACGCCATCCTGGACCGGTCTTTTGAGCGCGGTGTCAATTTTCTCGACACGGCGGAAATGTACTCGGTGCCGGCACGGGCTGAAACCTTTGGCGCCACTGAAACCATCATTGGCAGCTGGTTCGCCAAAAATCCCGCAGCCCGCAGCAAGCTGGTGCTGGCCACCAAGGTGGCGGGGCCGGCGCGCGGCATGTCCTGGATTCGCGAGGGCAGCCCGGATCTGACCGCGGCGGATATCACGCAGGCGTGCAACAACAGCCTGAAGCGCCTGAAGACCGATGTGATTGACCTCTACCAGATTCACTGGCCGGCCCGCCATGTGCCGGCCTTCGGCATGCTGTATTTCGAGCCGGCCAAGGACCAGGCGGTGACGTCCATCCACCAGCAGCTGGAGGCGCTCGGCGGCCTCGTCAAGGCGGGCAAGGTGCGCGCCATCGGCCTGTCCAATGAAACCCCTTACGGCGTGCACGAGTTCGTGCGCCTGGCCGAGCAGCATGGCCTGCCGCGTGTGGCGACGGTGCAGAACCCCTTCTGCCTGGTCAACCGCACCGTGGAAAACGGCCTGGACGAAACCATGCATCGCCTCGGTGTTTCGCTGCTGGCTTATTCACCGCTGGCCTTTGGCCTGCTGACTGGCAAATACGACGAGTCGGGCACGGAAGGCCCGCGGGCGCCGAAAGACGCGCGCATTGGCAAGTTCGAGTCGGTGCGCAAGCAGCGCTGGGGCCGCCCGGAGGCCCTTGCAGCTGCGCGGCGCTACAACGCGCTGGCGCGCGCGCATGGCCTGACGCCTGCGCAACTGGCGCTGGCCTTTTGCTACACCAAGTGGCAGGTCGCCAGCACCATCATCGGCGTGACCACTGTGG
Source organism: Polaromonas sp. JS666 (assembly GCF_000013865.1). NCBI lineage: Bacteria > Pseudomonadati > Pseudomonadota > Betaproteobacteria > Burkholderiales > Comamonadaceae > Polaromonas > Polaromonas sp. JS666. The sequence goes on from NC_007948.1 coordinate 1,645,962, forward strand.
CACAACTCGACGAAGACCTGGATGCCTTTGGGACCACACTTTCCCCGGAGGTATTGGCCGAGATTGACACTATCCGCTGGGAACTCCGGGATCCGGCGCAGTGAGCTCCACACATGTTTCAGCGCCTGTGATCCGCGAATTGCAAGTTCGAGCCGTGGAACCGGCTTTGCCGGGCCACAGGCGGGCGGCCCCCGAGGGGCTGGAGCCTGCGGCTCCAAAGCTGCTTGAGCAGCTTTGGACAGGCGACAGAGGCGAAGCGTCTCGCGAGCCGCGGCCTGCAAGGCCTCGGGAGCTACACGGAGTGAGCGACCGTGGGGGCTAAGAATCACGTCAGCGAAACGCCAGCCACCCAGATGCTCAAGGCCCATCATGTGGCTTTCACCGAGCATCCCTACGACTACGTGGAGCACGGCGGGGCGCAGCACAGTGCCGAGGTGCTGGACCTGGACCCCTTCACCGTGGTCAAGACGCTGGTCATGCAGGACCAGGACGGCAAGCCCCTGCTGGTGCTGATGCATGGCAACCGCAAGGTCTCGACCAAAAATCTTGCGCGCCAGATCGGCGCCAAATCGGTCGAGCCCTGCAAGCCTGAAGTGGCGAATCGCCACAGCGGCTACCTGGTGGGCGGTACCTCACCCTTCGGAACGCGAAAGCCCATGCCTGTCTACATCGAGGAAACCATTCTGGCTTTGCCGCGGATCGCCATCAACGGGGGCCGGCGCGGTTATCTGGTCGGCATCGATCCGCAGGTGTGCGTTACGCTGCTGGGTGCAAAATCGGTGCAGTGCGCACTTAGCGAATAGCCAGACAAATAACCAGACAAATAGCTAGACGAATAACAAGGGGAGAAGACATTGGTTTATGCATACTCACTCGGCGCAACGCTTGCGGCCTACCTGCTCGGCTCGCTGTCTTTTGCGGTCATTGTCAGCAAGGTGATGGGCTTGCACGATCCCCGCAGCTACGGCAGCAAAAATCCGGGTGCAACCAACGTGCTGCGTTCAGGCAACAAGGTGGCGGCGGTGGCCACCTTGCTGCTTGATGGCTTGAAGGGCTGGCTGCCCGTGATGCTGGTCCGGTGGCTGGGTCGCGACTATGGCCTGGGCGACGGCACCGTAGCGGCCGTAGGCTTTGCGGCTTTTATTGGCCATCTGTACCCGGTGTTTTTCCACTTCAAGGGCGGCAAGGGCGTGGCCACGGCTGCGGGCGTGCTGCTTGGCATCAGCTGGGTGCTGGGTTTGGCAACCCTGCTGACCTGGGTGATCGTGGCGTATTTCTCGCGCTATTCCTCGCTGGCGTCCCTGGTTGCCGCAGTCTTTGCGCCCCTGTATTACCTCTTTGGTGACCGGGCCGCGTGGTACGTGGACAAAGGCATCCTGGTCGCCATGTTCGCCATCAGCGCGCTGCTGGTGTATCGCCACCGCGAGAACATCAACAAGCTGCTGAAGGGCACCGAGTCCAAGCTGGGCTCCTCGGGCAAGACGGCGCGATAGCACCGCAACTGCGCCGGTGCGTGAATGCCGGCGGGTTGTGTGTGGACAGGTCTAGTACCGCTTGTCCAGCGTCATCTGGTTGTTTTCCCGCCTCATCTGAAAGCGCGTCAGAAAACTGTTGCCCAACAGCAGGAAGGGCATGGGTTCGGGTGTTACCACAGCCGCCACGTCGTACACCTCCACGTCGCCGATGCGTACCGAGTTGAGCTGGATGCGAAAGCCCTGCGTGTTGCCGTTGGCGGTGGAGATGCGCACCGGCTGCCCGTTCTTGTAGTTGATGCCCGCACGGTCGGCATCGGCGACGCTCATCGCAATACTGGTGGCACCGGTATCAACCATGAATTGCACGGCGCGGCCATTGATCTGCCCGGCGGTCATGAAGTGGCCGCCTCCGCTTTCCGTCAGGATGATGCGGGTGCCCCGGCCCGCCGAGGCGCCGCTGCCGCCCGTGCTCACCGGTGCGTCACCCACCCGCAGGGTGTGGCGTTTGCCGGATTGCTCAATGACGGCCTGGTCGCCTGAGGTGGAAATGACCTTGACCCCCTGGTGGGTCTCACCCGCCGCCACAGACTTTGGCGTGCTGCCATCAACCACCAGCAGGGCCTTGCTGCCCATCATGCCGGCCAGCGCCACCGACTGGGCATAAGCCGCGCCGTGCAGCAGTGTGAACGCCGTCAGCAACCCTGCTACAACGGAAATACGCGAGGAGGGCAAAGTGCGCCGCGCCGGGCCGCCCCAAGCAAGCACAGCCCCCTTTTCTTGTGAAAGGGGCAGCGCAGTACGCAAAGCGACAAGCGTGGGGGCCATGTTTAATCCCTGAAATTATCAAAGCTCAGTGGAAGATCTTTCATGTCCGCCCGGATTAGCGCCATGGCAGCTTGCAGGTCGTCGCGCTTGGCGCCCGTGACACGGACTTTGCCTTCCTGGATGGCAGCCTGCACCTTCATCTTGCTGCCTTTGATGAGTTGCTGGATTTTCTTGGCCTGCTCGGTTTCGATGCCGTCACGTACCTTGGTCACCTGCTTGACCTTGTCGCCACCAATTTTTTCGATCTTGCCGACGTCCAGAAAGCGGATGTCGACACCGGCCTTGGTGAGCTTGTTGCGCAGAACGTCGTTGATCTGGTCGATCTGGAAATCACTATCGCCCACCAGCGTGATGTCCTTGTCCTTCAGTTCGATCGAGGCGGCGGTGCCCTTGAAGTCAAAGCGGGTTCCGATTTCCTTGCTGGTGTTTTCAACGGCGTTCTTGACCTTGACCATATCGGTTTCTAAAACGGTATCAAAGGAGGGCATGATGCGGGTCTTTGCTGGAAGTAAGAGAAAAGGACAGGTGAAAAAGGGGGGCGTAGAGGGCGGTAAAAGGGCGGGAAGAGGTGGGGCAGGGGCGGGCAGGGATGAGACAATCCCGTGATGTTAGTCGAGAAAAACGTTCCGCTCCAGCATTCCAACAGCTTTGGCATTATGGCCAAGGCGCTTTCCCTCGTCCGGGTCAGTGCCGAGTCCGACATTGCCGCCGTGCTGCAGGATGATGCGTTGCGCGCCATGTCCAAGTTTGTGCTGGGCGGTGGCAGCAACATCGTGCTGACCGGTGACGTCAAACCCCTGGTGCTCAAGGTGGAGATCATGGGCAAGCGCCTGGTCGGCGAAACCGCCAAGGCCTGGATCGTCGAGGCCGGGGCTGGCGAGAACTGGCACGATCTGGTCACCTGGACCCTGCAGATGGGCTACCCGGGCCTGGAAAACCTGGCACTGATCCCCGGCACCGTCGGCGCATCGCCTGTGCAGAACATTGGCGCCTATGGGGTGGAGCTGCAGGACCGCTTCGAGTCGCTCGATGCCGTGGACCTGACCACCGGCCAGCGCTTTACCCTCAATGCCGCGCAGTGCGCGTTCGGCTACCGCGATTCCGTGTTCAAACACACCAGCATCGCCACCAGTGCGGGCACGCCCGGTTTCGGCTTGGCGGGCAAGGCGCTGATCACCCATGTGCGGTTTTCCCTGCCCAAGGCCTGGAAGGCCGTGCTGGGGTATGCCGATATCGAGAAAAAGATGCAGCAGGCCGGGGTCCATGCGCCGGATGCGCAGCAAATTTACGACTGGATTTGCGAAATCCGCCGGGCCAAGCTGCCCGATCCGCAGGTCATCGGCAATGCCGGCAGCTTCTTCAAGAACCCGACCGTTTCACCCGAGCAGTGCGCCGACATCATCCAGCGCGAGCCCAAAATTGTTCACTACCCGCTGGCCGACGGCACGGTCAAGCTGGCCGCAGGCTGGCTCATCGACGCCTGCGGCTGGAAAGGCAAATCCGTAGGCAATGCCGGCGTGTACGACAGGCAGGCACTGGTGCTGGTGAACCGCGGCGGCCCCGGCAACCCGGTGACGGGCGGTGAAGTGATGACCCTGGCCAAGGCCATCCAGACCAGCGTGTACGAACGTTTTGGCATCCTGCTGGAGCCCGAGCCGGTGGTGGTCTGATGGACCTTTTCCATCTGAATTTCCGCCGCCGCATCAACGCGCTCGTGTGGGCGCGGCGCGCGGTGGTGCTGGCCGCGGTGCTCGCGGTATGGGTCTGGCACCGGCATTGGGGCGGGGTGATCGCGCTCGTGGCCGCGGGTCTGGTGCTGGTCGGGTCGCTCCAAGCCTGGGAGGCTAGTGCGAGGCGCCAATTCATCCGGGAAGCCAGCCTGCCGGGTTTCCTCATCGGCAAACTGCGTGCGGCGCATCCGCAACTGCAGGAGCGCGATGCGGAGCTCGTGCTGCGCGGCTTGCGCCAGTTCTTCATGGCGCATCTGCGCAGCAACCGCAAGTTCGTGGCCATGCCCTCGAAAGTGGTCGATACCGCCTGGCATGAATTCATCCTGCACACCCAGGGTTATCAACGCTGGTGCGCTGCGGCCTTCGGTGGCCTGCTGCATCACAGTCCGGCCGAGGTGCTGGGCCGGGACGCGCGCCGCAACGACGGTCTTCGCCGCACCTGGTACTGGGCCTGCAAGGAAGAAAGCATCGACCGGCGCAAGCCGACGCGGCTGCCGCTTCTGTTTGCGCTAGATGCGAAGTTCGGCGTGCCGGGTGGATTCCAGTATGTGCCGGACTGCCAGGCGATCGACCGGCAGAGCGGGTCGGATGCCCATTGCGGCACCAGTTTCAGCGACTCGGGCGGCGGTGCGGGGGATGCAGGGGGTTTCGGCGGCAGCGAGTCCAGCGGCGGCGACGGCGGTTCGTCAGGCGATGGCGGCTCGGGCTGCGGCGGAGGGTGCGGCGGCGGAGGCGACTGATCGCGGCCCCGGCCTCCGCAACGGCTCACTTGCGTTCGTCGTTCTTCAGTTGCGGCGGCGACGCGCCCTGGCCGGCTGACAGCAGGCCGGCCTGCGTGTAGATCGCGAGCTTGTCGCGCGTGTCGACGATGTCGAGGTTGCGCATGGTCAGCTGGCCGATGCGGTCCAGCGGGGAGAACGGCGCGTCCTCCACCTTTTCCATGCTCAGCCGCTCGGGCTTGTAGGTCAGGTTCGGCGAGACCGTGTTCAGGATCGAGTAGTCGTTGCCGCGGCGCAGTTCCACCGTGACCTCGCCGGTGACCGCACGCGCTACCCAGCGCTGCGCCGTCTCGCGCAGCATGATGGCCTGCGGGTCGAACCAGCGGCCCTGGTACAGCAGGCGGCCCAGGCGCCGGCCGTTGTCGCGGTACTGCTCGATCGTGTCTTCGTTGTGGATGCCGGTCACCAGGCGCTCGTAAGCGATGAACAGCAGCGCCAGGCCGGGTGCCTCGTAGATGCCGCGGCTCTTGGCCTCGATGATGCGGTTTTCGATCTGGTCGCTCATGCCCAGGCCGTGGCGCCCGCCAATGCGGTTGGCTTCGAGGATCAACTCAACAGTGTTGGAAAACGTCTTGCCGTTGAGCGCGACGGGCTGGCCTTCCTCGAAGCGCACGGTGACTTCCTCGCGCTTGACCTCGACCTCGTCTTTCCAGAAGGCCACGCCCATGATCGGGTTCACGATCTTCATGCCGCTGTTCAGGTGCTCCAGGTCCTTGGCTTCGTGGGTGGCGCCCAGCATGTTGGAGTCGGTGGAGTAGGCCTTTTCGGCCGACATCTTGTAGCCGAAACCGGCCTGCGTCATGAAGGCCGACATTTCGGCGCGCCCGCCCAGCTCGTCAATGAAGAGCTGGTCCAGCCAGGGCTTGTAAATCCGGAGGTTGGGGTTGGTCAGCAGGCCGTAGCGGTAAAAGCGCTCGATGTCGTTGCCCTTGAAGGTGCTGCCGTCGCCCCAGATGTTGACGTCGTCGTCCTTCATGGCGGACACCAGCATTGTGCCGGTCACGGCGCGGCCCAGCGGCGTGGTGTTGAAGTAGGTGACGCCTGCGGTCGTGATGTGGAAGGCGCCGCTTTGCAGGGCGGCAATGCCTTCGGCGGCGAGCTGGCTGCGGCAGTCGATCAGGCGGGCCTTCTCGGCGCCGTACTGCAATGCCTTGCGTGGGATCTCGTCGTAGTCGGGCTCGTCGGGCTGGCCCAGGTTGGCCGTGTAGGCGTAGGGAAGGGCGCCCTTGAGTTTCATCCAGTGCAGCGCGGCGCTGGTATCAAGGCCGCCGGAAAAGGCGATGCCGACTTTCTGGCCGGCGGGCAGGTTCTGGAGGATGGTGGCCATGAAATGGGTTCCTGAGGGGAGGGGCGATTAACCGAAGTGGCAGATGTAGTGGTAGGCCTCGAAGCCTTCTGCCACGCGGATGTCAAACTTCGCGTTGCCCGGCACGCTGAATTTCTCGCCCGCTGCGGATTTGACCCAGCTGTCGCTGCCGGCCAGCCTGTACTCGCAGGCGCCGGCCACGCATTCCATGATTTCCGGCGCGCCGGTATTGAAGGTCAGGGTGGCGGGAAGAATCACGCCGACGGACTTTTTGGTGCCGTCAGTAAAAGTGATGCCATGGCTCACGCATTTGCCGTCAAAGTAGACATTGGCCTTGGTGGTAACGCTGATGTTGTCGATTTTTTCGGTAATCATGAATGGATGGGGGTAAACAGGAAAAACGTCGCAGACAGAGGTTGCTGCGGTAATCCCTGATTTTAGGTTACCCGGGCCTTGCCCTAGCCCCGTGCCCCACCTCTGCCGAATCCATCTGTCGCTGAAGCCGACAGGGGCATAAAAAAGGGGGCATTCAATGCCCCTTTTTTATGATTCGCTGAAAGCTCAGTTCAACTCAGTTCAACTCAGCTCAACGCCAGTGATGATGTCCGCCATAGCCCCGGCTGTAGCCGAAGTTCAGCGAGAGGCCAATGGGTGCGTAATACGGCGCGTAGTAAGGCCGGGCGTAGTAGGCGGGATAAGACTGATACATCACAGGGGCTGTCACCACGGGCTGCACGTACACCGGCTGCTGCGGTGCCGGCTGGATGAAGCTCTGCGGCTGCGTGGGCTGTGCCGGTTGGGCGCCGGGCGTTATGGCGCCGACCGGTGTGACCTGCAGCCGTACATACTGGCCCGGGTCGTTGGCCATCTGCACGTTGTACTGGGTGCCCTGGTATTCGTACACGACGTTGTAGTGGCTGGGCCGGTTTTCATAGAAGGTCTGCGTGCTGCACTGCTGCACGTTTTGCACCTGGTTGTTGGGCCCCTCGATGCGGTCGCCAATCATGGCACCCCCTACCAGTCCGATGACGGTGGCCACAGCCCGGCCGCCGCCATTGCCGATGGCGTTGCCGGCCGCGCCACCCGCCAGCGCACCCATCAGGGCGCCCGCGCCCGACTTGGGCGCCTGCATGATGACCGCCTCGTTGCTGCACACCTGGCGGGGCACGGCAACCTGCTGCACCACCGGTGTGCTGGAAATCACCCGCGCCAGGATGTCGGTGGCAAAGGCGGGCAGGGCCGCCAGGGTTGCTGCAGCCGCAACGGTGGAAATAACAAATGCTTTTTTCATGATTCAACCCCTTTTTCAGCTGGTGGCTGAGTTTCAAGCGTTTGCCGCCTTGTACCCGGTCCCGAACAATCGCCCTGCGGGAGGCAAGGACTGTTCGCCGGAGCGGCGGCTCAGGCAATTACCCTGATTTTAGTGAATCAGAGCCGTTTTGGCCGGCAGAGTTCTGCAAATTCACTGTAAAGCTGGCTGGCAGTCGCCTTGGCTGCCGCAGTCGTCAGGTGCGCACCCGCGCAGCCCAGCCGGCCACATCAAACCCCAGCGTGATGCCCGTGTCCCACTCTACGACCGGGCGCTTGATGACGCTGGGATTGGCCCGCATCAGCGTCTGGGCGGTAGCGGCGTCGTGCACGGCCGCCTGCGTCGCCGGGTCCAGTTTGCGCCAGGTGGTGCCCTGCCGGTTGAGCAGCTTGTCCCAACCCGCCGCCTGGGTCCACACTGCGAGTCTTTCTGGCGGGACGCCCTGTTTTTTAAAGTCGTGGAACTGGTAGTTCACGCCCTGGGCGGTGAGCCAGGCGCGTGCCTTTTTGACAGTATCGCAGTTGGGAATGCCGTAGAGGATGATCATCTGTTTATTCTTGCAGAGTGTTAGAGGAATTTGGCTTTTTACCCTGATTCGACGGGGACCAGAAGCTATCAAATAAATAGCTGATCCGGTGGATTCCGGCAAACCGGGACGCCCGCGACGGTGCCGTCGGTTGATGGTGGGCCAACACTGGAATAATGCCAGCACGCCCCTGCAGTAGCCCGTAGCTGTTGCGGCCTTTTCCCTGCCCCCATTTTGATGGACGACGCCCATGACCTCCTCGGCCTCTGACCTCCCGACCCGCCCTTCCGGCCGCTCCAGGCCGTTTCTCTACCCGCCCATCGAGCCTTTCCGCACCGGCGTGCTGGAGACGGGTGACGGCCATTCGATTTACTGGGAGCTGTGCGGCAACCCGGCAGGCAAGCCCGCGGTTTTCCTGCACGGCGGGCCTGGCTCCGGCTGCTCCCCCGACCACCGGCGGCTGTTTGACCCCAAGCGCTACTGTGTTTTGCTGTTCGACCAGCGCGGCTGCGGCCGCTCGCGCCCCAGTGCCTCGCTGGACAACAACACCACCTGGCACCTGGTGGCCGACATCGAGCGGCTGCGCACCCTGCTGGGCGTGGAACGCTGGGTGGTATTTGGCGGTTCCTGGGGCAGCTCACTGGCGCTGGCCTATGCCCAGACGCACCCCGCCCAGGTGTCGGCCCTCATCGTGCGCGGCATTTTTACGCTGCGGCGCGCCGAACTGCTCTGGTACTACCAGGAGGGGGCCTCCTGGCTGTTTCCGGACCTGTGGGAGGCGTTTCTGGCGCCCATCCCGCCGGCTGAGCGAGGCGATCTGATGGCCGCCTACCGCAAGCGGCTGGTGGGGTCCAACCGGGCCGAGCAGCTGGCCTGCGCCCGGGCCTGGAGCCTGTGGGAGGGCCAGACCATCACGCTGCTGCCCGATGAGGCCGCCACCGCCAAACATGCAGCGGATGACTTCGCGCTGGCATTCGCCCGCATCGAAAACCATTACTTCGTGCATGCCGGCTGGCTGGAGGAGGGCCAGCTGATCCGTGACGCCGGCAAGCTGGCTGGCATTCCCGGCGTCATCGTGCAGGGACGCTACGACATGGCCACGCCCGCCAAAACCGCCTGGGACCTGCACCGCGCCTGGCCGGAGGCGGACTTTCACCTGATCGACGATGCCGGGCACGCCTTCAATGAGCCTGGCATCCTGCAGCAGCTGATGGCCGCGACCGACCGTTTCGCAGCATGAACGAGCGCTGGATGAGGCGTCTCGCGTTAGCAGGGGCCGCCGGTCCGGCTTTGCCGGCCGCAGGCGCCGCCCCCTGCAAGGGGGGAGGACCCTACACGCAGTGAGGGTCAACGGGGGTGTGCCATGGCTTGCGCGACAATGCGGGCCTGTATGGAACAACTCAAGACACTGCAAGACTGGCTGGCCCACTGCGAGCGCCTGCACCCCAAAAGCATCGACATGGGGCTGGAGCGGGTGCAGGCCGTGGCCAGGCGCATGGGGCTGGCGTTTGCCTGCCCCGTCATCACGGTCGCCGGAACCAATGGCAAGGGCTCGACCTGCGCGATGCTCGAAGCCATCCTGCTCGAGGCGGGCTACCGCACCGGCGTTTACACCTCGCCGCACCTGGTGCATTTTGAAGAACGCTGCAGGGTCCGCGGCGACATCGTCAATGCGACTGATTTGGTCGCAAACTTTGCCCGTGTTGAAGCGGCCAGGGTCCAGAACGGCGATGAAATCTCGCTGACCTACTTTGAATTCACCACGCTGGCTATCCTGCAGCTGCTGGCCGATGCGAAGCTGGACGTTGTCATCCTGGAAGTGGGGCTGGGCGGCCGGCTGGACGCTGTCAACATCCTGGACACCGACTGCGCCGTGATCACCAGCATCGACCTGGACCACATGGAGTTTCTGGGCAACGACCGCGAGAGCATAGGCCGGGAGAAAGCCGGCATCATGCGCGCCGGCAAGCCGGTGGTGGTGAGCGACCCGGTGCCGCCGCAAAGCATTCTTGACCATGCCGCCGCACTGGGCGCTGACCTGTGGCGCTTCGGCCAGGACTTCAATTTTTCGGGCGACAAGCAGCAATGGAGCTGGGTGGGGCGTGCGGACACCGGGCCGCCCCAAGGCAGCACAGCCCCCTCGGGGGGCAGCGCAGTACACGAAGTGACAAGCGTGGGGGCCAAAGTGCGCCGCGCCGGGCCGCCCCAAGCAAGCACAGCCCCCTCGGGGGGCAGCGCAGCACACGAAGTGGCAAGCGTGGGGGCCAAAACATACCGCAGGTATGCCGGGCTGGCTTACCCGGCACTGCGCGGCGCCAACCAGCTGGTCAATGCCTCTGGTGTGCTGGCGGCGCTGACGGCCCTGCGCGATCGCCTGCCGGTGACGGCCCAGGCGGTGCGCAATGGCCTGTCCATGGTCGAGCTGCCAGGGCGTTTCCAGATCGTTCCGGGCCAGCCCACGCTGGTGCTGGACGTGGCGCACAACCCGCATTCGGTGGCGGCCCTGGCCGAAAACCTGGACGCCATGGGCTTTTACCCCTGCACCCATGCGGTGTTTGGCGCCATGGCCGACAAGGACCTGGCACCCATGCTGGCGCGGGTCGGCCCGCTGATCGATAAATGGTATTTCACTGATTTGCCCACGGCCCGGGCCGCGAGCGGCGAAGAGCTGGCGGCGAAATGGCAGGCGGTGGAAAGCCGGCCCGACGTGACCGCCACCACGCACAAAGACCCCGAACTGGCGCTGCAGGCCGCCGTGAGGGCTGCAGGGCCCGCTGATAGAATTGTGGTGTTCGGCTCGTTCTACACGGTGGGCGGTGTTTTGAAGGGCGGGGTGCCGCGCCTCATGGCCCCGCACCTGGCTTCTTGATGCCGGATAAACCTGTCTGACCCGGGGCCTGTGATGCCTGGAAATGCAGACCGACAGCCCACGTTAACCGTCAACGGATTCAAGCCACACCATGCCGTTTTTCAACTTCCGCCGGGGCGGCTCCAACGCTGCTCCCACTGCCGGATCAGCCGTTCAAACGGAAAGCGTGGAGGTGGTGCGCAAGCGCGCCAAACACCGCCTGATCGGCTCGGCCGTGCTGGTGCTGATTGGCGTGGTGGGTTTTCCGCTGCTGTTTGATACCCAGCCGCGGCCGATTGCCGTGGACATTCCGATTGAAATTCCCGCCAAGGGCACGGTCAAACCTCTCGCCGCTCCCGCGCCTTCCGAAAAAGTGGCCGCCACCGCCAGCCTGGCCCCGCAGGAAGAAATCCTGCCATCCAAACAGGCTGCGGGCCCTGTAACGCCGGCGCCTGCAGCTATCAAAAGCGAAGCAAAGCCGGAGTCAAAAGCTGAACCTAAACCTGAACCCAAATCCGAGCCCAAGCCGGAAGTGAAGGCGGAGCCCAAAGCAGCCCCCAAGCCAGCCGCTGCGAGCGACGATGCGGTGCGGGCCAGCGCGTTGCTCAGTGGCTCGTCCGCGCCGGCCGGCAAGGTAGCCGAAGAGGCCGCTGGCCGTGTCGTGGTGCAGGTTGGTGCCTTTGCCGATGTGGCCAAGGCCCGCGAAGCGCGGCTCAAGCTGGAAAAAGCCGGTCTGAAAACCTATACACAGGTCGCCGAAACCAAAGATGGCAAGCGTATTCGTGTCCGCGTCGGGCCGTTTGCCAGCAGGGCAGAGGCTGAAACGGCGGCCAGCAAGATCAAGGCCCTTGATTTGCCGGCCGCCATCCTGACCTTGTAAGCAGCGGGTCGGGACATTCGTGGCGGCTGTTGACTGGATTTTGCTGGCGGTATTGGTCTTCTCGCTGGTGCTGGGCGCCTGGCGCGGGCTGGTTTATGAGGTTTTGTCGGTACTGGGGTGGGTGGTGGCGTTTTTTGCGGCGCAATGGTTTGCGCCCGAGGTGGCCGCCCGGTTGCCCATCCAGTCCGCCTCGAATCCGGTGCGCTATGCGGCTGCGTTTGTGCTGGTATTCATTGTTGCGGTGTTTGCGGCCGGTTTGCTGGCTTTTTTGCTGAAGAAGCTGGTCGAAGCCGTTGGCTTGCGGCCGGTGGACCGCGTGATGGGCGCGGGATTTGGCCTGCTGCGCGGACTGATCCTGCTGCTGGCCGCCACGGTGGTGATTGACATGACGGGGCTCAAGACCACTGAATGGTGGCGGGAGTCCAGAGGCGCGGCCATGCTGACGGCCACGCTCAAAGGTTTGCAGCCGGTTCTGCCGGAGAAGTTTGCGAAGTATTTGAAATAGAAGTATGACCCCCACGCTTTTCACTTCGTGTGAGGTGCGGCCCCCAAAACGGGCGCATTTTCCCCGGGGCGGTCCAGCGGAAAATTTATGAATGGAAATATAAGCTTATGTGTGGAATAGTCGGCGTCGTCAGCAAAGCCCCGGTCAACCAGCTGATCTATGACGGCCTGCTGCTGCTGCAGCACCGCGGCCAGGATGCGGCAGGCATCGTCACGCAGCAGGGGCGCAAGTTTTACATGCACAAGGCCAAGGGCATGGTGCGCGACGTGTTTCGCACCCGCAACATGCGCGCGTTGCCGGGCAATGTGGGCCTGGGCCAGGTGCGTTATCCCACGGCCGGCAATGCCTACAGCGAAGACGAGGCCCAGCCGTTTTACGTCAATGCGCCGTTCGGGCTGGTGCTCTCGCACAACGGCAACCTGACGAATGCGGCCGAACTCAAGGCCGAGCTGTTCAACACCGACCACCGGCACATCAACACCGAGAGCGACTCTGAAGTGCTGCTCAACGTGCTGGCGCATGAGCTGGAAAAAACCACGCGCGGCCTGCCGCTCAATCCGGTTGATGTGTTCGCGGCGGTGCGCGGCGTGCACAAACGGGTGAAAGGCTCTTACGCCGTGGTGGCGCTGATTGCCGGCCACGGCCTGCTGGCTTTCCGCGATCCGTTCGGCATTCGCCCGCTGTGCATAGGCCACGGCCAGAACGAGGATGGCGGCACCGTGATGGTGGCCAGCGAGTCGGTGGCGCTGGAAGGCACCTCGCACCAGTTTGACCGCGACATTGCGCCGGGCGAAGCGGTGTTCGTGGATATGGAAGGCACCGTGCATGCCGAGCAATGCGCGGCTTCACCCAAGCTCAATCCCTGCATTTTCGAGTTTGTCTACCTGGCCCGGCCCGACTCGGTGCTGGACGGCATTTCGGTCTACCAGGCGCGGCTGAACCTGGGTGAAACGCTGGCCAAGCGCGTGGTCTCCACCGTGCCGCCCAGCGAGATTGACGTCATCATCCCGATTCCCGAATCCAGCCGCCCCAGCGCGACACAATTGGCACACCTGCTGGGCATTCCGTATCGCGAAGGTTTTGTGAAGAACCGCTACGTCGGCCGCACCTTCATCATGCCGGGGCAGGGCGTGCGCAAAAAATCAGTGCGCCAGAAGCTCAATGTGATTGCGAGTGAATTCAAGGGCCGCAATGTGCTGCTGGTGGACGACTCCATCGTGCGCGGCACCACCAGCCGCGAAATCGTGCAGATGGCGCGTGACGCCGGCGCGCGCAAGGTGTATCTGGCCAGCGCGGCGCCGCCCGTGCGTTATCCCAACGTCTACGGCATTGACATGCCCACGGCGACGGAACTGGTGGCGCATGACCGCACCGTTGAGGAAATCCGCCAGGTGATTGGCTGCGATGCCCTGATTTACCAGGACGTGGAGAGCATGAAACGCGCCGTGGGCTCGCTCAATCCCAAGCTGGACGGTTTTGATGCATCGTGCTTTGACGGCGTTTACATCACCGGGGACGTGACCAGCGAGACGATTGAAAAGATGAACCAACAACGCGTGGATACCAGTGAAGAAGGCGATGTGGATGTGTCGCGCCTGGCGCTTCCCAATCCGCAAGAGGCCTGAACGATGAGCAACAAGAAACTGCCTGAGAACCTGCACCTCGACACGCTGGCCGTGCGCGCCGCCGTCGACAAAAGCCAGTACGGCGAAAACTCCGAAGCGCTGTACCTGACCAGCAGCTTTGTGCAGCCCGATGCCGCCACTGCGGCGCGGCGCTTTGCCAATGAGGAAGAGGGCTACATCTATTCGCGCTTTACCAACCCCACGGTGACCAGCATGGAGCAGCGCCTCGCGGCGATGGAGGGAACCGAAGCCTGCATCGGCACCTCCAGCGGCATGGCGGCCATCCTGCTGATGTGCATGGGCCTGCTCAAAAGCGGCGACCACGTGATCTGCTCGCAGTCGGTGTTTGGCTCCACCATCAAACTGATTGGCAGCGAGTTCGGCAAGTTCGGTGTCGAAAGCACTTTTGTGTCGCAAACCGACGTGGCCGAGTGGAGGGCGGCGATCAAGCCCAACACCAGGCTGCTGTTTGCCGAAACGCCGACCAATCCGCTGACCGAGATATGCGACATACGCGCGCTGGCCGACATCGCGCATGCCGCAGGCGCCCTGCTGGCCGTGGACAACTGCTTTTGCTCACCCGCGCTGCAGCAGCCCGTGAAACTGGGCGCCGACCTGATCATCCATTCAGGCACCAAATACCTCGACGGTCAGGGCCGTGTGATCGCCGGTGCGATTTGCGGCACCAGGCAACTCATTGACGACAAGCTGGTCCCCATCATGCGCAGCGCCGGCATGACGCTGTCGGCGTTCAACGCCTGGGTGGTGCTCAAGGGCCTGGAAACACTGTCCATTCGCATGCAGGCGCAAAGCGCCAATGCGCTGGCGCTGGCCACCTGGCTGGAGGCGCAACCGGGCGTGGCCCGCGTGTATTACCCGGGCCTCGAGTCGCACCCGCAATATGCGTTGGCGATGCGGCAGCAAACCATCAACGGGCAGGGCTGCGGCGGCGCGGTACTGTCGTTTGATGTCAATGGCAGCGATGTCGAAAGCGCCCGCAAAAATGCCTTCCACGTGATCGACAGCACGCAAGTCTGCAGCATCACGGCCAACCTGGGCGACACCAAGACCACGATCACCCATCCGGCCACCACTTCGCACGGCCGGCTCAGTGAAGCGCAGCGGCAGGCCGCCGGCATAGGCCAGGGCCTGATCCGCGTGGCCGCGGGCCTGGAACACATTGACGATTTGAAAGCCGATCTCCGCAGAGGTCTGGACGGTCTGGGCCGTTTGAAATGACACAGAAAATACGAACGCGTTTTGCGCCATCGCCCACGGGCTTTATCCACCTGGGCAACATCCGCTCGGCGCTGTACCCGTGGGCATTTGCCCGCGCCACCGGCGGCGATTTCATTTTGCGCATTGAAGACACGGACGTGGAGCGTTCCAGCCAGGCCGCGGTCGACGTGATCATCGAGGGCATGCGCTGGCTGGGCCTGGACCATGACGAGGGCCCTTTCTACCAGATGCAGCGCATGGACCGCTACAAGGCCGTGCTGGCCGAGATGCAGGCGGCCGGCCAGGTCTACCCCTGCTACATGAGCGTGGCCGAGCTCGACGCGCTGCGCGAAAAGCAGATGGCCGCCAAGGAAAAACCGCGCTATGACGGCACCTGGCGGCCCGAGCCGGGCAAGACGCTGCCGCCCATTCCCGCGGGCGTGCAGCCCGTGCTGCGCTTTAAAAACCCGCAGGGCGGCTCGGTGGTCTGGGACGACAAGGTCAAGGGCCGCATCGAGATCAGCAACGACGAGCTCGATGACCTCGTCATTGCGCGGCCGGATGGCACACCCACCTACAACTTCTGCGTGGTGGTGGACGATATCGACATGGCCATCACGCATGTGATTCGCGGCGATGACCATGTGAACAACACGCCGCGCCAGATCAATATCTTCCGCGCGCTCGGCAAGGACGTGCCGGTTTATGCCCATTTGCCCACGGTTCTGAACGAACAGGGCGAAAAGATGAGCAAGCGCAACGGTGCCAAGCCGGTGACGCAGTACGCGGCCGAAGGTTACTTGCCCGACGCCATGGTGAACTACCTGGCGCGCCTCGGCTGGAGTCACGGCGACGACGAGATTTTCAGCCGCGAGCAATTCCTGAAGTGGTTCAACCTCGATCACCTCGGCAAGAGTGCCGCACAGTTCGATGAAGCGAAGCTGCGCTGGGTCAATGCACAGCACCTCAAGGCTACGGCAGACGACAAGCTGGCCGAACTTGTGCAGCCCTTCCTGGCTGCGCGCGGCGTGGGCCTGGACACCGCACGCATGGTCGGTGGTTGCGGGCTTTTCAAGGACCGCTGCAGCACGCTGGTGGAGCTGGCCGACTGGCTGCAATTGCTGGTGACGGGCGGACAGCCGAGCGCACAGGATATCAGCACCCACGTGACCGAAGCCGTGCGCCCGGCTCTGGGCAAACTGGCCGATGCGCTGGTTGCCTGCGAGTGGAGCAAGGCGGCCATTGCGGCGGCGATCAAACAGGTGCTCGCGGAGACCGGACTGAAAATGCCGCAGCTCGCGATGGCGGTGCGCGTGCTGGTGATGGGCACTCCGCAAACGCCCTCGCTGGATGCGATTCTGGAGCTCATGAAACGGGAAGATGTGATCTCGCGTTTGAAGATTTGAAAAACCGCGAATTTTCGGGCTATAATTCAAGGCTCGACAACTGCTGAGAAATCTGCAGGGTTTTGGGGGTATAGCTCAGCTGGGAGAGCGCTTGCATGGCATGCAAGAGGTCAGCGGTTCGATCCCGCTTACCTCCACCAAAAATTGTTGAGAGAGATTTAGCAGAGTTTTTTTGTCAGGCCTTTGTGTAAAAACAAAAAGCCTGTCCGGAAAGTTCCAAGGCTTTGACCCCATCGTCTAGAGGCCTAGGACATCACCCTTTCACGGTGAGTACCGGGGTTCGAATCCCCGTGGGGTCGCCAGCATTCATCACCCTATGTGATGTACAAGGCGCAAGTCAGTAACAGCCAGCCCGCAAGGGCAGGCGACTTGGCTCGAAAGAGCGAACGTTGCTACTACCAGGAGTGGTAGTTCAGTTGGTTAGAATACCGGCCTGTCACGCCGGGGGTCGCGGGTTCGAGTCCCGTCCACTCCGCCAAGGTTACGTTTTAGACTGTCCAGCACAGTACTAAAAACACCCCTAAAAGCCCCTATCCACGGGGCTTTTTTGTTTTCTAACGTCCAACAATGGGTATTGCAAGCCGGTGCTTGTGGGGGGTATCTTTGGGGGCGTAGTGTGTATTCGATTGGGGGTATCGCCAGAAATTGCACTCCCTGGAGAGCCCATGCCACTCACCGACACCGCAGTCAAAAAAAAGCAAAGCCTGGGGATAAACCCGTCCAGCTCAGCGACGGCGGGCGAAGTACTGGCGCTTGGCCCGCTCATTGTGGGCGTTGTGATTCGTCATGGCTGATGCTCCTTATCTCAAGTCACCGTGTACGGAAGGGTCACCGGCGCCTGCCCCCCAACCAGGAGGCACCCGTCCGTTCATGCACGTTCCCACTAACCACGAAGAATCACCATGCTCACTAAAAAACGCACCCTTCAAGCCTGCGTGCTCGCATTGGCATTGGGCGTCATTGCGGCGTCCCCGATTCGCGCTGGCGAGCCTGTCATGCTGATGCATGTCCACGGGCTGTCCTACAGCGCTGACGGCAAGCAGCTCCTGATCCCCAGCCACCATGGCCTGGCCGTGTACGCGGACGGGCGCTGGTCCAAGGCCGCAGGGCCGGCGCACGACTACATGGGCTACTCCGCCACGCGCGACGCGTTGTACAGCAGCGGGCACCCGGCACCGGGTTCCGGACTGACCAACCCTTTCGGCCTGATCAAGAGCCGCGACGGCGGCAAGAACTGGCAGCAGTTGGGGCTCACGGGCGAATCGGACTTCCATATGCTGGCGACCAGCTACGCGACCAACGCGGTGTACGTGCTCAATCACCAGCCGAACTCCCGCATGAGCCAGGCCGGCATCTACCACACACTAAACGATGGCCTGAAGTGGACGCGCGCCGCCGCCAGGGGGCTGGGTCCCAAGCTCAACAGCCTGGTCGTGCACCCCACGGACGCCAAAGTCGTCGCTGCCGGCATGGACGACGGGCTGTATCTGTCCCGGGATTCGGCCGAGAGCTTCGAGCGGCTGGCGGGTGGCCAGCGCGTACTCGCCCAAAGCTTCGACCTGGACGGTCAGCATCTGTGGTTCAGCACCCATGCAGGCAAGGCGGCGCTGGCGAGGATCGCATTGAAGGCCGGTTCCAAGGCAGAGGAGGTCACTGTCCCGGCACTGACGGAGGACGCCGTGGCCTACATCGCGCAGAACCCCGTCCGGCGATCCGAGATCGCCATCGCGACCTTCAAACGAAGCGTGTTTCTCAGCAAGGACCAGGGGCGGACCTGGACGCAGATCGCGAAGGACGGAACAACGCATCAGTGATTCAAAGAACGACCCTGCACTCAGGATCGTTGTGATCGTGCTGGCGCCCATGGGTGACGTAGATGGCCGGCGACGGCATCAACGACGCGCTGGCTCTGGCCGAGGCATATGCCGGTGTCGCCCTGGGCGGTACGGGCACGGATGTGGCGATGAACAGTTCGCAGGTGACGTTGGTCAGGGGAGATCTGCGCGATGTTGCTACGGCTCGCGAGTTATCCCAAGCGACCATTGCCAACATCAAGCAGAACCTGGGGTTCACCTTCGTTTACAACTCCCTCGGCGCGCCCTTGGCCGCGGGCCTGCTTTTCCCCTTTACAGGTGGGCTGTTGTCACCCATGATTGCTGTTTTGGCGATGAGTCCAGGTTCAGCATGGGTCATCGCTAACGCACTGCGTTTACGCTGTCCAGGCTGGTCAGCAGGCCAGACAAGCGGAAAGTGAAAGTGTTATCACCGTGCCAAAGCCGATTCAAGAACCATTCAGCAGCGCTACCTCGCTTTTTTGCACAAATTTGAGCCGCAGTGCCTTCTCGCTCTTGTTGATGGCTTGCGCATTGTGCAGCCAAAGCGCGCAAGCCGTGCCCAGCAGTGTTTATCTCGATGAGCTGACCTGGACGGAAGTCCGTGACACCCTGCGCGCGGGAGCGACAACCATCATCATTCCCGTCGGTGGCACCGAGCAAAGCGGCCCCCACATGGCCTTGGGAAAGCACAATGTTCGAGTTCAGGCGCTCGCTGGGCGCATAGCTGACAAACTGGGCAATACACTGGTGGCGCCGGTCGTTTCCTACGTCCCTGAGGGCCGTGTGTCTCCGCCTTCCGGTCATATGAGGTTTGCCGGCACCATATCGGTCCCTGACGATGCATTCGTTGCAGTGCTGTCGGGTGCCGCCCGCAGCCTGAAGCAGCACGGCTTCCTCCATATTGTGTTCATCGGTGACCATGGGGGCTATCAGAACCTTTTGAAGGAGGTGGCCCAACGCCTGAACCGCGAATGGACCACTTCAAAAACACGAGCACACTATATTTCTGCCTACTATCGCGCAGCGGATGAGGATTTTGCGCAGGCATTGCGAGCGCGTGGCCTGCCCAGCAATCAAATTGGAACCCATGCGGGACTGGCAGACACCTCCCTCATGCTGGCCATAGATCCCGGCCGTGTGAGAACCGGGCAACTGAACGGTTCTGCCATGACGGGACCATCCTCTGGTGTCTCGGGCGATCCCGCAGGATCAAGTGCGCTGTTGGGCCGCATTGGCACAGACATGATCGTGGACAAGAGCGTTCAATCGATTCGCGAGGCAATTACGGCCCGTCCCTAGCGACACATCATTTTTCAACTCACAAAACTTTATCTGACATGCACTTCTTTAAAACTCCAGCGATCGCAGCCGCGCTCGCGATCCTTCTGTCCTTTGCCCAGACTGAACACGCAAGTGCACAGGCTGGTGTGCAGGCAAACACTGCTGCAAATGGCCCAGGGATGCCTGCAGTGCCAGACCGGAACAACCTCTATAGCGAAACGGTCGCCGGACGCTTTTCCGCGGCGGTGTCCGGAGCACTGGAGAGGGTATATGTTCCCAATCGATCGGCCAATACCGTAACCGTTATTGATCCGGGCACGCTGAAAGTGGTCGACACGCTCAAGGTGGGCGTGCACCCGCAACACATAGTTCCCTCCTGGGATCTGAAAACCTTATGGGTGGCCAACAACGCAGAAGGAAGAACAGACGGCAGCCTGACGCCGATCGACCCGCGTACAGGCAAAGTCGGTCCCTCGATTCCCGTGGATGATCCGTACAACCTGTACTGGTCGCTGGATGGCCGCTATGCCATCGTGGTCGCTGAAGCCTTCAAAAGGCTGGATTTCCGCGACCCCCAAAGCATGAAGCTGGAATTCTCAATCAGCACACCGGCATGTGCGGGCATCAATCATGCGGATTTCTCGATGGACGGGCGTTATGCCGTATTTACCTGCGAGTTCGGCGGCGCGATTACCAAGATCGACCTGGCTACCCGTCGAATCGTGGAGACGATCAAACTCAGCGCTTATTTCAATCGCCCCGACGTGCTCGCGTTGTTGGCCAAACCAGGCAAGAAACCGATGCGCGTGCCGGACCCCAGCAACCCTGAAGCCAGGGTCAACACCAAATTAGGCATGCCCCAGGACATTCGAATGTCCCCAGACGGTAAAACGCTCTTCATTGCGGACATGATCTCCGATGGCGTGCATGTGGTGGACTTTGAATCATTTCGACAGGTTGGCTTTATTTCCACCGGCGTCGGTGCGCATGGGCTATACCCGAGCCGCGATGGGAAGAGTCTGTATGTCGCCAACCGGGGCAGCAACAAGATTCGCGGTGACGCTAAAGGCAAGGGCGGCGTTTCGGTGATCGACTTCGCGACCCGAAAAGTGACGGCCACCTGGGTGGTGCCCGGAGGAGGAAGCCCGGATATGGGAAATGTCAGCGCTGATGGCAAATATCTTTGGCTGTCCGGTAGATACGACAATGAGGTTTACCGTTTTGACACCAGCACGGGCGCAGTAGACAAAGTCAAAGTTGGCCGCGAGCCGCACGGCTTGACTGTGTGGCCGCAGCCCGGCCGGTATTCATTGGGCCACACGGGCAACATGCGTTAATTTTCTCGCCCATGCGGGCCTTGGATGCGACACTTTTTTCTGTCGATTGTCCCGGGAAAGCCCAATCCGTCACTCGCCGGTGTTGGACAACGAGGGTATCGAGGTCGTCCAGCCAGTGCTCTTGAGGCTGCCCAGCCCGTCCTTCGGGATCTACGCCACGGTTTCAGCCTTCAGCATGTGGCCATGCGATCCGGCACCGTCGTTGAGCGCCATGCGGATGAATTGCATGTATTCGCCCACGGTGGCGTACAGCCCGTGGTCGCCGCAGTCCATTTCGGGCGGCTGCGGCAGCATCAGGTCGGGTCGCGGCGTGAGCTTGCCGTCGGCAGCGCGGCCGTGGATCGTCACGTGGCGCGGCTTCATCGAATCGGTCATCGTCAAGGCGATGTCCTGCATGGCCAGCGGTGCAAGGATGCGCTCCTTCATCACCTCGCCGGGGCGCTTGCCACGCTGCTGCTCAATAATGCGGCCCAGCCAGTCGATGTTGCCATTCAGACGGGCCAATGATAGGCACGGATGCTTTCTACAAACAGCCTTGAAGCAGGTGCCCGCTGGCGGCCGCGCACGTCGGCTATCAGCACAGCACGCTCAACCGGCGGATCGACCAGTGGACGTTGCTGTAATCCGCTCAGGCGCACTGAATATTCCGGCATGAAAGCGAAGCCGAGCCCGGCCAGCACCATGGATTCGACCCAGTCCTCGCGCTCGCTGCGAAATGCGGCGTACAGCTCGACCTTGCGCTGTCCGCACGCGGCCATGACTGCCTCGCGCAACTCGCAGGCGAGCCGGTCCACATAGTCTTCCCCGGCAAGGTCATTCAAGGCGATGCCCTCCAGGCGCTCAAGGCGGTGGCCCGGCGGAAACACGACGACGTAACGCTCCCGGTAGAGCGGTTCAGAGCGGAAGGTGTCGCCCAGGCCCTTGGGCGTGCTCACCACCGCGAGATCGAGATCACCGCGCTCCAGGTCATGCAGCAGCCCGGGCAGCGTGGCGTCGCGTACCGTGAGCTCTATGCCAGGGTTGTCTTGATGAAAGTGTTGAAAAAAGCGGGACATCCTGGTCGGACCAATCGTGGTCATGACGCCGATCCGTAGCGGAGCCTGGCGCAGCAGCGTGAAGTCGCGCGCTATCTCGCGCGCGGTCTGCGTCCCCACCAGCACCTGCTCGAGGTGCGGTTTCACCATACGGCCAAGCTCGGTCAACACCAGGCGCTTGCCTTCGCGGTACAGAAGTGGCGCACCGATTTCGGTTTCGATCTTTTTGATGGCCGCTGTCAATGCCGGCTGCGAAACATCGCAGGCCTGTGCGGCGCGGGAGAAGCTGCCATGCTCATGGATGGCGAGGAAATAGCGAATCTGCTGCAGTTCCACGATGCCTCCCGTCAGTACGAGTGAATATACCCCTCCAGCGTCCCTCCAGCGGGGCAGTCATTGCTTATGGATGCATAAGCGCTAGCGGCTTCCCCGCGCCCAGGCTGAAGCCTAGACTGAATCCGGGGTTCTTCCCCGTCAACAGGAGAACACGATGCAAGTCTATATGGTAGAGCGCTCACTCAAGGGCATACAGATGAACGATCTTGCTGCCGCGCAGAAGAGGGCGATCAGCACCGGCGTGGAAATGACCCAAGCGGGTATTCCGGTGCGGTATATCCGCAGTACATTCGCACCCGATAGCGGCCGTTGCATGTGCCTGTTCGAGGCCAACGACGCCGAGCAGGTGAAGAAGCTGAACGAGACGGCGAACATTCCGTTTGACAATATTGTTCCGGCGCTTGATTTGACGCCGTAGCCATCGCGCATCCGGATGCCGCTGCGCTGTGTGGTCGTGTTGCGACGGGCCAGAGGAGTATCTTCCAATTCAGGTAAGAGCCTGAGAGGCCGGTTTGGGTCGATCATTTTCCGCGTGGTGATCCCGCTGAACGCGCCCGTGAACGGTAAGGCTGAGGCCGAAACCACGGGCCTCCAGCGATTGACCTTTGGTTTGCTGGGGGCTGGTCACCGTGGGGTTGCCAGCATTCATCGCTCTGTGTGATGTACAAGGTGCGAGTCAGTAACAGCCAGCCCGCAAGGGCATCCTGAAAACGCTCTGTCGCCTGGCGCGTTATTTTTTTAGCGCTCCCTGGCCATTGATGATTGAAAGCTCCACGCCTCCCCAGCCCTGGCGTTTGACTGGCGTGTATTTGACATAGAGTCCACCCAGATCGAACTCACCCAGGTTCGTCAATGCCGCCAGGACTTTCGCTCGTGTGGGTTGACTGCCTGCCCGGTGCACTGCTTCTGCGGCTATCTTGGCGCCCAGGTAGCCCTCAAGGCTGGAGAAGGAGAGTGGCTGTCCTGCCGCATATTTATTCATGTCCGTCAGGTATTCGTTGATGACGGCCTTGCTTGGAATGAAGGGGTAGGGAACCGCCTGGCTCAACACGATACCCCGCGCCTTGTCTGCGCCAACGGCGTTGACCAGCGCGTCGTGCAACAGTACAGACAGCCCATAGACCTGGGTAGCGCCACCCGGTGCCTCGCGGAAGGCCCTGATGAATTCAGAGGCGGGTTTGCCGGCGGCCAGCACCAGGACTGCTTTCGGCTGGGACTTCGACACTGCTGCAACCGCCGCTTTAACGCTGGCGTCAAATGCTGCGGGACTGACATCAATCACTTGATGGGTAGCGATTTTCAGGCCTTGTGCATTGGCCTGCTGGATTGCCAGTTGGGCCAGGGGCGGTCCAAAAGCAATGTTCATGTTGACGATCGCGACTTCGTTCTTGTCCCAACTCTTTGCTTCCTTGAGCAAGGCAGTGACTTCGTCCGCGTAACCACTGCGCAGAGGAAATACATTTCCGGCGCTGATCACATGCTTGTCACCCTGAAGCGGTGTGATCAACGCGATGCCCGCCTTCACGGGCAAATCCTGTTTGGCCATTTCAGCCAGCCCTGCGCTGTTGAGGAAGCCCAGCAGGCCAACAATGGAGGGGTCGGCAACCAGCTGCTGGGTCAGTTCCAGCATTTTCGGGCCCTGCAGGTCATCGTCAAGCGTCACCAGCTTGAGCTTGTTGCCCGCGATGCCGCCTTTGGCGTTGACTTTGGCGAAGTAAGTCTGGATGCCAACGGCAAGGCCCTTGGCGTTGGCTGCCGACGCCGGGTTGGTTTGCGATGCAACCTGCCCAAAAACAATCTCCTGCGCAGCGTGGCCGGCGCTGGAAAAACTGCAGAGTGTGGCGAGAAGAAGCCGGGCGAGGAGAGGCGAGGAGATTTTTTTCATGCCAATGTTTTTTTGAATTCAGGAAAATGGCCAGAGCATGCAAGCGAAGGCTCGCATGCTCAAACCCCCAGATACAGCTCAAGCAGTTCAGGCCTGGCGTGCAGCTCGTCGGAGGAGCCCTCGAACACCACCTGGCCCTTGACCAGGATCACATTGCGGTCGGTGATCTGCGTGACATGCTTCCAGTTCTTGTCCACGATGACGCTGGAGATGCCTGTTTCCCGCACGATCTGGCAGATGCGCCAGATGTCCCGGGCAATCAGCGGCGCCAGGCCCTCGGTGGCCTCATCCAGGATCAGCACATCCGGATTGGTCATCAGCGCCCGGCCAATCGTCAGCATCTGCTGCTCCCCGCCCGACAGCTGCTGGCCGCCATGGCCCAGGCGCTCCTTCAGGCGCGGAAACGTCTCCAGCACCCGCTCATAGGTCCAGTCGCGCTGGCCCCGCGTGCCCGCGCGCGCCGCCATCTTCAGGTTCTCCACCACACTCAGGTTGCCAAAGATGCCCCGGCCCTCCGGCACATAGGCCACGCCCAGCCGCGACACCTCATACGGCGCCCGGCCCAGCATCGGCCGGCCCATGATGTCGATCGAGCCCGAGCGCGGCCTGACCAGCCCCATCAGGCTCTTGAGCAAGGTGCTCTTGCCCATGCCATTGCGCCCCATCAGGCCAATCGTCTCACCGCGCGCCACCCGGAAGTTGATGCCGCGCAGGATGTGGCTGGCCCCGTAGTAGGTGTGGATCTCTTTCGCATCAATCAACAGATTTGTCATAAAGTCTCCAGCCGGCCGCAGCGCCGGGCCGCCCCAAGCAAGGCCAGCCCCCTCGGGGGGCAGCGAAGTACACGAAGTGACGAGCGTGGGGGCCATATCATGCGTGTTCCTCCCCCAGGTAGGCCGCCTGCACCCCGGCATCGGCCCGGATCTGCGCCGGCGTGCCAGTGGCGATCACCTGGCCGTTGACCATCACCGTCAGCTGGTCGGCCAGCGCAAACACCGCATCCATGTCATGCTCGACCAGCAAGATGCCGTGCTCTTGTTTCAGCGCCAGCAGCAGCGCCACCATGCGCTCGGCCTCCGCCACGCCCATGCCGGCCAGCGGCTCGTCCAGCAGCAGCACCTGCGGCTCGGTGGCCAGCGTCATCGCGATCTCCAGCTGGCGCTGCTCGCCGTGGCTGATGGTGCCGGCGATGCTGTGCTGGCGGCTGTGCAGCCCGGCCAGCGCCAGCGCCCGATCGGCCCGCTCGTTGATGGCCGCAAAACGGCTGGCACGGCTGAGCCAGCGTGCCGCCCGCGGCTGGCGCGACTGCGCGGCCAGCCGCACGTTCTCCCAGACCGTGAAGGGCAGGAAGATGTTGGTCTTCTGGTAGCTGCGCCCCAGGCCCTTGTTTGAAATCTTCTCCGGGCTCCAGCCCGTCACGTCGTGCTCGCCCAGCAGGACCGTGCCCGAGGTCGGCGGCAGATCGCCCGACAGCAGGTTGGTCAGCGTCGACTTGCCCGCGCCATTGGGGCCGATCACCGCATGGATGTGGTTGCGCCAGAGATCGACAGAGACATCGTTGACCGCCGCCAGGCCGCCAAAGCGCTTGGTCAGGTGCTGCGCCGACAGCAGTAGTTCAGCCATGGTCCGCTCCCTGTTTCTGGACCAGGACCTGTTTCTGGTCCTGTTTCTGGTCCTGGCTGTCTTTGCTGTCTTGGCTGTTCCTGGCAAAGCGCTCCACCAGCCCGAGCAGGCCGCGCGGCGCAAATACCACCACCGCCACGATGAACAGACCCATCCACAGCTGCCAGTGCTTGCCCAGGTTCACGCTGCCGCCCCCCAAGCCTACCACCCCCCCGGCATCGACGGTGGGCAGGTCCTTGAACACATGCAGCAGGTACTCGAAGGCAAAGGCGCCCACAATGGCGCCGGCAAAGTTGCCCATGCCGCCCAGGATCACCATCATGATGGCGTGCGCGCTCATGTGAAAGCCCATCAGCTCCGGGTTGATGTAGCCGGTCTGCGCGCCCCACAGGTAGCCGGCCAGCCCGGCCAGGCTGCCGGCCAGCGTGAAGGCCGCCAGCTTGTAGCCGAAGGTGCCGTAGCCCATGGCCCGCATGCGGTGCTCGTTGACGCGGATGCCGGCCAGCGCCCGGCCGAACGGGCTCCACAGCAGGCGCCGCAAAAAGGCATAGACCGCCAGCAAGGTGGCCAGCGTGAAGTAGTACAGCGTGCGCTTGCCGTCCAGATCAAAGGGCGTCCAGCCGAAGAGCTCGGCGCTGGGCTTGAAGTTGATGTACAGCCCGTCCGAGCCGCCCAGCACCTTGTTGTCAAAGAACAGGTAAAACACCATCTGGGCAAAGGCCATGGTGACCATGATGAAGTAGATGCCGTGGGTGCGCACCACAAAAAAGCCGATCACCAGCGCCGCCAGGCCCGAGGCCAGCACGGCCACGGGCAGGGTCCACCACAGGCTGACGGGCTCGCCCTGCGGGGTGAGGAAGGCCAGGGCGTAGCCGGCAATGCCGAAGAAGGCGGCGTGACCCAGCGAGACCAGGCCGGTCACGCCCTGCAGCAGGTCCAGGCTCATCGCAAAAATTGCCATGATCATCATGCGCGTGACCATCTGGGTGTAAAAGTCGGTGCCGGCAAAGGGAAAGGCCACGAGGGCGATCAGCCCCAGCACGAGCGCCACCTGCACGCCGCGCGGCAGGACTTCGAGGTTGGATTTTTGTGCGCTCATTGCTTGAACAGCCCTTCAGGTTTCCACAGCAGAACGCCGGCCATCAGCATGTAGACCAGCATGCCGGCCACGGAGGGCAGCAAGACCTTGCCAAAGGTATCGACCAGCCCGACCAGCAGGGCGGCAATCAGGGCGCCGCGCACCGAGCCGATGCCGCCGATCACGACGACGACAAAACACATGATGAGCACCTGCGAGCCCATGTTGGGGTAGACGCTGGCGATCGGTGCGGCGATCATGCCGGCGACGGCCGCCAGGCCGACGCCCAGGGCAAACACCACGGCATGGATGCGCTTGATGTTGATGCCCAGCGATTCGGCCATCTCGCGGTTGAAGGCGCCGGCGCGTATCTTCATGCCCAGGCGGGTCTTGGAGATCAGCCCATACAGGCCCAGCGCCAGCGCGATGCAGACGCCGGCCATGAACAGGCGATACACCGGGTAGGACAGGTTCTCGGTCAGCGGGATGGAGGCGCCGAGCAGCTCGGGAATGGTCACGCCGTGCACGTCGTCGCCCCACAGGATGGAGCGCAGCTCTTCGAAGATGTAGATCAGCCCGAAGGTCAGCAGCACCTGGTCGAGGTGGTCGCGCTGATAGAAGTGGCGAAACAGCAGCCATTCGAGTGCCAGGCCAAAGATGACCGAGAGCACGGCGCCCACGACAATGGCCAGCGTCAGGCTGCCGAACTGGGCGCTGAGCGACCAGGCCAGATAAGCGCCCAGCATGTAAAAGCTGCCGTGCGCCAGGTTGACCACGCCCATGATGCCGAAGATCAGGGTCAGGCCGGCGGCCAGCATGAACAGCAGCAGCCCGTACTGCACGCTGTTGAGCAGCTGGATGAGGAAGTTGGCTAAATCCATAAATCGGTCATGTCAAGTCGTCATGCCAGATCACAGGCGGCAACCGCGCGCAGGATCCGCCAGCCCCTTGGCGGCGACACTGACCATTTTGTTTTCCTTGTTCTCGACTTTGCGCAGGTAGATGTCCTGCACCGGGTTGTGCGCCTTTGACAGGGTGAACGCGCCACGCGGGCTGTCGATCTTTGCCTGCTCCATGCCCTTGATGAGCACCTCGCGCTTGCTGAAGTCGCCGCCAGCGGCTTTCAGTCCGGCCGCCAGCATTTGCGCCGCGTCGTAACCCTGGACCGCGTACACATCGGGCTGCAGCTTGTAGGTCTTGGCGTAGCTGAGACGGAAGGCGCGGTCTTTCGGCGTGTCGAGGCCATCGGCATAGTGCAGGGTGGTGAGCAGGCCCGTGGCCGCGTCTCCCTGCGCCTCCAGCGTGCCGTCGGTCAGAAAGCCTGCGCCGTACAGAGGAATCTTGCCCTTGAGGCCGGCGGCGGCATAGTCCTTGACAAACTTGACGGCACCCGCACCCGCAAAAAACGTGTAGACGGCATCGGGCTTCGCCGCGGCGATTTCGGCCAGCAAGGCCTGGAATTCCACCGTCGGGAAAGGCACGCTCAGCTCCTTGGTGACCTTGCCGCCTTTGGCTTCAAAGCCCTCCTTGAAGCCCTTGACCGACTCCTCGCCGGCTGCATACTTCCAGGTGATGGTGACGGCGCTCTTGTGTTTGCGCTCGGCGGCCACCAGTCCCATGGCGTAGGCCGGTTGCCAGTTGGTGAACGAGGTGCGAAAGATGTTGGGTGCGCACAAAGACCCGGTGATCACGTCTGCCCCCGCATTCGGAATGATGAGCAGGGTCTTGGTGTCTTTCGCCACCTTGGCCATGCCCATGGCAACGCCGGAGTGCACGGTGCCAATCAACACATCCACCTTGTCGCGCTGAACCAGCTTGTTGGCGTTTTCGATGCCCTTGGACGGCTCGGACTCATCGTCGACCTTGAAGAACTCGATCTTCTTGCCGGCGAGCGCGCCACCCTGTTCCTGCACAAACAGCTTGAAGCCGTTTTCGATGGCCACGCCGAGCTGGGCAAAGGTGCCGGTATAGGGCAGCATCAGGCCGACCTTGATGGTGTCGCTGCTCTGCGCCTGGGCGACTGAGGCAGCGAGCAAGGCACAGGACAGGGCCAAGAGGGAAGGGGTAGAAAGTTTTTTCATTGGTATGTCTCCGTTGGATTGGGCGAATAAGGGGCAAATACAGGGGGCAAGCAAGGGGCGAACGAGGAATGCGGAAAATGCGGGGAATTCGGGTCTACGCCGCAGAGGCGGCAACGCAGGGGTGTTGATCGATGAATTCCGTGACGGCGCGGATCAATGCTGCAGGCTGGTCGCGATGGGGCGAGTGCCCGCATTGCGCGAGTTCGAGCAGCTGCGTTTGTGGCAGACGGCGGGCAATGCCGTGGATATGTTCCAGCGTGCCGTATTCGTCGTCCACCCCTTGCACGGCAAGAATCGGGCAGGTGATGGAAGTCAGCTCGGCCTCGATGGTCCAGTTGGGAAAGCTGGGGTCCAGCCAGATGTCGTTCCACCCTTTGAAGGCGGAATCAACATCGTCGTGGTAGCGCGCCAGTTTCTCTTTGAGGCCAGTCGTGGCATAGGCTTCGCGGGCGATGCGGATGCTTGCCAGGCCATACTCTTCAACCATCAGGTGGGGAGCGACAACCACCAGGCCCGCTACCGAGTCTGGAAAGCGCGATGCGTACAGCAATGCAATGGAGCCGCCATCGCTGTGGCCCAGCAGCCAGGGTTTCTCCCTGACGTTCAGTGCTTCCAGCAGGGCGGGCAGAACCTCGTGTGCCTGTGCGTGCATGAAGTCGGCGTTCCAGCGCTCAGCGGCTGCGCGCGGCGTCGAGCGTCCATAGCCGGGGCGCGAATACACCAGGCCGCGAACATCGGCCGCATCACACAGCGCCTGCGGGAAGTCCTTCCACATGGCCACCGATCCCAGCCCTTCGTGCAAGAACACGATCAGGGGGCGATCCTGCTTCTCTGCGTTGACCCATTGATGCTCGATACGCACCGGCCGACCTGCCCAGTCGATGTCGACGAATTCGGTGGCGCTCATGGTTGTTTGAAGTGGCTGCGCTGCACTCATGCCTTGCGCTCCAGTTCCCGCAAGCGAAAGCGCTGGATTTTTCCCGTTGCCGTTTTCGGCAGTTCGGTCATGAACTCGATGAAACGCGGGTACTTGTAGGGCGCGAGCCGCTCTTTCACAAAAGCTTGCAGGGTGGCCTCGTCGACCTGATGGCCTGGTTTGACCACGACAAAGGCCTTCGTCTTGGTCAAGCCTTTTTCATCTTCCTTGCCGATCACGGCGCACTCCAGCACTGCCGGGTGCTGCACCAGCGTGGCCTCGACCTCGAACGGCGACACATAAATGCCGCTGACCTTGAGCATGTCGTCACTGCGGCCCGAGTAGGTGTAAGTGCCGTCGGCGTTGCGCACGTATTTGTCGCCGCTCTTGGTCCACGCACCCTGAAAGGTCTCGCGCGATTTCTCGCGGTTGCCCCAGTACATGAGTGCCGAACTTGGGCCGTGGATGTAGAGGTCGCCGGTTTCGCCATCGGGCACCGGGCGGCCGTCGTCGTCCCGCAGCTCGACCTCATACCCTGGCACGGGCCAGCCCGTGGTGCCATAGCGCACCTGTCCCGGGCGGTTGGACAGGAAGATATGCAGCATTTCGGTCGAACCCAGGCCGTCGATGATCTCGACCCCGAAGTGGGCCGTGAACCGCTCGCCCAGTTCGCTGGGCAAGGCTTCGCCGGCCGAGGAGACCAGGCGCAGCGCAATGTCTGTTTTAGCCGGCAGGGCAGGCGAGGCCAGCATGCCGGCAAAACCGGTGGGCGCACCGAAGAATACGGTTGGACGCATGCCGCCCACCTCGCCGCGCCAGCGTTTGAACGTGGCCTCCGGTGTTGGCCGCTCGGCCATCAGGATCGTGGTGGCGCCCACGCTCAAGGGAAAACTCAGCGCATTGCCCAGGCCATAGGCAAAGAAAAGTTTGGCCGCCGAGAAGCAGACATCCTGCTCGGTGAGGCCCAGCACCGGCGTGCCATAGAGCTCGGCGGTCCAGTAAGGATTGCCGTGGCTGTGCAGCGTGCCTTTGGGTCTACCGGTGGAGCCGGAGGAATAGAGCCAGAAGCCGGGGTCGTCCGGGCTGGTGCCCGCCGGTTCGGCCAGTGGCGCGTGTTGTTCCATCAAGGTGTCGAGTGCCACGGCGCCCTCGGGCAAGGCCGCGTCCGGGCGTGAGACGATCACGGTTTTGAGCTCGTGGCCACCCTGGACCATGGCCGCCTGCAGCGTGGGCAGCAAGGCCCCGGACACGATGGCCGCCTGTGCCCGGCTGTGTTGCAGCATGTAGGCGTAGTCGTCGGCGGTGAGCAGTGTGTTGACGGCCACCGGCACGATGCCGGCGTACATGGCGCCCAGAAAGCTCACCGGCCAGTCGCTGCAGTCGTGCATCAGCAGCAGCACGCGCTCTTCGCGGCGCACGCCCGAGGCCAGCAGCGCTGCAGCCAGACGGCGAATGTGCCCGGCCAGATCGCCGTAGCTCAGGGTGCCCTGGTCGTCAATGTAGGCTGGTTTGGCGGGTCGGGCCAGGTTGCGCTCGATCAGGTGGTGGGCAAAGTTAAAGCGCGCGCCGGGCGGCGCGACGGGGAGGGTGGGGGTCAAGTCTGTCTCCTTGATTTTTGCAGGGCAGTCGGCGGTGCTTAGAGGGTTTTGAGCACGGCGGTGCTGGCTTGCACCGCGCTGCGGCGGTGGTAGAAGTTCAGGGCACGCACGCCACCGAGTTCCTCTCCGCCGCCCGCGCGCCCGGGGCCACCGTGGAGCGACTGCGGCATCACATTGCCATGGCCGGTGTGCAGTTGCGCCACATCGGGCGAGATCACATGCACGCGGCCGTGGCTGTCGGCCAGCTCCAGCGCGGTGGCGGCCAGCGCGGCCGGGTCGCTGCCATAGAGCGAGGCCACCAGCGAGCCGTGGCCGCGACGCACCAGAGTGAGCGCGTGAGCCATGTCGCTGGCGGCATGGCGATAAGGCATCAGGGTGGCCACCGGGCCAAACACTTCGGTGTCGTGGATGCGGTCCGCCGCGTCGGCATCGCGGGCGCCCAACAGCGTGGGCCCGACACAGCAAGCCACGGCGGGGTCGGCATCGACCAGCGCGTGCGTGCTGCCATCGTGCAGCAGCTCGGCTTGGGTTTGCAGGTGGGCCAGGCCCTCGCGGACGCTGGCCAGCTGCGCGCGGTTAACCAGCGCGCCCATGCGAACGGTTTCATTGCGCGGGTTGCCGACAACGGTTTTGGACAGGCGCGCGGCGATCGCCTCGGCCACCGGGCCATACAGGTCCTCGGGGACGAAGACGCGGCGAATCGCGGTGCATTTCTGGCCTGATTTGACCGTCATCTCGCGCACCACTTCCTTGACCAGCAAATCGAAGGCGGCGCTGCCAGCGGCTTCACCGGGCAGCAGCAGGGCCGAGTTGAGGCTGTCCGCTTCGATGTTGACGCGCACCGAGCGTTGCGTCACGGCGGGATGCGAGCGGATCACGGCTGCTGTTTCTGCCGATCCGGTGAACGACACGACGTCAAAAGGTTGCAGCGCGTCCATCAGGCCCGCAGAGCTGCCGCACACGACCGACAGTGCGCCGGCCGGGAAGATGCCGGCCTCGACCACGTCCTGCACCATGCGCTGGGTGAGCCAGGCTGTGGTGGTGGCGGGCTTGACGATCACCGGCACGCCGGACAGCAGCGCGGGCGCCGCCTTTTCCCACAGGCCCCAGCTCGGAAAGTTGAAGGCGTTGATGAACAGGGCGATGCCCCGCGTGGGCGTCAGCACATGTTGCGACTGGAACAGGTCTTCCTTGCCCAGCCGAGTCATCTCGCCGTCGAGCAGAAAGCGGCGGTCGCCCAGTGAGTCGCCGAGTTTTGCGTAGTTGCCGAGCGTGAAGATGCCGCCGTCGATGTCCACCGTCGAGTCGTTCTTGACGGTGCCGCTGTTGGCCGTGGCGATGTCATAGTAGGCATCGCGGTTCGCCTGCAGCACCTTGACGGCGGCGGCCAGCATCGCGGCGCGCTCGCGGTAGGTCAGGCGCTGCAGCGCTGCGCGGCCCTGCTCGCGTGCAAACGCAAAGCCTGCCGCGAGATCAAGCCCGGTGGCGTCCACGCGGACCAGCTCGGTGCCGAGGGTGGGGTCGAACAGGGGCGTGCCGGCGCCGCTACCGGCCTGCCAGCGGCCGCCGAGGAAGTTGGAAATCAGTTCAGTCATGCAATTCTTTCGTGAGGAGTAATCGTGACGCCGCCGGGCCGCCCCAAGGGAAATTAGCCCCCAAGGGGCTGGAGCCTGCGGCTCCGAACCTGCCTGCGCAGGTTTGGACAGGCGACAGAGGCGAAGCATCTGGCGAGCCGCGGCCTGCAAGGCCTCGCGCAGCACACGAAGTGGCAAGCGTGGGGGCCATATCAGCGGGTAAATTCAATGCGGCCCTCGGGCAGCAGGTAAAGCACGAGGGCGCGGCCGCTGGATACGGTGGGCCGGTGCGCGCTGCCCGGCGGGTAGACCAGCCAGCCAGCCGGGTGGCCATCAAACTGCGCATCGCCTTCGATCGGCATGATCAGGTCGATCTCGCCATTCGGATGGCTGTGGTGTGGCCCGGCGATGTCTTTCATGTCGACCACGTCGACCGAGAAACCGTGCAGGTCGGCGGAGGGTTTGAAGATGCGGCCGTAGCGGATGCCGCCGCCTTCGCGGTCACACAGCCAGCCCTCGGCAACCCCGGTTTCGCAGGCCTGTTTCAGGCGCTCGTAGGTGATACTGCCGGGGCCGTGTTCGGCATTCAGCCAGGCTTGCAGGCTGGCATCAAGAGGGCGCCCGGCCAGTTGAACCGTGAGTTCTGCGATGTTTTCTTGAAAGTGTGTGGGTGACATGTCCATCTCCGTGCTTGCAACTGCGCCGCGTTCAGGTGTAATATGAATTATTGTGCAAGACGAACAATAAATCTTCGAAAATCCCATGTCAAGCAATATATTGCATCAATCAGGGTTAACACTTAGCGAAGTGGCCACTGACTTTGAACCGGTGAAGACCGAGGCCGCGCAGCTGGATGGTGGGGCGGCGGCGGGTAAAAACCCGTTTCTGGTGGCGCTGGGGCGGCGGGTGGCGGCCTTGCGCGCGCGCCGCGGGCTCACGCGCAAGGCGGTGGCCCTGGCCGCCGATGTGTCCGAGCGCCACCTCGCCAACCTGGAATATGGCCTGGGTAACGCCTCAATACTGGTCCTGCTGCAGGTGGCCGGTGCGCTTCAGTGTTCCCTGGCCGAAATCATTGGCGACCGCACCACCACCTCGCCCGAGTGGTTGATGATCCGCGAGCTGCTCGAGCAGCGTGATGACGCGACGCTCAGGCGCGTGCGCATCGTGATCGGCGAAATGCTGGGAACCGGCGGCGGCAATGTCATACGCAGTCCGCGTATTGCATTGATTGGGCTGCGTGGCGCCGGCAAGTCCTCGCTGGGGCAGTTGTTGGCCGACGACCTGGGGTTCCCGTTTGTTGAACTGAGCCGGGAAATTGAAAAATTCGCGGGCTGCAGCGTGTCGGAAATCCAGGCGCTCTACGGCATGAACGCCTACCGCCGCTACGAGCGGCGCGCCCTGGAGGAAACCATCCAGATCTATCCGGAGGCGGTGATCGCCACGCCGGGCGGGCTGGTGTCGGATCCGGCGACGTTTAACCTTTTATTGAGCCATTGCACGACGGTCTGGCTGCAGGCCACGCCCGAGGACCACATGCGGCGGGTGATGGAGCAGGGAGACCTGCGCCCCATGGCCAACAGCAAGGAGGCGATGGAAGACCTGAAAGACATCCTGGCCGGTCGGGCACCTTTTTATTCCAAGGCGGAGTTCACCGTGAACACCAGCGCGCAGCCCCTGCTGCCGACTTCTGCTGCGCTGCGCGAACTGGTTCGCAATGCCCTTGACCTCCCGCTGGATGAAAAAATCAGGAAACATGCATAAAAGTGCTTGACGTCTTTCTGTTATAGGCATTATTATTCGTGTATGAATTCTGGTTCCTGCACTATTTTGCTTATTTTGAGGAGATGATGTGAACATTGACACTCGCGTTGACTATCAAACCAACCCCGGTCGCTATAAACACTGGGCACTGAAGTTTGAAGGGCCCGTCGCCACGCTGACGGCTGACTTTGACGAAAACGCAGGCCTGCGACCTGGCTACAAGCTCAAGCTCAACAGCTACGACCTTGGCGTTGATATTGAGCTCAATGATGCGATCAACCGCATTCGCTTCGAGCATCCGGAAGTCCGCACGGTGGTGGTGACCAGTGCCAAGGAGAAGGTCTTCTGCTCTGGCGCCAACATTTTCATGCTGGGTGTCAGCAGCCACTCCTGGAAGGTGAACTTCTGCAAATTCACCAACGAAACCCGCAACGGCCTGGAAGACTCCTCCAAATACAGCGGCCTGAAGTTCCTGGCCGCCGTCAATGGCGCATGTGCCGGTGGTGGCTATGAACTGGCGCTGGCCTGCGACGAAATCATCTTGGTGGATGACCGCTCCAGCGCGGTGAGCCTGCCCGAGGTGCCGCTGCTGGGCGTGCTGCCCGGCACCGGCGGCCTGACACGCGTCACCGACAAGAAGCATGTGCGCCACGACCTGGCCGATCTGTTCTGTACCAGCGTCGAAGGCGTGCGCGGCCAGAAGGCCAAGGACTGGCGCCTGGTGGACGACATCGCCAAGCCGCAGGTCTTTGCCCAGAAGGTGCGCGAGCGGGCGCTTGAATTGGCCGCCACCAGCGACCGGCCGGCCGATGGCAAAGGTGTCATGCTGTCACCGGTGGCGTGCGTGCTCGAGGCAGATGCACTGCGCTACCCGAATGTGACGGTCGAAATTGACCGCGCCAAGCGTACCGCCACCTGGACCGTCAAGGGCCCCACGGGTGCCCAGCCCACCGACGTGGCCGGCATCGAGGCCGCGGGCGCAGCCTGGTACCCGTTGCAGATGGCGCGCGAACTGGAAGATGCCATCCTGCAAATGCGCACCAACGAGCTGGACATTGGCACCTGGTTGATCGAGACCCAGGGCGATCCGGCTGCGGTGCTGGCAATGGACGCCACCTTGCTGGCCCATCAGAACCACTGGCTGGTGCGTGAAACGATTGGTTTGCTGCGCCGCACGTTCAGCCGTCTGGATGTGTCGTCGCGCAGCCTGTTTGCGCTGATCGAGCCAGGTTCCTGCTTTGCCGGTACCTTCCTGGAGCTGGCCCTGGCCTGCGACCGCAGCTACCACCTGGCGCTGCCCGACGACGAGTCTGGTGCGCCGAAGATCACCGTGGGCGAGGTCAACTTCAGCCTGTACCCGATGGTGACGGAACAGAGCCGCCTGGGCCGCCGTTTCTACAACGAGCAACCCGCGCTGGACGCTGTGCGCGCCAGCATGGGCCAGCCACTCGATGCCGACGCCGCGTTCGCCCTCGGCCTGGTCACGTCCAACCCGGACGACATCGACTGGACCGACGAAGTACGTATTGCCGTCGAAGAGCGCGTGTCGATGTCGCCCGATGCCCTCACCGGCATGGAGGCCAACCTGCGCTTCAACGGCCCTGAAAACATGTTCACCCGTGTCTTCGGGCGACTCACCGCCTGGCAGAACTGGATCTTCCAACGCCCCAACGCCGTCGGCGAAAAGGGCGCCCTGAAGGTCTATGGCAAAGGCGACAAGGCCCAGTTCGACTGGAACCGCGTCTAGACACACCAGCTCTCGTTGTGCGGCGCGAGTCCGGGTGGCGCACCGCAACCGAATCCATCCCCCGAATCAGCCTTGTTTTTTGGAGACCATGATGTCCAGCATTAACTACAGCGAAAAGATTCCCAACAACGTCAACTTGAGCGAAGACCGCACGCTGCAGCGTGCGCTCGAACAGTGGCAGCCCAATTTCATCAACTGGTGGGACGACATTGGTCCCGAAGGTTCGACCAACTCGGACGTCTACCTGCGGACTGCCGTGAGCGTGGACCCGCAAGGCTGGGCCCAGTTTGGCCATGTGAAGATGCGCGACTACCGCTGGGGTATCTTCCTCAACCCGGGCGAAACCGACCGTACCATCCACTTTGGCGATCACAAGGGTGAAAAGGCCTGGCAGGACATTCCTGGTGAATACCGTGCCAACCTGCGCCGCATCATCGTCACGCAGGGCGACACCGAGCCAGCATCTGTCGAGCAGCAGCGCCACCTCGGCCTGACCGCCCCCAGCATGTATGACCTGCGCAACCTCTACCAGATCAACGTCGAGGAAGGCCGCCACCTGTGGGCCATGGTCTATTTGCTGCACAAGCATTTTGGCCGCGATGGCCGCGATGAAGCCGAGGGCCTGCTGGAGCGCCGTAGCGGTGACGCCAACAACCCGCGCATCCTGGGCGCCTTCAACGAAGCGACGCCAGACTGGCTGAGTTTCTTCATGTTCACCTATTTCACCGACCGCGATGGCAAGTTCCAGCTGTGCGCGCTGGCGGAAAGCGCTTTTGACCCGCTGGCCCGCACGACCAAGTTCATGCTGACCGAAGAAGCGCACCACATGTTCGTGGGCGAAAGCGGCATTTCCCGCGTCATCCAGCGCACCTCGCAGAAGATGAACGAACTCAAGACCGACGACGTGGCCAAGCTGCGCGCCGCCGGCGTGATCGACTTGCCGACCATCCAGCGCTATATCAATTTCCATTACAGCGTCACGATTGACCTGTTTGGTGCCGATGAGTCCAGCAATGCCGCCACTTTCTACAGCACCGGCCTGAAAGGCCGCTACGAAGAAGGCAAGCGCGTGGATGACCATGCGCTCAAGGGCCAGACCTACAAGGTGCTCGAAGCACGCAATGGCGAGCTGGTGGAAAAAGAAGTGCCGATGCTCAACGCGCTCAATGAAGTGCTGCGCGACGACTACATCAAGGACTCGGTGGCCGGTGTCGAGCGCTGGAACAAGGTGCTTGAAAAAGCGGGGATTTCCGTCAAACTCAGGGTGCCGCACAAGGCTTTTCACCGCAACATCGGCGCGCTGGCAGGCGTCAAGGTGTCGCCGGATGGCCGCGTGGTGTCCGAAGCCGAATGGAATGCCTCGGTGGGCCAATGGTTGCCCAGCAACGAAGACCGCGCTTACGTCGCCAGCCTGATGGGCCGTGTGGTCGAACCAGGCAAGTTTGCCAACTGGATTGCGCCGCCTGTCATGGGCATCAACCGCCAGCCGGTGGACTTCGACTACGTCCGTTTTAACTGATCTCCCCCAGCAAGGAAGAT
Organism: Polaromonas sp. JS666; assembly: GCF_000013865.1. Lineage (NCBI taxonomy): Bacteria > Pseudomonadati > Pseudomonadota > Betaproteobacteria > Burkholderiales > Comamonadaceae > Polaromonas > Polaromonas sp. JS666. The sequence goes on from NC_007948.1 coordinate 1,684,019, forward strand.
CATGCAGGGGGCACTTGGCGCCTCCTGCATGCCAATCAAGCCGATGACCGGGAACCGCCATGGATATGACCGAAATACACGTTATCAAGCAGCACCTGATTGATCCCGAAATCTGCATCCGCTGCAACACCTGCGAAGCCATCTGCCCGGTTCAGGCCATCACGCACGATTCACGCAACTACGTGGTCGATGCCGAAAAATGCAATCTCTGCATGGCCTGCATATCCCCGTGCCCGACCGGCTCGATTGACAACTGGCGCACCATGCCGCGCATCAAGGCCTACAGCCTCACCGAGCAACTGGGCTGGGACGAGTTGCCCCCCGAACTCACCCCGGAAGAACTTGCGGCCGAGGGCGTGGTCCCCGGTGCGATGCCCGAGATCGAACCGGTGGCGCCTTCACTGCCGGCTGCGGTCAGTGGCGAGACGGCCTTCAACAGTGCGCAGTACGGCGCCACAATGCCGCCCTGGTCGGCGGCGCACGGCTACACCAACCTGTACGGCGCCAAGGCGGCTGAAAAATTCATCACGGCCACGGTGGTTGGCAATGTGCGCGTCACCGAAGTAGGCAAGGAGTACGACACCCACCACATCGTGCTCGACTTTGGCAGCATGCCCTTCCCGGTGCTTGAAGGCCAGTCGATCGGCATTTTGCCGCCGGGAACCGACGAAGCGAGCAAACCGCACTATGCCAGGCAGTATTCGATTGCGAGCCCGCGCAACGGCGAGCGGCCCGGTTACAACAATGTGTCGCTCACCATCAAGCGCGTGCTGCAAGACCACCAGGGCAACGCGGTGCGCGGTGTCGGGTCGAACTACATGTGTGACCTGCAGATCGGCGACAAGGTGCAGGTGATCGGCCCGTTCGGCACCAGCTTCCTGATGCCCAACCACCCGCGGTCGAACATCGTGATGATTTGCACCGGCACGGGCAGCGCACCCATGCGCGCCATGACCGAATGGCGTCGCCGGCTGCGGCAATCGGGCAAGTTTGAAGGGGGCAAGCTGATGCTGTTCTTTGGCGCACGCACCAAGGAGGAGTTGCCGTATTTTGGCCCGCTCCAGACCCTGCCCAAGGATTTCATCGACATCAACTTCGCTTTTTCGCGCACGCTGGAGCAACCCAAGCGCTACGTGCAGGATGCGATGCGCGAGCGGGCCGCCGACCTGGGCGTCTTGCTCAAAGACCCTAACACCTACTTCTATGTGTGTGGACTCAAGAGCATGGAAGAGGGCGTGGTGCTGGCCTTGCGCGATGTGGCGCAGCAGGCTGGCCTGTCGTGGGAAACGGTGGGTGCGGCCCTGAAACAGGAAGGTCGGCTCCATCTTGAAACCTACTGAGCGATAGGCAAAGCAATAAGCAAAGCAATAAGCAACAAGCTCGCAATAAGCAGCTCCCCACCCACTTTTTTTGCCGGTAAGAAGGCCTATTGATGTTTCCGTAACTCATGACACCACACCGTTCGGGCTGAGCCTGGCCTGTCCTGAGCTTGTCGAAGTGGCGAAGCCCTTCGACAGGCTCAGGGCGAACGGTAGCGAAGTGCCTGTCAAGATTTATGAAAGTCTCCATAGCGCCTTCCGGCAACCGTTCGAGTCATGCCATGAAAAATCTGACCCTCTCATCCCGCGCCCCCGGCGTGGCTCAAGTCACCATGTCCCGCCCGGCGGTGTTCAACGCCTTTGACGAGGCGATGATCACTGAACTGGAAACGGCCTTCACCCAGCTTGCGGCCGATCCGGCCGTGCGCGTGATCGTGCTGGCGGGCGAAGGCCGGCATTTCAGCGCCGGTGCCGATCTGCAATGGATGCAGCGCGCCAGCACCGCCTCCCGCGAATGGAACCTGGACGATGCGCGCCGCTTTGCCGGCATGCTGGCGTGCATTGAGTCGTGCCCCAAGCCCACGGTGGCAAGGGTGCAGGGCGCGGCGTTGGGTGGCGGCGTGGGCCTGGTCTGCGCCTGCGACCTGGCGATTGCGGCCGACAACGCCAGCTTCGCGGTCAGCGAGGCGAGGTTCGGCATCTTGCCCGCGGTGATCGGCCCCTATGTGGTCAACGCGGTGGGCAGGCGCCACGCCAGGCGCCTGGCGCTGACGACCACGCGCATCCCTGCCGCCGAGGCACTGGCCATCGGGCTGGTGCAGCAGGTGGTTGGGCTGGACGCGCTCGATGCGGCGCTGGATGCCGCCATTGCCGAGCTGCTGGTCGGCGGGCCAGGCGCACAGCGTGAAATCAAGCAGCTGTTTGCCCAGCTTGAAGTCGGGCCGATCACGAATGAGGTGCGCGAGTTGACCGCGCAAACGATCAGCCGCGTGCGGGGTACCGACGAGGCCCGCGAAGGCTTTGCGGCCTTTCTGGGAAAGCGGCCACCGAACTGGATGGCGCAATGACCATGAACTCGACAGTCAACAAGCTCGACGAGGCGCCCCTGCTGGTGGTCGGCGCCGGTGTCATGGGGGTCGGTATTGCGCAGGTGGCGGCACAGGCCGGTCATGCGGTGATGCTTTACGACGCCCGCGAAGGCGCGGCTGCCGAAGCGAAAACCAAGCTGGCCAAGAGCCTTGATGCACTGGTCGCGAAAGGCAAGCTGACGGCACAAGGCGTGTCGCAAACGCTGTCGCGCATTGAGGCCATCGCCTCGCTGGCAGCGGCTGCCCCAGCGCGGCTGGTGATCGAAGCCATCGTCGAAAAGCTCGACGTCAAACGCGGACTGTTCCAGCAGCTCGAAGCCATCGTGGCCGCCGATTGCGTGCTCGCCACCAACACCTCGTCGATCTCGGTCACGGCCATTGCCAATGGCCTGCAACATCCGGCGCGCTTGGTCGGTATGCACTTTTTTAATCCGGTGCCGCAGATGCGGCTGGTCGAGGTGGTCTCGGGCCTGCAGACCGACCCGGCGGTGGCGGCGCTCATTTTTGACCTGGCCGGCGTCTGGGGCAAGGTGGCAGTGCATGCGCGCTCGACGCCGGGTTTCATCGTCAACCGCATCGCCCGGCCCTTTTACGCCGAAACGCTGGCACTGCTGCAGGAGCAGGCTGCCACGCCTGCGGTGCTCGATGCCTGTCTGCGTGCCGTCGGGTTTCGCATGGGCCCCTGCGCCTTGATGGACCTGATTGGCCACGACACCAATTTTGCGGTGACCAGTTCGGTCTATGAGGCTAATTTCTACGACAAGCGCTTTGCGCCGTCACTGGTACAGCGTGAGCTCGTCGACGGTGGTTTGCTGGGGCGCAAGTCGGGCCGCGGTTTTTACGACTACACCGCGGGTGCCGTTCAACCCGGGAACACCGATTTCGCACCGGTGCCTCTACCTGTCGCACCAGTCGCGCAATCCTTGTGCGTGCAGGGAGTTGGGCCGGTGGCCGAGCGACTGGTTGCGGCACTGGCGCAGGCCGGCCGCGCTTTTGCGCGCGATGAAAGCAGTGACTGGGTCGGGCTGGCGATAGTCGCTGACGGTGCCGAACTGCGGCTGACTGACGGCAGGCCGGCTTCGCAGCTGGGCGCTGAAGTGGCCGTGTTTGACCTGCCGGTGTCCAGCGAGACCGGCATCGCGCTGGCCTGGGCGCCGTCCTCGCGTGCCTCCGCGGGGTGGTGTGCCGCCGCCGCCACCTGGCTGCAGGCGCTGGGCTTCAGCCCGCAGCGCATCGCCGATGTCCCGGGTCTGGTGGTGGCGCGCACCCTCGCGATGCTGATCAATGAAGCGGCCGATGCGGTGCTGCACGGGGTGTGCACGCCGGAGGGCGCCGACGCCGCCATGAAGCTGGGAGTTAATTACCCAGCCGGGCCCTTTGAGTGGCTGGCGCAATGGGAAACCCGCAACGTCATTGGCTGTTTAGACGCGCTGGACGCGCATTACCGTGGCGAGCGCTACCGCGTCAGCCCCTGGCTGCGCCAACGGGCCTGGCAGGAGGGTGTGCAATGAGCCGCAGAATCGACATCGCGCCCCATCTGCATGCGGAGATCGGCGACAACGGCGTGGCTGAACTGGTGTTGGGTCCCGAGGGTGGCATGCCCACCACCGACGCCCAGGGTCATGCCGCGCTTGGCACCGTCTGGGCGCAGCTGGCGGCCGAGCCCGGCGTGCGCTGCATCCTGGTGCGCAGTGTCGGCAAGGGCTTTTGCGCGGGCGGCACGCTCGACCTCGTGCAGGACATGCTGGGCAGCGAATCCGCACGCCTGCGCGTGATGCGGGAAGGCCGCGCCATCGTGCAGGGCATGATCGACTGTGATGTGCCCATCGTCACGGCCATCAACGGCGCGGCGGTAGGCGCGGGTGCGGCGGTGGCCTTGCTGGCCGATGTGTCCATCGCGGGCCACAAAGCCAAAATCATCGACGGCCACACCAAACTCGGCGTGGCCGCCGGCGATCATGCCGCGCTCATCTGGCCCTTGCTGTGCGGCATGGCCCGTGCCAAGTACCACTTGCTGATGTGTTCCACGCTCGACGGCATTGAGGCCGAACGCATCGGCCTGGTCAGCCTGGCGGTGCCCGACGACCAGTTGCTGGACAAGGCGCGTGAGGTGGCCCGCACGCTGGCCGCCGGCAGCCCCACGGCATTGGCTTTCACCAAGCGCAGCCTGAACCACTGGCTGCGCGCGGCCTGGCCCGCCTTCGAGCATTCCCTGGCGCTGGAGATGCTGGGCTTTGCCGGCGCCGACGCGCGTGAGGGCTTCGCGGCACTGAACGAAAAACGTGCACCGCGCTTCGCCCCGGACTGATTCGGCATGAAATTCGCCGGGTAATTCGCCGAGTTCCAGACCGGGCAGATTCTTCAGGCCGGATCCAAGATCCCGCGGCGGTATGACTGGCGAGCCGCCACGGTCAGGACTAAACTGACGGATCGGCCGGCCTGTCGGCGTTCACACTCGCCGCTGGCCATTGGCCGTGCACATCGTGTGGCCCTTGATGTCATGCTGAATGCCCTGGTGATGGTCATGGCGAGTTTTCGCTTCTACGAGGAGCTCAATGAGTTTCTCGCGCCTGAGCGGCGCGGGCGCGAGTTCGCCTGCCCCTGCGCGCGGGCGGCGACCACCAAGCACATGATTGAAGCGCTGGGTGTACCGCACACCGAGGTCGAACTGGTGCTGGTCAACGGCGAGTCGGTCGGCTTCGACCGCCAGCTGCGCGAGGGCGATCGTGTGGCCGTGTACCCGAAGTTCGAGGCGCTCGATGTCACGCCGCTGCTGCGCGTGCGTGGGCAGACTTTGCGCGTGACGCGCTTCGTCGCCGATGCGCATCTGGGCGGACTGGCTCACTTGCTGCGCATGGCCGGCTTCGATACCCTGTACGACAACCATTTTCGCGATGAGGAGATCGAACGCATCGCCGCTGAACAGGGGCGGATCGTCCTGACGCGGGATCGCGACCTGCTCAAGCGCCGCACCATCACCCATGGCTGCTACGTGCATGCACTGCGAACGGAGCTGCAGTTGCGCGAAATTTTCGGGCGGCTCGACCTGGCGCGCAGTGCACGGCCATTCACGCTGTGCCTGCATTGCAATGCGCCCTTGCATGCGATCGAGAAGATGCGGGTCGCGACCATGCTGCCGCCGCAAGTGCGTGAGCACTACCAGCGCTTCAGCGCCTGCGATGTATGCCATCGCGTGTTCTGGGAAGGGTCGCACTGGCGGCGCATGCGTTTGATGCTGGACGGCTTGTTGTCATGACGGCGGCAGCAAACCTTTTTACAAGGCCAGCCGAAACGTGCCCAGCCTGCTGTCGTGTCGCCTGAGCCCGTCGTTGCAGGCATGAACGCTCAGGCCCCACCGTAGGCCCCACCGTAGGCACAATTGGCAGCATGCGCAAACACCTTTCTGAAACCACCGGCCCGCAGCGCCTGGGCTTTGGCTTGCTGGTTGGCTTGATCACTGCGGCGCTGCCTGTTCCTACGGGATGGCAGTTTCGCGGACTGCTGGGCTGGTGTGCGGGTGTTGCCGTCTATTTGTTGCTGGCCTGGTGGCTGTGTGTGCGTTTTGATGCCCAGCGCACGCGTGAGCGCGCCCAGGCGCAGGACGAACCGAATGTGGTGCTGTTCCTGTTGATGCTGCTGGCCACCCTGGCCTGCGTGGCGGCCATCATCGCCATGATGCAGCAGACCCGGGACCTGTCCGGCTTGCAGCGCACACTGCATGTTGCGCTGTCCATGGGGGCGCTGGCGACCTCCTGGCTGTTCATCCAGACCATGTTCGCGTTTCACTACGCACACCGTTACTACCAGGCGGAACAGCGCCAGCAGCCGGACCATGCCGGCCTGCAGTTCCCGGGTGGACTGGACCCGGACTATTTCGACTTTCTCTACTACGCTCACGTCGTCGGCATGACTTCGCAGGTGTCTGACGTGCAGGTGACGTCGCGCGACATGCGCCGCCTCACGCTGCTGCATAGTGTGCTGTCGTTTGGCTTCAACATGCTGATTCTCGCGCTCAGCATCAATGTGGTGGCCAGCGCCCTGCAGTAGAAGCCGCCAACGAAAGGCCTGCGAAGAACGCGTGCCCTCAGTCCTCGTGCAGCCGCTTTTTCAGGGCCATCTTTTCATCGCGCCGGATGGCGGCCTGCGACTTGCGGTGGGCACCCGCCTTGCGCCGCGCAGCCGGCGCCACCAGCGGGTTTCTCGGCCTGACAGTCTTCAGCTTTAGTTTGGTTTTTCGCGCGGAGCTCATGGCTTGGGTTGTTGTGTGCTCAACGGCTGTGCGCGCTGCAGCTTCAACAGCCCGGTCGACAGGGCCGTGCCGCACACAATCACGGCAGCGCATACCACCATCCAGGTTGTCACCGCTTCGCCGAGCAAGAGCACGCCATAGAGCACGGCAAACATCGGCACCACAAATGTTACCGACAGCGCACGCTGCGGCCCGGCGTTCTCGATCAACCGGAAAAACAGGATGTAGGCGAGCCCGGTGCACAGCACGCCGACGGCCAGCAGGGCCAGCCAGGCCGAGGTGCCCGGCATGCGCGCGGGCCACAGCCAGAGCGCCGGCAGGGCCAGGCCCAGCGTGGCGCCGATCTGGCTGCCTGCGGCCGTGACCAGCGGCGGCAGGCCGGACAGGTAGCGCTTGGTGTAGCTGGCCGAGACGCCGTAGCACACGCAGGCCAGCAGGCAGGCCAGCACGGCCCAGCCAGGCGCCACGCCCGAGGCGTCGGGCTTGAAGGTGGCTTTGTCCCAGGCCAGCATGGCCACGCCGGCAAAGCCGACGACCAGGCCCAGCACGCGCGAGACATTGGGTTTGTCCTTGAGCCAAGCCCAAGCGACCAGCGCGCCAAACATCGGCACGGTGGCGTTCAGAATGGCCGAGAGCCCGGTGGTGATGGACAGCAGCGCAAACGAAAAGCACGCAAACGGAATGCCGGAGTTGAGCAGGCCGATGAAGAAAGTCCGCTTCCAGTTTTTCTTCAGTTCCGGCAGCAGGCCGCGCAGCCACACCATGGGCAGCAGGAAGAGGGCGGCAATCGCCACGCGCACGGCGGCGGTCGGCAGCGGGCCGAATTCCCCCGTGCTGATGCGCATGAAGAGAAAGGACGAACCCCAGATGGCCGCGAGCAGCACAAAATCGGTCAGCCAGCTTTTGGGTGCAGCCAGGGTCGCGGGTGATGCCGCGGATGGTGCCGCGGATGGTGCCGCGGATGATGCCGCGGATGATGCCAGCCCGGTGGTGGATGAGGTCAAGTCAGGGTCTCCTTCATGAGCGCACCCTCAAGCTTGAGCAGTGCTGTTTTTTTGTCGAGGCCGCCCGCATAGCCGGTGAGCGAGCCGTCGGCGCCCAGCACGCGGTGGCAGGGCACGATGACGCTGACCGGGTTGCGCCCGATCGCCGCGCCCACGGCGCGCACGGCCGCCGGTTTGCCGATGCGGCTGCTGAGCTCGCCATAGCTGGTGGTGCCGCCCTGCGGTATGGCCAGCAGGGCCTGCCACACCGTTTGCTGAAAGGGCGTGCCGTAGTCCAGGTCCAGGGGCAGATCAAACACCGTGCGCGTTCCGGCGAAGTACTCGGTGAGCTGTGCAATGGCCTGTTTCAGCACCGGGTGGTTGGCGTCTTCGGGCCACACATAAGGCTCCACCAGCTGTGACGGCAGGTGGCGTTGGCCGGCAAACCAGGTGCCGGCCAGGCCCTTGTCCGTTGCGGCGATGATCATTTTGCCCAGAGGGCTTTGGAACGTGGTCTGAACGATGGAGCGGTCAAATTTCATCTTGTTCACCTTTGAATGGTTTCGAGTTTCGAGTTTCGAGGGTTTACCTGTCATGCAGGCGTATTCAGAAAAGGTCAGAAAAAGGCTGGCTCGATCATTCGCCGGTGATGGTCGCCCGAAGGCGCTTTCCCGTCCAATGAAATCGAGAGGGCGTATTCATTCCCTAGGCGCATGAATCTCCTCAGCCCCCGTCAACCGGGCCGCTCCAGCGTGCCGCTCCACGCGCGGATCACGGCATAGCTGCGCCAGGGCTTCCACGCATGCGAGGCCAACTCGGCTTCCCGGGCCGGATTTTTCAGTCCCTGCACGCCCATCGCCTTGTGCAGCGCCACATCGCCCGCCGGAAACGCATCGGGCCAGCGCAGGGCGCGCATGGCGATGTACTGCGCGGTCCAGTCGCCGATGCCGGGCAAGGCCTTCAGCGCCTCCAGCGTGGCATGCACATCGGCGCCGCTGTGCAGCTGCAGGCGTTTGTCGGCCACCGCTTGCGCAATGCCCACAATGGCGGCCTGGCGCTGCCTGACTATGCCGAGCTGCCCCAGCGCATCGCCGCTGGCGGCGGCCAGCATGGCAGGCGCCGGGAACAGCCGGGTCAGCTGCGGCCAGGGGGTTTGCACCGGCTCGCCAAAGCGGTCGACCATGCGCTGCGCCAGCGTGCGCGCCGCGGCCACGGTGATCTGCTGGCCCAGCACCGCGCGCACGGCCAGCTCATAGCCATCGAGCGCACCGGGCACGCGCAGGCCATCGCCCTGCGGAAAGCCGGCATGCAGCACGCTGTTGATGGCCGCAGGGTCGGCGTCGAGGTCAAACGTGGCGCGCACCCGGCGAATCACCAGCGGCAGCACCTCGCGCAGCGAGTCGCTGACGTTGAGCACCAGCCGGGAACGGGTTTCATCAAAGGCCGCCAGCAGCCAGCCGGCATGTACCTTGCCGCCCGACTCCACACGAAATGTCCTGCCTATCGAGGGGTGTTGCGCATCGGCAGCCACGAATTCAATAGCGCTGATGGTGCGTTTGCTAAAAAATCCGAGCATGGCCGCCACGTCGTAAGGGGGCCGGTAGCCCAGCCGGATGGTGATGCCCGGCGCGGTGCCGTTGATGTGGCCGGCATCGCTCACCCCCTGGCGCCGCAGCTGCGTGGGGTTTAGCTTGTAGTGCTCGACAAAGGCGGCATTGAAGCGCCGCACGCTGGCAAAGCCGCTGATCAGCGCAACCTGCGTGATGGGCAGGCTGGTATCGGCCAGCAACTGCTTGGCGGTGTGCAGCCGGCGCGTCTGCAGGTACTGCATGGGCGACACGCCAAACTGCGCCTCGAAAATCCGCCGCACGTGGCGGTCGCTCACGCCCAGCCGCGCCGCCAGTTTTTCGACCGAAGGGGCTTCGTCGGACAGCTCAGGCTCGTCCAGCAGGCGGGCCGCCTGGTGGGCCAGGATGTAGGACGCGTCCTGGATGGACCACACCACCGAGTGCGGCGCCAGTTCGGGCCGGCAGCGCAGGCAGGGACGAAAGCCGGCGCTTTCGGCCTGTGCCGCATGGCTGAAAAACCGGCAGTTTTCGCGCTTGGGTGTTTTGACGCTGCAGACCGGCCGGCAGTAGATGCCGGTGGATGTAACACCGGTAAAAAAACTGCCGTCAAAGCGTGCGTCCCGCGCCTTCAGGGCGAGGTAGCAGTCGTTGTCGGCGAGGGGGGGCTGGGCGCTGGTCATGGGGGCATGTTACGCCGGGCGCAGCTTTTGACTAGCCGTTTTCGGACATATCCCTCAAGCCCGCCGGGGCCCGTCCCGAGGGAGGGCGCCACCCTACAATCGACTCACTTCAACTTTCAGTGAACCCCCGCCCATGCAAGTCAGCGCATCCATTTTCAAGGCCTATGACATTCGCGGCGTCGTGCCGTCCACCATCAACGATGAGATGGCCGAGGCCCTTGGAAAAGCCTTTGGCACGGTGGCGTTGGCGGAAGGGGAGAAAACCGTGGCCGTGGGCCGCGACGGCCGGCTCAGCGGGCCCTCGCTCAGCGCGGCGCTCATGCGCGGCCTGGCAGCATCCGGCGTCAATGTGATCGATGTCGGCATGGTCACCACGCCCATGCTGTATTTCGCGGCCAACACCCTGGCCACCTCCGGCATCCAGGTCACCGGCAGCCACAACCCCAAGGACTACAACGGCTTCAAGATGGTGCTGGCCGGCCGGGCGATTTACGGTGAAGACATCCAGGCCCTGCGCCGCCTGATCGAATCGGAAGGCTGGGCGCAGCCGGCGCAGGGCGGCACCATCAGCCGCGTCGATGTTGAAAAGGATTACCGCGACCGCATCGTTTCCGGCATCAAGCTGGAGCGGCCGCTGAAGATCGTCATCGACTCAGGCAATGGCATTGCCGGTGCCTCGGCCCCCGCCATTTTTCGGGCCCTGGGGTGCGAAGTGACCGAGCTGTTCAGCGAAGTCGACGGCAACTTTCCCAACCACCACCCCGACCCGAGCAAACCCGAGAACCTGCAGGACTTGATCAAGGCGCTGCAAAGCGGCAACGCAGAACTGGGCCTGGCGTTTGACGGCGACGGCGACCGGCTGGGCATTGTGACCAAAGACGGGCAGAACATCTACCCCGACCGGCAGATGATGCTGTTTGCGCGCGACGTGCTGTCGCGCGTGCCGGGCGGCACGATCCTGTTCGACGTGAAGTGCTCGCAGCGCCTGGCGCCCGAGATCGAGGCGGCCGGCGGCGTGCCGCTGATGTACAAGACCGGCCACTCGCTGATCAAGGCCAAGATGAAGGAAATCAATTCGCCGCTGGGCGGCGAGATGAGCGGCCACATCTTCTTCAAGGAGCGCTGGTTTGGTTTTGATGACGGCACCTACGCCGGTGCACGCCTGCTCGAGATCCTAAGCCGCGTGCCGGATGCGGGCATCCTTCTCAACGGCCTGCCCACCAGTTTCAGCACGCCGGAGCTTAACGTCGCCTGCAAGGAAGGCGAGCCCCACACCGTGGTGGAAGCACTGACCAAAGCCGCCCACTTTCCGGCACCCGCCAAAATCTCCACCATCGACGGCATCCGCGTGGACTGGCCCGATGGCTTTGGCCTCATTCGCGCTTCCAACACCACGCCGGTGCTGGTGCTCCGCTTCGAGGGCCACACGCAGCAGGCGCTGGAGCGCATCGAGGCCGACATGCTCGCGCTGTTGCGCAGCGTGAAGCCCGACGCCAGCTTCGCCGCCGCGGCACATTAGAGATGGTGCCCCCACGCTCGTCACTTCGTGTACTTCGCTGCCCCCTCAAGGGGCTGGCCTTGCTTGGGGCGGCCCGGCGCGGCGGCCTGCCGGCTGGCGCGCTGTGAAAATCCTGTTAGTCAAGCTGTCGTCGCTGGGTGACGTAGTCCACACCTTGCCCGTGGTGCAGGACATCCGTGCTGCCTTGCCCGACGCGCAGATTGACTGGGTGGTCGAAAAATCATTTGCCCCCTTGCTGGCGCGTTGCGCGGGCCTGCGCCGCGTCATCCCGTGCGAGATCAGGCGCTGGCGCAAGTCGCCCCTGGCGGCGCTCACGCGCGCAGAGTGGAGTGCCTTCAAGGCACAGCTGCGGCAGGAAAGTTACGACGCCGTCATCGATCTGCAGGGCCTTACCAAGTCCGCGCTGGTGGCGCGGCTGGCCCGGCTGGCCAGCCCCGGCGGCAAGCGCTATGCGCTGGCCAACCAGACCGATGGCTCGGGCTATGAGGCGCCGACGCGCTGGGTGGCCGACGTGGCGATCCACATCGCGCCGCAGACCGCTGCCGTGCAGCGCTCCCGCCAGTTGGCGGCGCAGGCGCTGGGCTACGACCTGCGGGCCGAACCAGACTTTGGATTGAGGCTGCCTCCAGCCCGAGAAAGAAACGGGAAGAGTGCTCCTGAAGAGATAGCAAGCCCGGCGGGCCTGGAACGGGTGGCCTTTGTGCACGGCACCTCGCGCGCCGACAAGGAATGGCCGCTGGACCACTGGATAGAGCTCGGCCAGCGCCTGGTCGCGGGGGGCTGCCAGCTGGCCTTGCCGCACGGCAATGCAAAGGAACTGGCAACGAGCCGGGCCATTGCAGAGGCGCTCAACGAACCGGGAAGCCCTGTGGTGGCCACCGTGTGGCCCCTGCTGTCGCTCGATGCCCTGACGGACGAGCTGGCGCGCTGCGCCGGCGTGATCGGTGTGGACAGCGGCGTGAGCCACATTGCCGTGGCGCTCGATTTGCCGCATGTGCAGATCTACAACTTCGATACCGCGTGGCGAACCGGGCCACCGGCGCCTGCGGATGCCGGCGCGCCCGCGCGGCGGCAGGTCAGCGTGTTTGCGCAACCCACCCCCAGCGTTGATGTCGTGTGGCAGGCCTGGCTGGCTTGCCGGCAGGCCCCTGCGGCGGCGCATACGACCATTGTGGCCGCCCCATGAGCCAGCTGTTGCTGCGGCTTTATTCGCTGGCCATGGTGCTGGCGCAACCCATGCTGCGTCGCAAGCTGGCGCGGCGCGGCCAGCGCGAGCCCGGCTATCTGACGGCGGTTGAAGAGCGCTTTGGCCACTACACCCAGCCGGCCGAGACTTCTTCCGAACTGGTGTGGGTGCATGCTGTGTCACTCGGGGAAACACGTACCGCGGCCATGCTGCTCAAGGCCTTGCGCGCGCAGTACCCGGGCCTGCGAATTTTGCTCACGCACGGCACGGCCACCGGCCGCGCCGAGGGTGCGGCGCTGCTGCAGCCCGGCGATGTGCAGGTGTGGCAACCCTGGGACAGCCTGGCTGCCGTGGCGCGTTTTTTCAATCACTTCAGGCCACGGCTGGGCCTGCTGATGGAAACCGAGATATGGCCCAACACCGTGGCCGCTGCCCGCGCGCGCGCCATGCCGCTGGTGCTCGTCAATGGACGCCTGTCAGACAAATCATTGCAGCAGGCGCTGCGCATCGCGCTGCTGTCTTTGCCGGCCTACGGCGCGCTAGCCGCGGTGTACGCGCAGACCGAAGACGACGCGCGGCGCTTTCGTCAGCTTGGCGCGCCGGTGACCGGCGTGTTTGGCAACCTCAAGTTTGATGCCACGCCCAGCGCCGGCCAGCAGACGCAAGGCCGGGCATGGCGGCAGGCGCTGGCACAGCCGGTGCTGATGTTCGCCAGTTCGCGCGAAGGCGAAGAAGCCGATTTCCTCAAGCAGATAAAGGCTGCGACCCAGGAAAAAGTTGAGCTGTCAGCCATGAGTTCGGCAGCCAATGAATCCGCCAGGGCTTTCCATGCACTGATCGTTCCCCGCCACCCGCAGCGCTTCGACGAAGTGGCGGCCCTGGTGGAGCAGCACGGCCTGCGCGTGTCGCGCCGCTCGCAGTGGACGGGCGGCCCCGCCGACAGCGACGAAGCCCGGCAGGCCGATGTCTGGCTTGGCGACTCCCTGGGCGAGATGGCGCTGTACTACGGCCTCAGCGATGTGGCCCTGCTCGGTGGCAGCTTTGCGCCCCTGGGCGGCCAGAATTTAATCGAGGCCGCAGCCTGCGGCTGCCCGGTGGTGATGGGGCCACACACCTTCAACTTTGCCGAGGCCGCCGAGCTGGCCGAGGCCGAAGGCGCAGCCCTGCGCGTAGCCGACATGCCCGAGGCCGTCCAGGCCGCGTTGGTTTTGGTGAGCGACCTGCCGGCGCTGGCAGCGGCCGTGGATTCCGGCCTGGCGTTCGCGGCCCGCAATCGGGGTGCGGCTGCAAAGACGCTGGATGCGTTGCGCGCCTACTTGTGAGTTGCGTCCCGCTGGGGCCGGTTGTGGGGGCGGGGCAGCGCGAGCCCAGTTGAACATTCCAACATGCAGGCTTTCACGGATTTTTTATTGCCCCTTGAGTCTCCGCCGCATCGAATTTCCCCAATGAATTCAAGGCGTTACAGAATACGACGCCGTCTTGTTCATTAGCAGGCGAAGTTGTTCATAAGCGGCTTTGGCGACTTTGCCGTGATTTTCGTAACGGTACATTCGACACCAGATACGAAAAGTCAGTTATAAATCAAGTACTTATAGTGGATGTTGGGAGGCAATCGTGGTGCATAGAAAAGTTGTTCATGTGACCTGCTTGCTGTCCATAACACGTTATCCGTCATGAAACGTGATCGATCTGCGGAGGGCGAGAGGCGGCTTGCCACCTCCGAGGCGCTTCTCCGAAAGTCGCTGCTCGAGGTTCTCCCGGCCGTTGTGAAGACTGGTGCGCCTCTGTTTACAAATTCAAAGCACAACCTTCATGATTTGCCGAAGCACTTGATCGACGAGGAGGCGGAAGCCTTTTTGGAAATGGCGTTGGCGTGCGTGGAACTCCGCGAGCACCTTGGGTTGGTCACGGACGAATCGGTTGGGCGGTTGTTCCTTGCCGCATGCGAAGAGGGCTCCAGTTCAGACGAGAATCGTCGCGGGCCTCGAAAACTTGCAGAAGCATTGGTGGAGCGTCTGCGCAATGACGGATAACATGTCAATCGACACGGACCCACAACAGCAGGAGGCGGCTTCGCCGCAAGTTGTTGTGGTCCGGTCATCTTCACGTTATATGGCATGAGCGCACGCAACATTCTCGCCATCGTGCTGCTCCTTGTCGGCGTTGTTCTTCAGCCGGTGGGCTGGATGTACGCAACCTGGCTCGCGGCCGCTTCCTTTGTCGCAATCGTTGCGGGAGGCCTGTTGCTGTACGTCGAGCGGGGCCGCGCCGACGAAGGTGGTGGTGGCACGTCGGGCCGTTCTGCGGGTCGAGAAATGCCTGGGGACATCCACGGTCACAGCGGCCAGCTCTCTGGGGGCAGGTCCACCGCTTGGGAATCAAATCACACGGCCGAAGGCGGTGGAAGTGACTGAATACAACGCCTACAACCGCGCTCCGGCCGAAATGCCATATAACTGGTCGCTCGGCAGGGACACGCAACATCAGGTTGCCGCTTCACGGCTTGTGTTGCGCGCCCGGCAGCTTCAACGTTATACGGCGAGTACGCAATGACCGGTCAGGCGACGTTCCCAATCTTCGTCTTCGATGGCAATGACTTGTCGCTATTCGACAGCTTCAACTCGCTCACGACGGCACTCGAAGGTGTGGACGTCGAGGAAGGCGTGTATACCGCCTACGATTCCTCCGGACGAGTAGTTTTCCTTCAGGCCACCGGTGTAGCGCGTGGTCGTTTCACCGTTGAAATCGGCAGAGTGATCGTTGGCCCCGTGAGCGAAGCACCTGACGTAGCCGATTTTGGCCGTCGGCTGCGTTCATACCTCCAAGCGTGCGGGGAGGATTCGCGCGCGGGGATGACACTCGAAGAACTAGTCCATGCATGCATCAAGCGCACGGGGTATCAGGGTGTCGCCGCATAACATATCAATCGACACGGACCCACAACAGCAGGAGGCGGCTTCGCCGCAAGTGTTGGTGGTCCGGTCATTTTCACGTTGGGCCTCATAGAACGATGTCTGCGGACTTCACCAAGTCAGAGCGCCGCCAGTTGCGTGAACTCGCAGCAGAGGTGTATGAAGCCGAGGCGCACGCCCTCCTGGAAGAACTAGACGAAGACTTCGCCCGTTGGCGAAAGGACGAAATCCGTAGCTCTGATCTGCTGATGTCCATTCACGACTTCCATCAGCATCAGTCGAGGGAGCTTTGGAGCATGTACCAAGGACTTAGCGACGACATGGCGGTGGAGCGCGGTCTCCGCCTCGGCTTGATAGCTGAAGAACGGCTCTCGCCCAAGGTACTTTTCAAATTGCGGTCGAAGGGTTAGAGTGCAGGCTGTGGCGTCACTCCAAGCGAGCTCCGCATGAGGCCCAACAGGTCAGTCAACACGGCCGTGCAGAAACCCATAGGTCACGCCACGTACCATTTCCTACAGGGCAACGCGAGCAACACCAAGCGAACGGAGGCGGATGCATGACCACAAATGAACTCGACAGTGCGATCGAACAGAGCCACGCAGCTCTAGCCGCGATACTGAGAGGCGACCCCACTCTTTACCAAGCCTTGTACTCTGATGCAGATGACGTAACTCTGGGCAATCCCTTCGGGCCGTACGCACACGGTCGGCAGAAGGTTGATGCAACAGTAGCCGGCGCCGCCTCGCACTACCGCGATGGAGAGGTCACCGGCATCGACCTCATAGCGAACTATGTCTCTGACGATCTCGCATGCATTGTCGAGGTGGAACGCGGACGAACTAAGGTCGGCGGTGGCGCAGAACTCGTTCCAGTGGCTCTACGCGTGACCAGCGTGTTTCGGCTAGAACGCGGCAATTGGAAGCTCGTTCATCGGCACGCGGACCCGATTACGGCACCACGTCCGGCAGCGTCTGTTATCAGTGAATAGGCTAGCGCCAGCAGGCCGTGCAGGCGCCCCTGTAATCGAGCGCGGCCTAACCCTTCGTATATGGACACCCCCACAAGTTCAGGAGGCGGCTTCGCCGCGAACGGTGGTGGTCCGGTCATTTTTACGTTAGGCCCCAATAGGAGATCATCCATGTCGCTGCATTTACCTTTGAAGCTTTCGCGGTTCACGATCGCACTGTTGTGGGCGCTGGTGAGTTCGTTGGCATGGGGAGCGGAACAGATCGTCCTCGACGGTTCAAGTGGAATGCTCCCACTCGCGAAGGCTCTTGCTTCGGCCTATCAACAGCGATCTTCCGATCCTCAGGTGGAGATCGGAAAGGGCCTTGGAGCGGGGGCAAGACTCCGAGCCCTGGCCGAGGGCAAGATTCAGATCGCGCTGGCCAGCCATGGCATCACACCTGAGGATGTGCAGAAGGGAAACCTGAAAATCATCGAGGTGGCGAAGGGGGCAATTGTGTTCGCGGTCAACGCCAGCGTTCCCATCACCAACTTTACCGAGTCGCAGGTATGTGATGCTTACAGCGGAAAGATTCGAAGCTGGCAACCCTTGGGCGGCTCCGATAATTCCGTGGCCGTGCTCACCCGGCCGCCTACGGAAGTGGACCCCGAGGTCATTCGGGCCAAAGTTGGCTGCTTCAAGGAACTAAAAGAGATCGAGACGGCAAAGGTGATGGCTCGCGGTGGCGACATGGCCAAAGCGCTTGCGGAGACGCCGTACGCACTCGGGATGACGAGCATGACCGTAGTGGAACAGAGTGCAGGAAAAGTGAGGGCGTTGACCCTGAACGGTATTGCTCCCACAGCGGAGAATGTGAAGAGCGGCCGCTACTTTCTGACGCGTGACTTTCTATTCGTTATCAAAGGGGAGCCAACAGGCCCGGTGAAGCGATTTCTCGATTTCGTCTTGAGTCCGGAGGGGGACCGCGCCATCCAAGCAAACGGCGCGGTGCCGCTACGATAGCTCTAGTTGACTTAGTCCGGTTGTTGATACACGGCGCTCATTTCAGCTCTGTCCTCGTACTAGCATCGGGGCCTAACCGCGCAATCGACAGCGACACTTGGCAATCGCCTATGGCGCTCGCTCGTGCGCGTCATTGCGGACGTTAGACGCCAAGGAGACATCATGACAGTTAAGCGTATGGACAACGTCGGCATCGTGGTGGAAGACATTGATGCCGCCATTGAGTTCTTCACCGAACTTGGTCTCGATCTCGAGGGGCGTGCCCCAGTTGAAGGAGACTGGGCAGATGGCGTCACCGGATTGCACGGCATGCGCGTCGAGATTGCCATGATGCGTACGCCGGACGGCCACAGCCGGCTCGAGTTGTCCCGCTTCCTCGCGCCGCCCGTTGTCGCCGATCACCGCGTCGCCCCAGTGAACGCTCTTGGTTACCTACGCGTCATGTTCACCGTGGAGGACATCGACGATACGCTCGTCCGGCTCGGCAAGCGCGGCGCGAAGCTCGTCGGCGAAGTGGTCCAGTATGAAAACATGTATCGGCTCTGCTATATCCGTGGTCCCGAAGGAATTCTCATCGGGCTCGCTCAACAACTCGGGCAGCAGACTTCCCGAGAGAATCCCATAGGACGTAACCGTTGAGAACTAAAGAAGTGGCGTCTAACCCGGCATATATGGACCCCCCCACAAGCCGGGTCACGCCTCTCATCTCAAACGTTGGGCGTCATAGAGCGCGCCCCAGGAGGCTTCTATGCTCATCGCAGTCATGCTCTTAGTCTGCATCGGCGCTGGCACCGTTGGTGGCGTCTTCTTCGCCTTCTCCACCTTCGTCATGAAGGCTCTCGCACAACTTCCTGTTGACCAGGGAGTCGCAGCCATGCAGCGCATCAATGTCGTTGTCATCAATCCTCTCTTTTTGGGCGTTTTTCTGGGCACAGCTTTCTTGGCTGCCGCTTGCGTTGTCATGTCAGTTCTAAGCTGGAATACGCCACGGCCCTTCCTGCTGCTCGCATCAGGTCTTCTGTATCTGGTGGGTTCGTTTGTTGTCACCATGGCGCTCAACGTGCCACGCAATGAACGTCTGGCTGGCCTAGACCCTGCGTCTTCGCAAGCCGCCGAGTATTGGGTTGTCTATCTGCGCGAGTGGTCGCTCTGGAACCATGTTCGGTCAGCGGCCTCGGTCGCATCGGCGGCCTGCAGTGCCGGCGCACTGGCAATCTAAGTCGGCGAGGTCAATTCCAACAGTTACGATCGCCATGATTTCCCCTCTCAAGTGAGTTGATGAAAAGTTTGACCTCTCCATCGTGGCACTCAGTTGCCGTAAACTGCAACCCTGACCGGTCGCGGCTCGCTTGGGACGGGGAAGTTCCTTTCATTCGTTAGCCCTCATGCTCATAGCTCACTCCGAATCTGCATTCCGACAGTTCCTGGCGGACACCGGGAAGACCCCAGAGTTTTTGCTACCGGAAGAGCTGCTCGAGGCTGGAATTTCATTCTTCCGAACGGTTCGCGCCACAGACGCCTTACTGGTGGGGGACGATTCGTTCGGAGACGCCTTGCTTTTTCAATGGGGTACACGAGACGCGCTGCCGCCACACTATGGAGCCTGCTATTACTTCGACCTGACACGTCAGTTCATTTCCCAGCAGGGAGAAGACGACGACGCCATGTTTCAACTCACGTGTCAGTTGCAGTATGAGCTCTCACCGCGACTGCGCGCGGTCGAAACAGGCAACCGATGGTGCAGCAATCTACAAGCGCTTCCCGAATTCGAGGCATTCGCGTTTGGCCATCCAGCCCTCTTGGCGGTGGCGGGTCAGCGGGCTAGCAAGGTGGAGTTCTACCTCACAGCCGTATGATGGCTAACAGGTCAAAGGAACTGCAGCACCATTTCACTTGAATAATCGGCCGGCTCAGTAAGGATTATTGCCCGGCCCCCCATACAGCACGCCACGTTGGACATACAGCAAGTACGTACTACCTCCGTAGCGAAGCCAGTTGACCATGTTGAATTGATCCCCAGCAGCCTGAGTGAGCTTGTCAACAAGTACCGACGAAACTTCGAGCGGGGTTTTAGGCTTGACAATCAAGGTAGTGCCTGGGTCTTGCGGCAGTTTCAAGAAGTACGCTGCCCCAGTTCCGCCGCTGTTGGCACACACCGTGGCGATGTCACCATCAATCACGACGGCAGTTCCCTCGTCGACACCGATGGCCCGTGCGGCACTCCAGGGCATACCATCTTGAATCATCCTCGCCAGAAAGGTTACCAGGCGTCCCATGCGGTCGCGGCTCACCAGATGGGCATCCACGATCGTATTCTGGAGTTTGGGAATGGTCTCCAGGAACGTACGGTCAAGGGTGAGCCTGCGGTTATACGGGTCGCTGAGTGCATCTGACGAAGTGATCGTGCCGTGCTGTGCCGAAAAATCTACAGCGCCCAACACGGCGAGGCCCGCGCTCGTTCCGCCGATAGGCACGTTTTTCGGAAGCAGCACTGTCTTGATGATCGTCTCGACGGAGGTCTCGTTCCACTGACTGATGTAGTTCCACTGGTCGCCTCCGGCGATGAACAACACGTCTGCCCCGAGAATGACGCTCGTCACCTTCGGATCGTTAGCGCCATTTGGCGTTTTGATGACCAGGGTCTCGACCGAGTCGACGCCTTCCATGGCGGACAAGTAGGGGTTGTAGCCATCTGTACCTGAAGCGCGGATGACGACGACATCAATCTTGTTGGTAGCGCTCCCTCCAGCCTTGGCAATCATGTCCTTGAAGGCCTGATCAACGTCGAGCCCTCCACCCATCAACACAGTCATCTGCGATTTGGGCTGGCGGGGTGACCTATCGGCTGGATCACCCGTGAGGTAATAGTCGAAGTCCTTGGTGCTGAGGGTAGGCTTGGCGCCAGTTCCGCTGCCACCGCCCGCCGCCTGCACAGGCGAAATAAGAACAAACGAAACGGTGGCCAGCGCCAGCAGGTCGCGAGCCAATCCAAGCCAGGCGCGACGTGTAGGATTTTTCATTTCTTTATTCCTATCCGTTAAGTTGATGGCGCCCAGACTATTGGTATTGGGACACCTTGAGCAACGAAATTCGCGGACTTGTCTTGATGAAGGTCTGCGCAGTGGAACGATAGTATCGTCCGACAGCACAGCAACCTCGGCATCAAAACACGCAGATGGTCAATTCCGAACTGGCTTACAGAGGCGAACGTTACATGGCGAATGTCGTGGTTGTCAACACTCAGGCGAACAGGGGGGCTCCTGGGTTTGCGTCGGCGAAATCGCTTGTGTTGACGCGGCGACTGGGTTGTTATCGGTTTCGAAGAAAAATTGTTAAGCTGACCTGCTGTAGCATTTGAGTGTCAGCAAACGGGTGGCGGCGTCAACTGCCGGGTCGGACATATTGCTGCTAGCCAACTGTTGCCGGCCACGAACTCCTTCCCGTCTGAAGTAGAAGTAGTCGTTCTCCCCCAATTGAGGGATGGGCTGGTCGGCTCAAACCGTCACGACACGGCGTCAGGCCCCCACTGCCGTCCGGGAGTCTTCGCCACAGAATGGATTCGGGCAATAAATCACAGCTCACGGCCATCCAAAGCTCAGTCATAATTTGATTCGCTTGGCCGCCTGGAACTTACAAACCCCCATAGGTCATCAGATCAACATTCAACCGCCTCGTCGGGCGGTTCAGTCCAACAAGGTTTATCTGCCGCGTATGAGTCCAGCGCTTCTTTCATGCATCGCCTCGCGGCAGATAAACGCTGTTCGTTATACGGCATGAGTACACGTTCCCTTCTCACCGGGACGGGTGTGTTGCTTGGATTCGCGGTCGCCTTTGCTGCAGGCCTGCGCATCGGAGTAACGGTAGGCGCTGAGGAGTTCGCGAAAATGGACAGCTCCGCCAGGGCATCTGTGCTGACGTCGGAACTTCGGGCGTTGCGCGCCGGAAGCGTTGCCCAGATCATCGAGGCGAAAGAGATTGAGGTCGATGGCAGCGTGGTCAGCGCTATCGAATTTCAGAACTCTGGAATGCCATGGCTATTTTGGCCGAGGGACGGGGCTTGGAACCATGCTCGCTCACTTGGCTACGTCGCGGAGTATCGAAAGCAATACCCACCGGTGATTCCGAAGCTTGCGCCTACTGTGGAAAAGCCGGACCCTGGCGGTCTTCGGAGCTTCGCTAAAGAAGTCGAAGGGTCTACGCTAGTATTGATTGAGCGCTATGGCAAATAGCCCGTATAACTGGTCGATCGACACGGACCCACAACAGCAGAAGGCCGCTTCGCGGCTGGCGTTGCGGTCCGGTCATCTTCAACGTTGAGGCTGTATTTTTAGTCCAGAAACTTGAAATGAATTCTTCAATGAGAAAACTGACCTCTCAGAATCGCGCATACGGCGCGATCGGAACCTCGGGAATGGTAAAGGCACTCTCGATTTTCCCTGTTCAGAGTGAATGCGGACTAAAAATACAGCCTCGTTAGGCAGCTGATGGACCCAGGACACGTCCTCCAGCGAGCTCGAGAGCACACTCGACACGGTCGGTACGAAGAGGCACTTGCGGACTTCTTGTGGTTCCATCGCAATGCGCTAGAACACGACGCGGCGTACTACGGCGTCAGGCTCTCCTTCGCGCTCGCCTACTGGAGGGAGCTTATTGGAGTATTTCCCCGAGCCGGCGAGGTCCTGCAAGCCGTGAGGGATGAAACGGCAAGTGAGCTTCTGCGCGGCGAAGGTGACTCGCGCGATCTTTTCAACGATGCGACGGCGATCGATCTTGAACTTGGTCGGACCAAGAGCACATACGAACTCTTTGTGGCTTTGCAGACGAAGGAGCCCGTGCGCGCTTCAGAATGTGCAGACATAGCGCTACCTTGCATCGTCGAGGCGGGCGATTGCGATTTGGCGATGCAGATAGTGCGCGATCCAGAGCAGTATCTCCTTGGTGCGAGTGAGCAACTGAACGAGAACCTGGGGCTAAGGGCATTGCCGCGAGCAACTGCAAGGATCCAGCGGGAAACGTTCGTGAATATCTACTGCGAAGACGTGCTTCTCCTCCTTCGCATTCTGGAGGGCGTGGGCCGAGCCGAATGGGCATCTGCGGCCAAGGTTTGGGCGGTGGCCTTGGCTCGGAGTGCCAGCGTCCGGCGCTTGGTGGAGAGTCAGCTGGCTGCACAACCCGATCGAGAACACAGCGAAGCGCAAGATGCTGCTGCCTAACAGGTCCTATATGGACTCCCCCTCAACGGCAAGAAACTGACCGATAGATTGGCTGTTGGGGATGCGCCTGCAGTCGTATATCCGGCATCTAAAGTGGACTCTGTGGAGGTCCGTGCCGACATGGAATCCGCGTCACCGCTGCGCCAATCGTTACAAGCGGCACGTGTTGCCCATCTCGCTGCACGTGCTAATGTTCCCGCATGAGCTCGACCCCCATCAGCCACCACATCAACGCGCCCCGCGCGATCGTCTATCGCGCGCTTCTTGATGCGCATGCGGTCGCGACGTGGATGGTGCCGGCTGGCATGAGCAGCCACGTGCATGCGTTTGACGCCCGCGAAGGGGGTGCGTTCCGGATCTCGCTCACGTACGACGCACCGACCGGGGCCGGCAAGACGACCGCGCACACCGACACGTACCACGGCCGCTTTGTGAAGCTGGTGGCGAACGAGCAGGTTGTTGAAGTGCTTGAGTTCGAGACGGCGGATCCCGCGCTGCGCGGTGAGATGACGATCACGATCTCGCTCGCTGATGCGGACGACGGCACTGATGTCTTCGCCGTGCACGACGGGCTATCGCCCGGCCTGCCGGCCGCAGACAACGAGGTTGGCTGGCGGATGTCACTCGCGAAACTGGCGGCGCTTGTCGAGGCGGACGTTACGTCACATCAGTCGAAACCCTGAGTGATGAATCATCAAGCTCCATAGCTTCAATTGCTTCAACTGCTTTAATTGCCTGCATTGATTCAAGATAGTATTAGCCGCGTTAGTCCGACTTCCACTCCATGCAACTTTCAAAATCCGGAGAGCCCCGTATGAACAAACGCAATTTCCTCGCTGTGGCCGCTGCGGCCGGCATACTGCCGGCAACCTCGGCACCTGCCCTGGCCAAAACAGCAACAAGTGGTCCTGCACTGCTCACGGTGGCTGGGGCCATCAAAAAGGGCAACCGTGGCCCGCTGGATGCGGCGCTGGACCAGATGATGGCTAAGCATGGCGTCAAGTTCTCCGAGGCGTTTACGCTGGATACCGCGGCGCTTCAGCGTCTGCCGAGCATCACCATCAAGCCCACGCTGGAGTACGACAACAAGGTGCACACCTTGACGGGCCCCTTGTTGACCACCGTGCTGAATGCAGCGGGAGTCAAGACTGATGCTGCGCTGCGCCTTGGCTTGCGGGCGGTCGACGGCTACAACGTGAATATCACTCTGGCTGACGCGAAAACGTACCGGATGATGGTGGCCACCCACATGGATGGCAAGCCCTTGGCGCTGGGTGGGTTGGGGCCGCAGTGGGCTGTTTATGATGCCGACACGCTTGCCGCGTTCAAGGACAAGCCCGTCAAGGAACGGTTTGCCCTGTGCCCTTGGGGGCTTTATTTCATTGACGTGAGCCCTGCGTAGAACGTAGAACGCTTCGTCAGGCATCACAAACACCCTCACACACTCGTGGCAAGGACTAAACATGGCCTCGTCTGCTCTCGAATCTTTCGTCTCAAAAGCCATGGCGCATGCGCGCGATCTCCCCGAGCCTGCCGACTGCGTGCTGGCGCTCGCCCCACTGATGCTCGAACTCATCGAACGGGCAACGACGTTTCTTGAACCGCAGCACTATCGAAGCGACCCGAACCACTACGCTCGCAATCTCGTCTACGACGCACCGGATGCAAGCCTCTCGCTCTACACCCTGGTTTGGTCGCCGGGGCAATGGACACCGGTACACGACCATGGCAGCTGGGGTGTAGTCGGCGTATTGGAGGGCGTGCTGGAGGAGCGCGACTACGTGCGCCTGTCACCAGACAGCGGGGCCGATGAAGGCATTCATCTCGTACGGGGCGGCGTCATCCTCTTGGGGCGCGGCGCAGTCACGAGCTTTGTGCCAAACCCCGACCACATCCACGTCACGGGCGTTCCACCGGAGAGGCCCCGCGCCGTGAGCCTGCATCTTTACGGCCGAACGATGAACAGCTTCAATACCTATGACATTGCCTCAGGCACACGCCGGCGTGTAAACGTAGCGCACAACGAAAGTTGAACCGGGTCCACGGGCCCGGAACACCGAATCCAGGTGCGGCCTAACCCGACCGGGGGGCTTTACTTCATCGGCGTGAGCGTTGCGTAGAACGCACTGCAACACACGGGCCACCCGGTGTTTCTTTCAGGCGTGGGTTGCCACCAGCACGGCGGCCCACGACAGCAGCGCCACACCAAGCGGCGTGCTGAGGCGTCGGCCCCAGGAAACGTTTTTTTCGATTGCCATCACGGCGGCAAGAACGAGCATCCAGCCGAGGCTGCCAGTGCCGACCGCGAACATCAGCAGCATCAGTGCCCAGCAGCAGCCGACACAGAACAGGCCGTGGTGCGCACCTAGCGCAAACGCCTGCCGCGCCTGCGCATGCCCACGCCAGTGCTCGATCACGAAGCTCAAGGGCGTGCGGCACTTTTCAAGGCACCGGTACTTCAGCTTGCTGAACTGAAAGGCGCCGGCCAGCGCAATCGTTGCTGCGCCAATCAGCCAGCCGTGCCACGCCAGCGTGGGTACGCTGGCGAGCAGGGACAGCACCGCGCTGTGCAGCGCATGCGCCAGCAGCCCGAATGCGCCCCACACCGCCATGTAGCCCAGGCCGAGCAGCAGCAGCAGGCGCCCATGGTCCGGGCGCTCGGCCGTCAACCGGTCGAAGGTGCTGAACAGGGGCAGGGTGGTGGGCAGCATCATGGCTGTCGTCATGAGGATCCACGAGGCGGCGTACAGCACCATGGGCACGACCACATCGCCAGCGGGCACGATGCGGCACAGAAACGCCGCCGGGCCGGAGGCTGTCCAGTCAGCGTGCTCCAGATAGCGCCCGTACGGGCTGCGCGCCCACGCCCACAGCGCCATCCACGCGAGCGCAATCAGCGCGGCCAGCACGGGCAGGAACACGCGATGGTGGCGCGAGAGGATTGGCGGCGCCGGGCCTGCCGTCGGGTTCATTGGGAAACCTCCGCGCTACGCGCTGTTGTATTGGCTACGACGTAACAAGCGCTTCGCGCAATTGTGAGTCTTCGCCGCAACTTCGTTGTCGCCTTGGGAGCGGCCGATGGCTCATGCATCGAAGACGAAGGTGCTCTGCAGGGCGTTGTGGTTCTTGATGTCGAGGTCAATGCCGAGCGCGGCGTTTTTGGATCGGTAGGTCGGGGCCTTGCCGACAAACACCGGCGCCCCCGGCACCGTCGAGAACACGGTGTCGGATAGCGTGGTCAGCCCACCCATCGCACCACGGTATGGCTCAAGTTCAGCGAAGTAGTTCTTGCCGATCTCGAGTATGCCCTTGCCCTCCTCGACGGTGAAGCGGATTGGCGCCCGTTCCACCGACACCACCTCGCCGATGAGCTTGGCAAGATCGGCCACCGGGCCGCCGGCCTGGCCGGTGTAGACCTTGAGCAGTGCCTCTTCCTGTTCCTTGGAAGCCTTGTCGTCGACAAAGATCGCGGCTCTCCAGTTGCCTTCCAGGATATTGCCGGGCACATGGGCCACGGCTGCAATGGTGTTGCCGCCCACATCGACGCCGTCGACCGTTCCCTTGTCAATGCGCCACGCGACGATGGTGTCGCAGGTGCCGTTGTCCGGATCCTCACCGATCCAGCAGGGGCACAGGACGTTGCAGTTGCAAACCTCGAGCAGACGACCTTCCAGGTGATAGCTCATACGAACCTCCATGGGAGCCACATGAACAGGGACTTGTCGTCTTGGCTCGCGGCGGCAAGGAAAAATGATTTTCCGCCGCGGGGTGGGCCAAGTCAAGTTCGAAGGTGGCCAGCACACAGGTCAGAGCTAGTCAGAGGGAGGATATGGTCACACAACCTGACGTTCAAGGCATTGCCCAGTTCAGTGGTCTCCTCTAATTGGGGGGTGGATTGCTTGACAAATCGCTCCTAGACTCGGCTAATCACGACTGCCGGGCTTCATGAGATTTTTATACCTGCGCGCATAAACAGTGAAAAATTCGCAATGGCAATCGATATGCGGCTCTCAAAGGAATTCGATAGTCAGATTCCATCGCGTCTTCCAGATTAATCCGAAGGTTTTGCGGTTTAAATTACCTTAGACCTTGAACAATAGTACTCAGGGAGTCACCCAAGAAGGAGGAAACGAAACATGAAGCTCTGCCTTGTCTCTGCGTTGCTGTCCGCAACGATTGTCAGTGCGCAAACCGCGCTACCTACGGAGTATCCGGAGGGCGCTGTGGCTCTCAACGGTGACGTCATCAGGGAACAACTCGCCGGAAAGACATACACGGTAAAACCGTCTGATGGCACCACCTGGCGCCTTGATTTCAAGGCAGATGGCTATGTATTCCTGGATACCAGTCGTGGCTATCGCGATAGCGGAAAATGGCGAATTGACGTGAACAACTGGTGCACCGAAATGCAAAAGACGGGCCCGGGCTGCAGCGAGCTTCGTCGAAAGGGCGACGTTTTCTACTACAGGCGTACTTCGAATGGAGAGGTCGTGCCAATGACGCTTCGTTAGGGAGTTTGGTTGCAGCAAAGGCCTGACCCATTAGAGGGACTTCCCCTCGACGGCAGGCTTCACTCGCCATCGACCGCCGCTTATGTCAAGCATTGAATTGAAATCGAAAGGCTGCTTTCCGCGAGCGTCTATGACCGCAAAGGGCGCCAGGCGGTCTTCCCCCGTTTGTTATTTGACCAGCAGCCCGTTGATCTGCCCGCAGGTCCTCTGGTGTCAAACTGCCGCTGGCTTGCCGTGGCTGCCCGCTCGATGCCAAGGTCAGGCCCCGGTTCGTGGAGAGCGCGGCCGAACGTGATGTTCGAGGGGCCTCGGACTTGATGAGCAATCGCAGCGCAATTCACCGCGCTGGCTGCTACCGCAGGGCTTTCGCCGCCACCATTTCGCCAACCTTGCGGCCCAGCGCTGTACCGACCTCGGTCGAATTGCGGAAGTGCACGCCGTCGTAGATGCGTGCATTGGCCACCTCCTGCGTGAATTCGGCGATGCTGGTCCACGATCGCGTCACACCCGGTGCGGTAGGGCTGGTGGTGGCGAGCCGGGGCATCGGCCCGTTGCCAATCTCGGCTTGCAGCACCGCACCGAGTGACGCACTGATAACGCAATGCGCGCAGGGGTACTCCGGGTGCATCGGCGTGTCGATGAAGGGCGCCCACATCGGGTCACGTTCGGTAGCGTCGTTGCCATCCTTGTCGCCGTTGCGGATCGCAGTCACGGGGCGCCAGAAGTTGTAGGTGTACTTGGCATCGAAGATCGCGACCAGGGCATCGTCCATGGCCATGCCCACTGCGGCCAGCAGCCTGGCGTTTTGCGTCACATCGCGGCCGGGCTGCAAGGCCACGGCGCGTGCCAGCGGGTAATAGATCACCGGCTGGGTGGTTTCCCAGAAGCGCGCGATCTCGGTCTGCGCTGCGCTGCGCTGGGTGCTGGTCTTGCCGCCCAAGGCCTTGATCTCGTTGTAGTCGCGAGCCCAGACCTCGCTGGACAGTGCAGGCGGCGCGCCAGGCCTGAGTTGGTCGCCCGAGGCCAAGACCCAGGGCTTTCGCTTGCCCCAATGCGGGACCGCGGGCGAAGCCGTCGGCACATAGACACCAGGCATGCTGAACGGCACGTAGCTGTCTGGTGCCGTTGCGCCGTCGCCGCCACGCAATGCCAGGATCGCAGCAGCCGCCTTCTCTCCAACGGCGATGCCGGCGCTCCGCGCAGCTCCATCGGGCACCGTTGCCAGCGCCGCTTGATAGGCCGCGTCGATCTCGGCCTGCTGCGGCACCAGCAGCTTACCCAAGGTGCCGCGCATGGCCGCCGCGACCGCGGCTTCGACCGATGCAGCCGGCGCTGCGTCTAGCACCACCCGGCCGGACGCCGCATAGCGTCCGGTGATCGCATTGACCGCGTCGAACACCGCAACATTTGCGATTGCCAACGCACGGTTGGCCGGTGGCGGCCCCACTCTTCCGGCCACGATGATGTCATTGGCCTTGACATTCCAATCGGTGACGGCGTCGGCATGGACTGCCGCTGCAGCCAGCGTCATTGATGCCGCGACCGTGATACGTGACAAAGACTTAATTGCGTTCATAGGGCTCTCCATGGTTGTTGACGTTCTTCGTTTGCGTACATGCGAAGCCTGTGTCACGGCGATGCCCGGCTCGTTGTTGAGCGAAGTCGTGGGATGGTCCCCGTTTGTAATGCTACGTGGCCTTAAGGGGAATGGCACTTACTTTGGCTCCCAGTCGTGACCATGTATCTTGATTTTCCGGCGAGCATACGCACGCGGGACCTTTAGCCACGGGTAGGGTTTGGGTCGTCGCTTTCGCATTCGCGGCTCCATGCGTGCGGATCGATTGCCCACCCTGCACTGGGCGATCAATGTGAACAGCCGCCCGCCTTCCTTCGTGGCCGACAGACCGCGCGAGACCCACTCGGTCCACAGTTGTACGGTGTGCTTGAAGCTCAGCTCACGCGGGTCTATGCCGACATTGCGGGCGGCCTGCGCCATGAGCAACCGAATCACGTTGTAGGCCAGCAGATGAACCCATAGCTGTTTTTCGTTCATCTGCGGCGTCTGGCAGCTCAGCACATCCATGCCCGTGGTGGTCTTGAGGTTGCGCAGATCGAGTTCGACGTTCCAGCGACGCGCGTACAGCGCCGAGAGATCGTTCTTGCTGACCTTGCGATGGTCAAGCAGTGTGGTGACCAATACCTGGTGAGCTACTTTGACTTCGCGCACCGTTAGCTCATCGGGAAAGCCCGTGTACTGCTCAGGCGTCATCCACTCTGGGCGGGGCGGTTTAGGCCAGCGCACGATGTGATCGCGTGGTCCCAGCGACTGACCACGGCGAAAGTCGGTGATGCGCGATCCGTTTTGCTCGAACAACACATCCACGCCTGCGGCCATCAGGGAGGCGATCAAGAAATAGTTGCAGTACAGGGCATCGGCAAGCATCACATCACCTGGGCAGAAGCCTGCGAGCAGACGGCGCACAAGCCCGAGTTCGCCGCTGCCCTTGCCGCTGTGTGGCCCTACCGCCATATCCAGCGCCGCGCCGGTTGCCAGACAAATCACCATGACCAGTCGCGCCAGCGGAAAGCCTACTCCAGGCGCCTGGGTGCGGGGCTGGGGATAACGTTCCTGGTTCTCGGGAGTATCGGGCATCGAGATGCCGGTGCCGTCCACCAGCTTGACCGCGCGCCCACGCCATAGCCATTGCGCCAGCGCCTTCTCGTGGAGCAAGCGGCCTGTTTCGCGTGTCAGCGTACCGACCATCTCCAGCGGCAGGCGCTGGCGAGCCCGGCAGTACCCGCCGGTACGAACGCTGCATGGCCTCAAACCATCGGCCGCGCGTTGCGCGGCCCAGCCATTGACCGCCTTCTGGCACGAGCCATCAGCCTCCAGCACCTGGCGCATGAACATCGACAGTGCAACCGTGGGCGGATACAGCCGCTCGCGGTGCTCGGGCAGCAGCGCCTCGGTCGTCTCCAGCAACTCAGGACTCGTCAGTACGTTGAAGAACTCCACCGCATGCGTCGCCTTGGTCTGGCGTTTGATACGGACTTGACGTTGATGAAAAGCGTTTCGGGCGTTACGATCCATGGTGGTTGGCCTTCGGAAAGATGGTTTGGGTGCGTAGTAACAACCATCCTATCAATCCACGGGTCAGCCACCTCCTTTTGCATTCAAATTCACGTGCTTACGCACGTGACTTCAACGTCATGCAGCTTATGTAAGTGCCATTCGCCTTAAGGGCATTGCGTGCCTTTCCGGAGCGCGACCAGCTTGGCGTGCTTGGCTTTCGCCTTGGACCAGATCAGGTCTTTGGCTTCGCAGAACTGCATCCCTTGTAGAGAGCAGTCTCTTCTGAGAACACAAGCAGAGTGCCCTCACCCGTGACACGATTTATCGTTATGTCCATACGGCCGCCTTCTTCGCTCCACTTGAGCTCCGTTTCCGAGATCTTGCAGGGGTGAGCATTGCAGTTTTTTGCGTCAAGGTCGATCGTGTAGTTGTTATCCGCAAGTTGGCCCAGGCGCTTGTGCCAAAACTCGCACTTCATTTGTATAACTTCGGCGTTCACAGCCGACCCCGCGCACGCCAGTGCAGCGAGCAACAGAACTTGATAGTTTGTCATTTGCCTCTCCTGTCGTTTGCCAATGCGTGAACTGCAGTTGTACAACTGTTACTGCCAAGCCTGAAATGGCGTGGGCGTAAGGCGCATGTTGTTGACGCCTAACGAATAGCGTTCATCTACCGCGCGGCGATGTTTGAAGCAGGCGCTGGACCCATACGCGCAGGTATAAAAATCTCATGAAGCCCGGCAGTCATGATTAGCCGAGTCTAGGAGCGATTTGTCAAGCAATCCATCCCCCAATTAGAGGAGACCACTGAACTGGGCAATGCCTTGAACGTCAGGTTGTGTGACCATATCCTCCCTCTGACTCCCTCTGACTCCCTCTGACTCCCTCTGACTCCCTCTGACCCGACCCGTGTGCCAGCCGTCATCGAACCTGACTTGATCCACCACGCGGCGGAGAATCATTTTTCTCTTGCCGCCGCGTGGTGGGCCAAGTCAAGGACGATGAAGGGCGATAAATAGTGATGAAAGGCGATGACGACCAGCACAGGGGTGAGAGGGAATCATAGGTAATCAGGGGCAGTCGGAGGGGCAGTGGGCGGCCGGAGGAGGCTCTGACGCTCAGGTATTCACCAACGAAACCCACGGCGGGGTTATCCTCCAATTGGAGGATGGGATGCCCGGCACATCGCACCTAGACTCGGCTCTTCACCACTGCCGGTTTCAACCAAAAGGAGAACTGACCTATGCGTACCCGAACCCTCATCGGCCGCTCATTGCAGCTGGCTCTGTTGTTCGTCCTGGGCCTTGTCGGCTCATTCGCGCTTGCCCAGGCGCCTGCCCAGGAGCAGGCGCTGACACGGACGGCCCGTGATGCGCAGCTCAAGTGGAGCCCTTGCCCGCCGTTCTTGCCCAAAGGATGCGCGATCGCCGTTCTTCATGGTGATCCTGCGAAAGAGAACGCGGATCTCTTCTTCAAGGTGCCTGCCAAGTCGACCATTCCGCTCCATTGGCACACGTCGGCGGAGCGCATGATCCTCGTGGCAGGTGAGCTTCATGTCACCTATGACGGCCAGAAAACAGCCGTTCTCAAGCCCGGGACTTACGCCTACGGCCCCCCCAAAGTACCGCACAAGGGCTTCTGCGCAAGCACCAGCGCCTGCATCCTCTTCATTGCCTTTGTATCGCCGCTGGACGCAGTGCCCGTCGAGAACAAAGGGAAGTAACGTACGTGGCCTTATCGGCCCTTGCCTTGTTTGTTGGGCACTTGGTACTTGGTACTTGCTACTTGCTACTTGCTATTTGCCGTTGGCTATTTGACCAGCAGCCCGTTGATCTGCCGCAAGTCCTCTGGCGTCAAGGTGCCGTTGGCTTGCCGCAGGCGCAGGCCGCCCAGCAGCACGTTGTAGCGCGCCTGGGCCAGGTCGCGCTTGGTCTGGAACAGCTGGCTTTGCGCATTGAGCACGTCGATGTTGATGCGCACGCCCACCTGGTAGCCCAGCTTGTTGGCGTCCAGCGCGCTCTGGCTGGACAGCTCGGCCGCCTCCAGGGCCTTGACCTGCCCCTGGCCGGACAGCACGCCAAAGTAGGCGGTGCGCGTGCTCTGGGCCACGGTGCGCCGTGCGCCATCGAGGTCGCTGCGTGCCTTGTCTTTCAGCGCGAGCGTTTCCTTCACGCGGTTTTGCGTGGCAAAGCCGGCAAACAGCGGGACATTGAGCAGCAGGCCGACAGTGCTGGTGTTGGTACGTGTGGACAGGGCGGTTTGCGTGGTGCCTGAGGGGTTGCGCGTGACGTTGTAGCTGGCGGTGGCGTCTAGCGTGGGCTTGTGGCCGGCTTCGGCTTTTTTGACTTCGAGTTCGGCAATGTCCAGCCCGCTTTGCGCCAGGCGAATGCCGGGGTGCACCGCTTCGGACTGCTGCACCCAGGTATTGACATCTGCCGGCACCACCGGCGGCAAATTCACCGGAGCCAGCAGGCCCTTGGGCTGTGATTCGGTTTTGCCGACGAGCTGGTCCAGCGCGATTTTCTTGACGCGCAGGTCGTTCTCGGCGGCGATCTCCTGGGCAATCACCAGGTCGTAGCGGGCCTGCGCTTCGCGGGTGTCGGTGATGGTGGAGGTGCCCACCTCGAAGTTGCGCTTGGCCGAGGCCAGCTGCTCGGCCACCGCGGCCTTTTGTGCCTGCACAAAGGCCAGCGTGTCCTGCGCGGCCAGCACATCAAAGTAAGCCTGGCTGGTGCGCACGATCAGGTCCTGTTCGGCGGTCTCAAGCTGTGCCTTTGCCTGGTCTACCTGCCGGGCGCCCTGCTCGTAGGTGGCCCAGTTCTGGGGCCGGTACAGCGGCTGCGTGGCCGTCAGCGTGGCGTTTTGCGTGTTGAAGCTGCGGTCGACCACCGGGTTGGTGTTTTCGAAGCCGGTGCGGGAGGCTCCCGCGGCCAGGCCCGCCGTTGGCAGGATGCCGGCCTTGGCCTGTTCGGCCCTGGCCAGGTTGGCGTCGTATTGCAGCCGGGCCGACTGGTAGCTTGCGTCAAATGCACGGGCCGATTCATACAGTTCCACCAGACTCTGGGCCTGTGCCTGCTGGGCAACAGCCATCAGCGCCAGGGCAATCGCCATCGACAGGGGCGCTATCACAGGAGGCACCGCTGGCGCCTGAAGTTTCTTGGGCGTGGTCATAAGGGTCCTGAAGAAGTGATGAATCGGCAAATGGAAGGCAAAGGTAGAAGGCGGGCAATCGGCTCAGCGGGGCATCAGCCGTGCATCAGTAAAGCGGCACGGAAGGATCGACCTGCTGGGACCAGGCGTCAATGCCGCCCTGCAGGTTGACGACCTCGGTAAAGCCGCTTTGCGCCAGGTAGTTGGCCACCTGCAGGCTGCGCATGCCGTGATGGCACAGGCAGGCAATCGGCTGGTCGGTGCCGCCGGCTTCCTGCAATTCGGCCAGTCGCGCCGGGATCTCGCGCATCGGGATGCGGACCAGCCGGAAGCCGTCCTCCCTGACTGACGCCGTCTGCAGCTCCCAGGGCTCGCGCACGTCGAGCACCACTGGCGGGGCGCCGGGTGTGGCAGCCTGTGCGCTGTCACGCCAGGCGGCGAAGTCAGAAGGATTCAGTTGGGAAATCATTGCGGTGCCCTTGGTTGCTGGTTGGCAGGTGGTGGCAAAAAAAGTTCAAGCCGCTTGTCAGAAGTTGAATTTCGAAGGCTCGGGAAAGTTCAGCAACCGCGGCGCCACCGTGTCCCAGGTATGGGTGGTGCGCCAGGCTTCTTCGGCGACACGCGTGACCAGGGTGGCGCGCATCACGGGCTCAAAACCCACGATGGCGCTCAGGCGTCCGCCGACCTTGAGCAGCGACAGCAGCGAAGCGGGCACCTCGGCGACGGAACCGCTGAGCACAATCACGTCAAACGGTCCGTGCAGCGGGTCGTTGCTGGACACGGCCTGCGCAAGATTGGCAGCGCCGTCGCCGGTACGCACTTCGGCGTTGTAGAGGCCGGCTTTTTGCAGGTTGCTCCGTGCCATCTGGGCCAGCGTGGGGTCGATCTCCAGCGTGATCACCTGCTGGGCACGGTGCGCCAGCAGCGCCGCCATGTAACCGGAACCGGCGCCGATCTCGAGCACCTTCTCATGTTTCTGCACGGCCACGTCCTGCAGGATGCGGGCTTCGACCTTGGGCGCCAGCATGCACTGGCCGGGGTTTTTGTGGTGCGCCGCTTCGGCGGTCAGCGGAATTTCCATGTCCATAAACGCCAGCGCCCGGTAGGCGGCCGGTACGAAGTCTTCGCGCTTGACCACGGCGAGCAGTGAAAGGACCTGGCTGTCCAGCACTTCCCAGGGGCGGATTTGCTGCTCAATCATGTTGAATCGGGCTTGTTCGTAGTTCATGGGGGACCTGTGGGTTGGCGGGGTAAGAAAGGAAGGGGAGTGCACGAGATAAACCCTTGATTTTAGCCGGGGCTGGAGACGGAAGCCGGGCCGGCGGAAGCCGCTTCAGCCGGGGCGGCCGCGTGTGCTTTTCGCCGGAATTTGCGCTTGAACCACTGGCCCAGGTCGTCCAGGTAGCAGTAGGTCACGGGCACCACCACCAGGGTGAGCAGGGAGGAGGTGATCACGCCGCCGATCACCGCCTGGCCCATGGGTGCGCGTTGCTCCGAGCCTTCGGTCAGGGCAAAGGCCAGCGGCATCATGCCGAAGATCATGGCCAGCGTGGTCATCAGGATGGGGCGCAGCCGCACCCGGGCCGCCTCCAGCAGGGCCTCGCTGCGGTCCAGGCCGGGCACCTGGCGGCCGTCTGCGTCGGTCCCCGGCTGGCGCATGCGAATGGCGAAGTCGACCAGCAGAATGGCGTTTTTGGTGACCAGGCCCATCAGCATCACCACGCCAATGACGGAGAACATCGACAGCGTGGAGCCAAACAGCAGCAGGGCCAGCACCACGCCGATCAGCGTGAGCGGCAGCGAGGTCATCAGGGCCAGCGGCTGCAGGAAGCTCTTGAACTGGCTGGCCAGGATCATGTAGATAAACACAATCGCCATCACCAGCGCCGACACGGCATAGCCAAATGACTCGGCCATGTTCTTGGTGGAACCGCTGAACTGGTAGCGGTAGCCCGGCGGAAGATCGATGCCGTCCAGCACGGCCTTGATGTCGTTGGACACCTCGCCGGCCGAGCGGTTGTAGACGTTGGCGTTGATGGCGACTTCCCGGGTCAGGTCGCGCCGGTTGATCTGGTTGGGGCCGGTGGACTCTTTCACGCTGGCCACCTGGCTGAGCCGCACGATGCGCGCGGAGCCGTCTGGGTTGCTGCCGATGGTGCTGCTCGTGAAAGGCAGGCGCTCCAGGTCCTGCGGCGCATTGCGCGCATCGGGCGCCAGGCGCACGTTGACGTCATAAGTCTGGTCGTCGGGTGCGCGCCAGTTGCCGACGGTCTGGCCGGCCACCAGGGTGCGCAGCGAAGCGGCAATCTGCGACACCGACAGCCCCAGGTCGGAGGCGGCATCGCGCCGCACATCCACTTCAATCACCGGCTTGTCGGCCTTGACGCTGGAGTCCAGGTCGACCAGGCCGGGGATGCCGCGGACTTTGTCGGTGACGAGGCGGCTCAGGCGCTCCAGCTCCTTCAGGTCGGGGCCCTGCAACGAAAACTCGACCTGCTTGTTGCCGCCCACGGCGTCGAGCAGACCGACGTGGGTCACGGTGATGCCGGGCACCTGCCTGAGGCGTTCGCGCAGCACGCCCGACATCTGGTCGGCATTGCGGCTGCGTGCCTTGCGGTCGACCAGCCGCACATACACGCTGGCGTACATCTTGCCCTGCGCGTTGCCGGTGTTGAGGGTGGCCAGCGTGTAGTTCACCTCGGGAAATTCGCGGACGATGGCTTCCACCTGCCGGGCTTTCGCTTCGGTGGCTTCCAGCGATGAGCCCACCGGGGTGTAGAAGTTGAGCGAGGTCTCTGAAAAGTCGGCCTTGGGCACAAACTCCGTGCCCAGCAGCGGCACCATGACCAGGCTAACAATGAAAATCACCACGGCCAGCGCCAGCGTGGCCAGCTTGTGCAGCAGCGACCAGCGCAGGATCGCCTGGTAGCTGTTGCTCAGCGAATCGGTGGCATGGTCGAACCAGCCGGTCACGCGGCCAATGGTCTTGTCATACCAGGTGACCGGCGCGCGGTGCCGGCCATGCGCCTCGATCGACGGGTCGTGCCAGATGCTGGAGAGCATCGGGTCCAGCGTGAAGCTGACGAACATCGAGATCAGTACGGCCGCGACAATGGTGACGCCGAACTCGTGGAAGAACTTGCCGATGATGCCGCCCATGAAACCGATGGGCAGGAACACCGCGACGATGGAAAACGTGGTGGCCAGCACGGCGAGGCCAATCTCCTGCGTGCCATCCATCGCGGCATGGTAGGGCGCCTTGCCCATCTGCACGTGCCGCACAATGTTTTCGCGCACCACGATCGCGTCATCGATCAGCAGGCCCACGCAGAGCGACAGCGCCATCAGCGTGATCATGTTGATGGTGAAGCCGAACATGTTCATGAAGAGGAAGGTGCCGATGATGGAAATTGGCAGCGTCAGCCCGGTGATCACCGTGGAGCGCCAGGAGTTGAGGAACAGGAACACGATCAGTACCGTGAGCAGGGCGCCTTCGGTCAGCGTGCGGCGCACGTTTTCCACCGCCACGCGAATCGGCCGCGAGCCGTCGGTGATCAGCTCCAGCCGGGCGCCGGGCGGCAGCAGCGGCTGCATCTCCCGGATGGCCTTGTTCAGCCCGTCAACCACGGCAATGGTGTTTTCATCCTGGGCTTTTTGCACGGTCAGCAGCAGGGTGCGCTGGCCGTTGTAGAGCGCCAGGCTGTCGAGCTCCTGCGCACCGTCGGCAATGCGCGCGACCTGGCCCACGGTGACCGGTGCGCCGCCTTTGCGCACCACGATGATGTTGCCAAAGTCTTCGGGCCGCTTCATGCGGGCGTCGATCTTGACCACGCGCTCCTGCGCCAGCGAGCGGATGGCGCCGACCGGCAAATCCTGGTTTTCGCTGCGCACCGCGTTGACCACCTGGTCGGCGGTGACGCCCAGCGACTCCATGGCCTGCGGGTTCAGGTAGACATTGATCTCGCGTTTGGTGCCACCCACCAGCGTGACCGAGCCCGCGCCGCGCACGTTTTCCAGGCGTTTTTTCAGCACCTGGTCGGCCCAGTTGGTCAGGTCCACCGCATTCATGCTGGCCCCCGCGCCTGTCGCTTCGGGTGCCTTTGGCGTTGCGCTGCCGCGTTCCCCTGTTGCTTTGGGTGCGGCCGGTAAAACGGCGATCGACCAGATTGCGCGGCTGGCCGGGTCGAAGCGCAGCACGCGCGGCTCCTTCACCTCATCGCGAAAGCTGGGCCGGATCGCCGCTATTTTTTCGCGCACATCTTCGGCCGCCTTGCGTCCGTCCACATACAGCTGGAACTCGATGATGACGATGGCCTGGCCTTCGAAACTGCGCGAGGTCAGGGCATTGATGCCGGCGATCGAGTTGACGCCTTCTTCAATTTTCTTGGTGACTTCGCTTTCCACAATCTCGGGTGAAGCGCCGGGGTAGTCCGCCGTGACGACCACCACCGGGAAGTCGATGTTGGGGAACTGGTCCACCTGCATGCGCTGGTACGAGAAAAGCCCCAGCACGACGATGGCCAGCATGACCATGGTGGCAAACACGGGATTCTTGAGGCTGACCTGCGTGAACCACATGGCTTGCGTTGCTCAGGGGGCCGGCTTGGCGGAGGCTGGCGTCACTGCTGGCGCATTGCCGGCGGGATTCGCCGCGGCGCCGGCCTGTGTGCCTGGCATCTGCGTGAACCGGACCCGGGTGCCTTCACGCAAGGTCGGGATTTCACCCCGGATCACCAGCGTGTTTTCCGCCAGGCCTTTGACGGCCACGACCGCTTCGTTGCCAGACGTTCCGCGCGCGCCCGGCTCCACCGCCCGGTGCACCACCTGGTCGTTTTCAATGGCCTGCACATAGGGCGCCGGCTTGTCGGTGCGCACCGCGCTGACGGGCACTGCCAACATGTGCGCGCGTAACGTGCCCAGCGTGCCCTGCGCGAACAGGCCCTGGCGCAGGGGCAGGGCAGTGCTTTCACCGATGCCGGGCGTGTTTTCGATGGCGAGGTAGGCCAGCACGCTGCGGCTGCCGGCCTGCGCGCTGGGGTTGATGCGCACCACGCGAGCGCTGACTGGCTGCCGGCTGCCTTCCATCTGCAAGTCGGCACGCTGGCCGACGCGCACGTCCATGGAGTCGGTCGCGCTCAGGGTGGCCTCGAGTTCGAGCCGGCTCAGGTCGACCACTTCCACAATCTTCGCATCGATGCCCACCCGTTCGCCCGGCTGCGCCAGGCGCTGCGACACCTGGCCCGAGATGGGCGACCTGAGCACCGTGTCATCCACCGATTTGGCCGCAACGTCGGTGGCTGCCAGCGCCGCCCGGTAGGTGGATTTCGCGGCATTGAGGTTGGCCAGCGAGGTGTCCAGTGCGGTTTTGGAAATGAAGCCCTGGTCTACCAGCGCCTTGTTGTTGTCGTACTGGCGTTGCACCACCTCGACTTGCGCCCGGGCTGATTCGGCCTGCTCCCGCGCCTGCCGCACGCGCGACTGGTATTCGCTGGCATCAATGCGCGCAATCACCTGGCCGGCCTTGACGAAGTCGCCTTCGCGCACCGTCAGGCCCTGCAGTTCTCCGGCCACGCGGGCCTTGATCACGGCGGAGTTGACGGCCTTGAGCGCGCCCGAGACCGCCAGGCCTTGCAGCACCTCGCGCGGCGCGGCCTTGACCACGTCGGTGGCCGCGAGCTCGACCAGGCCCAGGTCCTTGGCCACGCTGGCGGCGGCCAGCGCCTGCTGCTGGGCCTTGCGGGCCGACAGGGCGCGCAGCACGCCGCCCACCACGAGCAGGACGACGAGCAGGGCCACAGCCCATGGGACCCAGCGTTTCATGATCAGGCTTGCTCCGGGCCCTGGCTCTGGCCCTGGCCCGAATCGCCGGGGCGAACACTCATGCCGTAAAGAATGGTGTTCACCTGAGTGGCAACGTATTTTTTGGGGTCCATGTCGATGTCGTCGCGAACGCACACGCCCATCGAGTGTTTGGACAGTATCAGGAAAATCATGGGCGCGATCACGGTATAGATGCCGTAGTCGAGGTCCATGTCGCGGAACTCGCCGCGCTCTATGCCTCGTTGCAAAATGCGGCGGATCAGGCTCTGCCCCGGCTGGATCACTTCCTGCTGGTAAAAGGCCGCGATCTCCGGGAAGTTCTTTGCCTCGCTCATCATCAGCTTGGTGATGCCCGAGGCTTTGGTGGCACCCACGCGGTCCCACCACATATTCATGCAATAGGCCAGCATTTCTGCACTGGTGCCTTCGAAGTTCTCGAGTTCCTCGTTCCATTCCTTGAAACGGCCGGAGATGTTTTCGCGCACCACCGCCTTGAGCAGTTCTTCCTTGCTTTGAAAGTACAGAAAGAGGGTGCCCTTGGAAACGCCGGCACGCGCCGCCACTTCTTCCGCCCGGGTGGCGGCAAAGCCCTTTTCGACGAACAGATCCAGCGCGGCATCCAGCAGCTCGCCGGGCCGGGCTTCCTTGCGGCGTTCGCGCTTGGCGGCGACCCCGGGGGCTGTTGGGCAGAAGAGTTTGGAAAGGGACATGATTACTGACTGACTGGTTAGTAATATAGCCCCTTGCTTTCCGACCGTCAACCGGGTGGGTCAGAGGCCGTACCTGGCGCCCCCGGCCGATCATCACACCCTGCGGGTGCCAACCGGTTTCAGAAGCGCGCCAGGGCCAGCGCCAGCCCCTCGCGCAGTACGTTGCGCGAAGCCATCAGCCCGTGCGCAGAAGGCATCCATTCCAGGATGTCGCGCTCCAGAGGAATCACATAGCCCATGGGCGCCGGTGTGACCTGGAGGCCGGCTGCCTCAAACGCCGCGACGGAGCGCGGCATGTGCCAGGCGTGGGTGACCAAGGCAATACGCTGCACGCCATCACGCCGGAGCAGGGGCGCCAGCAGGCGTGCATTGCCCGCTGTGTCACGCGCCTCGGCTTCACTCCAGCGCAGCGCGAGGCGGTAGTCCTGCAAGGCCATGCGCCTTGCCACCTCGGCTTCAGAGTCGCGCTGCGACTCGCTGGCGGCCCAGCCCATGCCTCCGCTGAACCCGAGGGGCAAGCCGGACTGGCGTGCCAGCCAGACGCCATAGCGCAGGCGTGCCGCCGTGTGTGCATTGGGTTGGGCCTCGCCGTATTCAGGCGCCTGCGGCAGCGCCCCGCCGCCCAAGACGACCACAGCCTGCACCTTGCCGGTTTTCAGCGCGGCCACGGGGAGAGGGGCGAATTGCGGCAGTATGGTGCGCGCCAGCCAGACCGACGTGCCATGACAGCTGAGCAGCCCCAGCAGCATCACCGACACCAGCGCCAGCGAGAGGCCGCCGCGCCGTCCCCGGAAGGCCAGCAGCAAACCGAGCAAGGCGAGCAGCAAAGGCGCCACGGGTGGCAAAGCCAGGCTGGCCAGCAGCGGTCTGAGGGTGCCGAATTCCATCAATTGCTATAAAAAAAGAAACTGATAGTACCCCGCGCGCCGGGGCGGCCGCACCTGAAAGCTCAGTATCAGTAAAAAGCCTGCAGGCCGGTTTGCGCACGCCCCAAAATCAGCGCGTGCACATCGTGCGTGCCTTCGTAGGTGTTGACGGTCTCCAGGTTGATCATGTGGCGGATCACGTGGTATTCGTCATGGATGCCGTTGCCGCCGTGCATGTCGCGCGCCATGCGGGCGATGTCGAGCGACTTGCCGCAGGAGTTGCGCTTGATCAGCGAAATCATTTCAGGCATGGCCTTGTCCTCGTCCATCAGGCGGCCCACGCGCAGGCAGGCTTGCAGGCCCAGCGTGATCTCGGTTTGCATGTCTGCGAGCTTCTTTTGAATGAGCTGGTTTTGCGCCAGCGGGCGGCCGAACTGCTGGCGGTCCATGGTGTACTGGCGGGCGCGGAACCAGCAGTCTTCGGCAGCCCCCAGGGCGCCCCAGGCAATACCGTAGCGCGCCTTGTTCAGGCATCCGAACGGGCCTTTCAGGCCGCTCACATTGGGCAGCAAATTCGCTTCGGGCACAAACACGTCGTCCATGACAATTTCACCGGTGATGGAGGCGCGCAAGCTCATCTTGCCCTCGATCTTGGGGGCGGAAAGGCCCTTCATGCCTTTTTCCAGCAGGAAGCCGCGGATGCTTTCCTGGCCGCCGACCTTGCCGTCGGGGTCTTCCAGCTTGGCCCAGACCACAAACACGTCCGCAATCGGGCTGTTGGTGATCCACATCTTGGAGCCCTTGAGGATGAAACCCCCGTCAACGGGCTTGGCCCGCGTCAGCATGCTGGCCGGGTCGGAGCCGTGGTTGGGCTCGGTCAGGCCGAAGCAGCCGACCCATTCGCCGGTGGCGAGCTTGGGCAAATACTTCTGGCGCTGCGCCTCGCTGCCATAGGCATGGATCGGGTGCATGACCAGCGAGCTTTGCACGCTGATGGCGCTGCGGTAGCCGCTGTCCACGCGCTCCACTTCGCGCGCCACCAGGCCGTAACTGACGTAATTGAGGCCGGCGCAGCCGTAGCCTTCAATGGTCGAACCCAGAAAGCCCATGGCGCCCGCTTCATTCATGATCTCGCGGTCGAACTTTTCGTGGCGTGCGGCCATCAGCACGCGGGGCTGCAGTTTTTCCTGGCAGAACTCGTGCGCGGCGTGCACGATGGCGCGCTCGTCGTCGCTGAGCTGCTCCATCAGGAACAGGGGGTCTTCCCAGCTGAATTTGGTTTTCATGGTGAGTCTCCTTCTGGATGCATTCGAGATGCGTTGAGGTGCGCTGAAGTGCGTTGGGGCTTTTGCAAAGTGTAGGGCTTGGGGCGCCGCATTGCGCCGCCTTCCGGCCCGTTGTAAGCGTTGTAAGTCACCCATTGTTTGACAAGCATGAATAGTTGTCTAATATCAAATAACGATTCAACGATACATTTTTTATATTCATGGAATTTCGCCACCTCCGCTATTTTCTGGTCCTGGCCGAAGAACTGCACTTCGGCCGGGCCGCGCGGCGCCTGTCGATTTCGCAGCCGCCGCTGTCGCTGAACATCCAGCAGCTGGAGGCCTCTGTCGGCGCGAAGCTGTTCACCCGCAACAGCAAGGCGGTGCAATTGACGGCGGCGGGGCTGGCCTTTGTGCCGGCGGCGCGTGCGCTGATTGACCAGGCCGCGCAGGCGGCCAGCCACGCGCGCGACGTGGGGCAGGGCATGGCCGGCAGCCTGGCCATCGGGTTTTCCGGCACCATGCTTTACAGCGGCTTGCCCAACATCCTGGAGCGCTTCCAGGCCGAGCATCCT
The DNA here is from genome assembly GCF_000013865.1 of Polaromonas sp. JS666. Taxonomy (NCBI): domain Bacteria; kingdom Pseudomonadati; phylum Pseudomonadota; class Betaproteobacteria; order Burkholderiales; family Comamonadaceae; genus Polaromonas; species Polaromonas sp. JS666. Next base: position 1,726,674 of record NC_007948.1, read on the forward strand.
TTGCTGCGGCTGACGCTGAAGGAGCTCAGCTCCAGCGAGCAGCTGATCGAGCTGGCGCATGACCGGCTGGACCTCGGCTTTGTGCACACCACGCGCGTGCCGCCCGAGCTGTCGCAGATCCTCGTGTCCAGCCAGGCGTTTGTGTGTTGCCTGCCGGCGGGCCATGCGCTGGCGCGCAAGCGCTCCTTGTCACTCAAGCAGTTGCACGGCGAGGCGTTTGCCGTGGTGTCGCGTGCGGTGTCGCCTGACTACCACGAGCGCATCCTGGCGATCTGCACCGAAGCCGGCTTTTATCCGGAATTCCGCTACGAACTGCGGCACTGGCTGAGCGTGGTGTCGCTGGTGTCGCAAGGCATGGGCGTGGCGCTGGTGCCGGCGGCGCTGCGGCAGTCGGCCATGGCCGGCGCGGCCTTTGTCCCGCTGGATGCCGTCACCACGCCTTACGACACGCACTGCCTCTGGAAGACTGCGCGCGACCACCAGTCGCTGGCGGCCTTTGTGAAAGCGGTGCGCGCCATCGCGCCGCCCGTCTGATCCCCTCTGAAAAGCCTGAAGGCTTTACATACAGGTGGCTCGCCCAAAGGCCCTTGCAAAAGTATGTCCCGCGCGCGAGACCTAAAGCTGTCACCATGGGGTAGTTCATAGGCTTCAAGGAGAACGGCATCAACCCGTATATCTGGTGTGCGGTGGGGGTGCTCCTCGGCGGGCTGGCCTGCCTGCTCGCGAACACCCGCGAAAAAATCATCATTCTCGAGAACCTGGGTGTCGGCGTGTTCGGCGCCTACATTGGCGGTGACTTTGTGGCCTCCCTGCTCAGCCATGGCGCTACCAACGACAAGACTTTCAGCATGGGCTCGCTCGGCCTGGCTGTCGCGGGCGCGGTTGTCTCGCTGGTCCTGCTGCGGCTGATGCGCCGCGCTGTCGGCCCCATGCACCAGACCAAAGGCCCGCGCCGCCGGGATTGAGCCGCTGCCCGGCAAGGGCAAGGGGCCCCGCACGGCATTCGCGTGGCCTGCGGCGTAAGATCATCGCTCTCTTTACGACCAACGATGACCAACGGTTTCAAGCGGAGATTTCCATGCCCTCATCCCCCCAAACCATCACGCTAGGCGGCGGCTGCTTCTGGTGCACCGAGGCGGTGTACGTCAAGGTGCGAGGCGTCACCGACGTCGAATCGGGCTACAGCAACGGCCAGGCCGAGCGCCCCAGTTACGACGACGTGTGCACCGGGCGCACCGGCTGCAACGAGGTCGTCAAGCTGACCTATGACCCCGAGGAAATCTCGCTGCGTGAAATCCTCGAAATTTTCTTCGTGATCCACGACCCGACCAGCCTGAACCGGCAGGGCAACGATGCGGGCACGCAGTACCGCAGCGGCATCTATTACTCGACGCCCGAGCAAAAGCAGGTGGCCGACGACTTCATTCGCCAGGCCAGCCAGGACAAGCTGTTTGGCAATCCCATCGTGACGGAAGTGCTGCCGCTGGCCAATTACTGGCCGGCCGAGGCCTACCACCAGGACTATTTCGAGAACAATCCCAACCAGGGCTATTGCGCCTTTGTGGTGGGCCCGAAGGTGGAGAAGTTCCGCAAGACCTTTGCCTCGCGCGTGAAGGACTGAGGGTCAAGCTGAGGGGCATACGCATTGCCTCCTGATGCGGTTCCTTCCCCCAGCGGGGGAAGGAGGAGGAAGGGGTGGGACATCAGGCGCCAGTTCACGGCCGCATGGGCCGGGGTGCCAAAAAAAACAAAAAACTGGAATCCTTAAACCCGCCGCTGTGCGAGATAAAACCACTCCTGGCCCGCGTCACCGTGCGGATTGGGGAACACCACAAACCCGTCTGCCGGCGCCTTCACCTCCGAGCCGTCCTGGCGCACGCCAATCACCTCGCCGGCCTGCACCGCATCAAAACTGCGCCACTCGCGGCTGAATTGGTCGCTGGCATGTTCGCGGTCGATGACGTCGACCAGACGCAGGATTTCCCGGTTCACGGGCACGGGCGCGAGCGGCAGGGAAGTAATTCCGAGCAAGGCCAGTGTTTGCAAAATGGCATGCCGGGCGACCTGAACCGCCTGCGGGTCGTCGTGCTGGCCGCATTCCAGCGTCACCCCATAGCCGCCGCGTGAACGCATGTATTCGGTGGTGCCCACGCCGTAGTTGGGGTCGATCACCAGCGTCTGGGTGCGGGCATTGCCGACCGCGACGGGAGCTGCGGCGCGCCGCTGCACGCCACGCGCATAGGTCTCCAGCCAGCCCTCCACGATGCGGGGCGCGCCGGTATGCAGGGCCAGCTGCATTTCTTCCTCGGTCCTGTTGAACGGCTCGAGCGTGCCGCTGTTGTTTTGCGGGCCAACCATCACAAAAGGAGCGCCCCCTGTGTGAAACGAGTGCAGGTCCAGCAGCGCGTCATGCGATTCGAGCAGCGGGCACAGCACATTGGCAATCCGGTCCTCGAAATCCTGCGGAATGGCGCTTGGCGCCATGTTGCGGTTGAGGTTGCGTTCGCCCGTGCGCTGCCTGAGCTGATAGGCGAGCGGATTGGTGACCGGCACAAAGGTCACGCTGCCGCGTTCGATGGCGAATTGGCCGTTGTCGATTTCTTCCAGCAATTGCGCGATGGCCCGCGCGCCGCAGACTTCGTTGCCGTGCACCGCACCGGTCACCAGCAGGCGCGGGCCGGGCGCCAGGCCGTGGTAAGTGTGGGCGCGCAGGTGGGTGGGGCGCTGTGGGCTTGAAGGCGATGGGCCGCCTGTGATCAGGTCATTCATGGGATTGTTTATACAGCGGTTCGCATGACTGCCGGAACACTGTCGCCGGCCAACCCGTCTGTCATGCAGGGATACATGGACGTTGACCCGCTTCGGGCCTATGATTTTGCCGCGGGGGCCGTCATGGCGCAGACTCGACAACGGAGGTTTCAATGGCTAACTCAGGTCAATCATTCCGGAAATTCGGGCGGGCGGGGTGGGCGGATCCCGGCGTCGTCGCGGGATCGCGCGTCCTGGGGGAGTTGTCATCGTGAGCAATACACCACTGTCTGATGCCTGGGAGCGCGGTGACCCCTACGAGTACTACGTGGGCCGCTGGAGCCGGCGGGTCGCGCCCGCCTTTGTCAACTGGTTGAACGCTCCGCCGGGCCGGCGCTGGCTGGACGTGGGTTGCGGTACGGGAGCGCTGTGCGCCGCCATCGTGGAGCGCGGTTCGCCTGCCTCCGTGGCTGGCGTGGAGCCTTCGGAGGGATTCCGGGAAACCGCGAAGAAGGCGCTGTCTGCCCACGTTATGTTCTATGCGGGCAGCGCGGCTGCCATTCCTTTGCAAGAGGCATCGGTCGATGTGGTGGTGTCGGGGCTCGTGCTGAACTTTGTTCCCGACCCTGCCGCCGCGCTTGCCGAGATGGTCCGCGTCACCGCGAGCCAGGGCATCCTGGGGGCCTACGTCTGGGACTACGCCGGGAAGATGGCGCTTATGCGGTATTTCTGGGATGCCGCGGTTCACCTGGACCCTGGCGCTTCGAAGCTGGACGAGGGCGTGCGATTTCCGCTGTGTCGCCCTGATGCGCTCGCGGACCTGTTCGCCGCCGCCGGCCTGGAGAAGATCGACGTGATGCCCATCGACATACCCACACCGTTCACCAGTTTTGATGACTATTGGCAACCGTTCCTGGGCGGCCAGGGTCCCGCTCCGGGCTATGCCATGTCGCTGACCGAGACGGCCCGGGCGGAACTCCGGGAGTGCCTGCAAGAGCGCCTGCCCGTACAGCCGGATGGGTCCATTCCGTTAACGGCACGCGCCTGGGCCGTTCGCTCATTCGTTCCCGCAAAGTGACGCCAGGAAGTGACGCCCGTAGCGGTTGGCAGGCGGGTGTGCCGCTGCGAACGACAAAATACCGGGCGAATGGCTGAAAGGCTTGCAAACCCGGTAATAATGCAACTAGATTGCGTTATTGTGCAAAAAAGCAGAACCATAAAAGTCCACGGAACCATGACCTCCGCGCTCCCAACCCTTGTCCGCACTGCGGATCCCATTGATGCATTGCTGTCAGCCCATGGCCTGCGCCGTACCAGCGTTGCACGCCTGGTGCTGGGCTGGTTGCTGGCGCATCCCGATACCAGCTATACCCATGGCCAGTTGCAGGCGGCGCTGTCGGTGGCGAGGGACGGGGAGGGTGAGCAGGTTCAGGGTGGGGCACTGGACCGCGTGACGCTTTACCGCCTGATTGACCGCCTGACGCAGGTGGGCCTGTTGTTGTGCCGGGTGGACGTGAACCGGGTGCGCCGCTACCAGGCCATGCCCGCCAGTGTGCATGCCATCCCGCACTTTGAATGCCAGAGCTGCCACCGCGACAGCCCGCTCGCGGGTGCACTCGAAGCCAATGCCAGGGACCTGGAACGCGCCGCGCAAACCGCACTGGAGGCGCTCCAGGCTTTGGGCTACCAGGGCACGAGCATGGACTTTGCGGTGCGGGGCGTGTGTGCCGACTGTGTGGCCGCTACTGCTACTGCTGATTCGCGGGGCATGACCGCGTGATCAGTACCCGCCAACTCGCCTACCGCTACCCCGGCGGTCCGGAATTACGGTTTGACGATGTGGACGTGGCGCAGGGTGGCGTGCTGTTGCTTCGCGGCGCGTCGGGTTCGGGCAAGTCGACCTGGCTGGCGCTGGCGGCTGGTTTGCTGAGCCCCAGCGAGGGCAACATGACTGTGGCGGGGCAGTCCCTCCAGGCGCTGGGGAAGGCTGCCGGCGATGCGTGGCGCGCGCAGACCATCGGTTTCCTGCCGCAACGCCTTCACTTGAGCGCCGCACTGACGGTCCACGGCAACCTGGCCCTGGCGCAATGGGCGGCCGGCCAGCCGCTTCAGGAGGGCCGCATCACCGAAGCACTGGCAGCGCTGGATGTGCAGGCGCTGGCCGACCGCAGGCCGGCGCAGCTTTCGGGCGGGCAGGCCCAGCGGGTGGCGCTGGCCCGGGCGGTGCTGCTCAAACCGTCGGTGATCCTGGCCGACGAACCCACCGCGAGCCTGGACGATGACGCTGCGTGCGCATCGCTGGCCCTGTTGCGGAGCACGGCGCAGCAGCAGGGCGCCACGCTGGTGATTGCCACGCACGATGGCCGGGTGGGCAATTTTTTCAAGGATGAACAAGGCCTGCAGTCCCTGAGAACCGGGACTGGCAGGCCATGAAAACAATAGCATTTGCCTGGCGTTACCTGTGGTCCAGGCCGCTGGCCGCCACACTGAACCTGCTGCTCTTGAGCCTGGGGCTGGCCTCCGTCACCTTCCTGCTGCTGGTCAGCCACCAGATCAACCGGGCCTTTGAGCGCGACCTCGCCGGCATTGATGTGGTGGTGGGCGCCAAGGGCAGCCCCATGCAGCTGATTCTGTCGGGCGTGTTTCACCTGGATGTGCCGACGGGCAATGTGCCGCTGGCCGCTGTCAGGGCGCTGGAGAGCCATCCGCAGGTGGCCAAAATCATTCCCATCAGCCTGGGGGACAGCTTTCGCGGCTTCCGTGTTGTGGGCACCACGCCCGCCTACATTTCGCACTATGACGCCCGGCTGGCGCAGGGGGCGCTGTGGTCACGGCCCATGCAGGCAGTGATTGGCGCGCAGGTCGCCCGGCAAACCGGCCTGAAAGTAGGTGACACCTTTGCGGGAACCCATGGCCTCGGTGGCGGTGGTGAGGTGCACGGACAAACCCCCTACACCGTGGCCGGGGTGCTGGCGCCCGGCGGCACGGTGCTGGACCGCCTGGTGTTGACCGCGACCGAGTCGGTGTGGAAGGTGCACGAAACCGACACGGCACTCGATGAAGAAGACCAGAAGATTCTCGAAGAGGAGCGCGAGGTCACGCTGGCACTGATCCAGTACAAGACGCCGCTGGCGGCGGTGACTTTTCCGCGCTACATCAACAGCAGCACCGACATGCAGGCGGCGGCCCCGGCGCTCGAAATCACGCGCCTGCTCAACATGGTGGGCGTGGGCACCGATGTATTGCGCGCCCTGGCCGGCGTGCTGCTGCTCACCGCGGCCCTGAGCGTGTTCATTGCCTTGTGGGGTGCCGTGCGCGAGCGCCGCGCCGACCTGGCCCTGCTGCGCATGCTGGGTGCGCCGCCGCGCAAGGTGGCCGGTCTGCTGCTGTGTGAGGCCCTGTGGCTGGCCATGCTCGCCACGCTGCTGGGTGTGCTGGCCGGGCAGGGCCTGACGGCGCTGATCGGCTGGACGCTGCAACTGGAAAAATCGGTGCTGATCGGTGCGCTGTCGTGGCCGGTCGAGTTGATCAGTGTGCCGGTACTGGCGCTGGGTGTGGCGCTAGCGTCCGCGTTGCTGCCCGCCTGGGAGGCCTACCGGGTCAGTGTGTTTGAACTTCTTCAACCAAAGTGAAACTTCTCATGAAAAACTTTACTGTCCTTCAAAAACCCCTTTCAAAATCACTTTCCATCCTTGCCACTGTTGCGCTGGGTGCCATGCTGTCAGTGGCTTCGGTGGCTTATGCGCAGCACAGCGACAAGGAAACCAAAGAAGACATCCAGCGCCACCGCGCGATGGCCGCCGCCCATGAAGCCGCGGCCAAATGCCTGGAATCAGGCAAAAAGGAGGAGGTGTGCGAGAAGGAACTACAGGCCGCTTGCAAAGGACTGGCAGTAGGGAAATACTGCGGCATGAAGCATGGGCACTGAGCCGCGGGAATAATGGCGGTCCACGCTGGCCGTTGCGATTGACGCTGCTTGACGCCACATATTGCGTTTGGGTTTTCTGGAGCACTGTATGAACAATGACTTGGGTACGGGCATGTTGAGTTGTCCCCTGGCCGTTCGCCTCGGGTGTGCGGGGGCGCTGGTTTGCGGGCTGTGGCTGGCGGCTGGCGGCTCGCAGGCGCAGGTGCTGTCATCACCGCTGGCGTCAGGCAATCCGAAATCCGCAGCACCTGCCGTGCCGGGCCTCGATTTGCCCGTGGGCCAGGGCGCCGGGGTGCATGGCGTCAACAGCCCTTTCCCGAATCTCTCGGCCAGAGACGACGTGGTACCTTGGTCAGTGCTGACGGCAGTAAAAACGAAGACCGAAAAAAACCGCATTCTGCCGGTCTTCAGCATGGACCAGCTGGCCCTGAACCAGAAGACCCAGCGTATCCAGGGCTTCATGATGCCGCTGGACCCGGGCGAAAAGCAGCGCCATTTCCTGCTGTCGTCCGTGCCCCTCACCTGCGCCTTCTGCACGCCCGGCGGCCCTGAAAGCATGGTCGAAGTCAAGACCAAAACGCCGGTGAAATACAGTATGGAGCCCGTCGTGGTGGAGGGCCGCTTCCTGGTGCTCAACGACGACGCCTACGGCCTGTATTACCGGATCACCGATGCGACCAGCATCAAGTAAGGTTTCGGGCCAGCTCGCATGACGCGGTTGCCACGCGCTCCGGCCAGCTCCCTGGCCTGGTTACTCGTGTTCGCGCTGTTGCTGGCGCAGATGCTGGGCCTGATGCATGGCGTGGTGCACGGGTCGCAGATGCAGGCACTGAGCAGCGTGGACAGCGGGCAGGAGCACCATCATGTCCACGATCACGATCACGATCACGATCACGATCACGATCACGATCACGATCATGATCATGATCATGATCATGATCATGATCAAGGCCCACATGCCGACCATGGTAACGGCTGGCTGGAGTCGCTTTTCTCCTCACATGACGCCAATTCGGATTGCCGCCTGTTTGACCAGGCCAGCCATGGCAGTGCGGCGCCCGCGCTGCCGGCATTGAGCTTGCCGATACTGCTGTCATCGCTTGTTGTTGATATTCCCCAAGGCGAAGCACTCGCCCGCTGGGCGGCCCTGTTCGACGCGCGCGGCCCACCCCTGACCCGCTGAATCCCCCCCCCAGGTTGCGATGCGCTGGCCTCCAGGCCAGGGCGCAGCTTTGCCCCTGCGTCTGCGCAGGCTCGCATTTTTCCCGATCCAACGAGGTCATCATGAACCCATCATTTTTGAACGGTGCCGCCGCAACCGTTGTTTACGCCCGCCCGGGCGCTCCCTTTTTTCCGCGTAACTTCGTTCAGCGGGCGGTGCTCACGCTGGGCGCCGCGGCTGCGCTGCAATGCGGCTCTGCAAGCGCGCAGACGCCTGCAACGCCTGTTATGTCTGCGATGCCTGAAGTGGGTAGCCTGAAAGAAGTGACCATCACGGGCAACCCGTTAGGTGCTGCTGATTTAATAGCGCCGGCCGCCCAGTATTCGGGAACGGGACTGCTGTTGCGCTCCAAGACCACGCTGGGCGAGACGCTGGACGGCGTGCCGGGCGTGAGCAGCACCTACTTTGGGCCGAACGCCAGCCGGCCCATCATCCGCGGACTGGATGGCGACCGCATCCGCATCCTGGGTAACGGTGGCGCCACGCTGGACGCGTCCAGCCTCAGTTACGACCATTCGGTCACGGCCGATCCGATCAGCATCGAGCGCATCGAGGTCCTGCGCGGGCCCGGGGCCTTGCTGTATGGCGGCAGTGCCGTGGGCGGTGTGGTCAACGTGATCGACAACCGCATCCCGCGCGAGGCGCTGTTCGATGAAAAAGGCGGCGTGGGCGGCAAGGTCGACCTGGGCCTGGCGACCGGCAACCGCGAAAAAAGCAGCGGCGCTTTGCTCGAAGGCGGCAACGATCGCTATACCCTGCATGTGGATGCATTCAACCGCGAAACCGGTGATGTCAAAGTGCCGGCCGACCTGGCCTGCACCAAGGGCGGCGTCAACACCACCACCAACCGCATCTGCAATTCGGCCAGCAAGGTTCGGGGCGGTGCGGTGGGTGGCTCGATGTTTTTTGACCAGGGCTACCTGGGCGCGTCGGTCAGCACTTACCGCAGCAACTACGGCACCGTGGCTGAAGACGAGGTGAACATAGCCATGAAGTCCGACCGTGTCGCGCTGGAAGGCGAGGTGCGCAACCTGGGCGGGCCTGTCCAGAGCATCAAGGGCCAGTTGAGCCATACCGACTACATGCACACCGAGTTTGAAGGGGCCACGCCCGGCACGGTGTTCAAGAACAAGGGCAGCGACTTCCGCCTGGAAGCGCGCCACGCCCGCTTCGGAAACCTGGACGGGGTGGTGGGTTTTCAGGCGGAAAACAACCGTTTCTCGGCGGACGGCGCGGAAGCATTTGCGCCTTACAGCAAGACCTCGCAAAACGCGGTTTTTGCGTACGAAGAATACGGCACCAGTTGGGGCAAGCTGAGCTTTGGCGGGCGGCTGGAATCGGTCAAGGTCGAATCGCTGGGCAACCCGCTCGTGGCGCGGTTTGCGCCCTTGACGCGCGACTTCACGCCCCACAGCTATGCGCTCGGCGCCCTGTGGAATACGGCGCCAGGTTGGCAGGTCACCACGAACCTGGCTTATACCGAACGGGCGCCCAAGGACTACGAGCTTTTCGCCCAGGGCCCTCATGTGGCGACCAACGCCTGGGAAACCGGCGATGCAACGCTGGGCAAGGAAAGGTCGAGAAGCCTTGATGTGGGCACCAGCTGGAAATCGGGGGCCAACCGCTTTGCCGCCAACGTTTACATGCACCGCTTCAGGAACTACATCGGCCTGATGGCAACGGGCAACACCTATGGCCAGGAACTAGGCAATCTCAACCCGGCCGACCAGGATGGCGATGGTGTCGATGACGCCGATCCCGACAACGCCATCCTGCCCGAGTTCGCCTACACCGGAGTGCGTGCCCGCTTTGTGGGCCTGGAAGCCAGCGGCAATATCCGCCTGCTGGAAGGCGCTTCCACGCTGGACCTGGCTTTGCGCGGTGACCTGGTGCGTGCTACCAACCTGAACAACGGCCAGCCGTTGCCGCGCATTGCACCGGTTAGGCTGGGTGCCAGCCTGTTGTGGGCAAGCGGGCCCTGGGGCAGCAGCATTGGGTTTGACCATTCCATGGCGCAGAACCGCGTGGCTGCGGGCCAGCGCGCCACATCGGCTTACACGCTGTGGAACCTGGCGGCGACGTACCGCACGAAAGCCGGCCCTTCCAGCCTGCTCTGGTATGCCAGGGTGGACAACCTGACCAACCAGCTGGCCTACAGTGCTTCGTCGGTGTTGACCACCACGGCATTTCCCAAAGCACCTTTGCCGGGTCGCAGTCTGAAGGTGGGACTGCAGGTCGCCTTTTAAGCGCAGGCAGATAGAGCACCAGGAGGCGGGACACCAGGAGCGCGCGCGGTGGAGGGCGCGCTAAGATTGCCCCGGATGAACCAGCCTGTCTTTGTGTCCCTGCTCCCGGTTGTCTTGTTGATTGCTGCAGGTTTTATAGCTGGTCGCGCAGGCTGGATAAGGCCTGTGGCCATTAAAGATCTTTCCAACCTGGTGTTTCTGCTGCTCACGCCGGCGCTGCTGTTTCGCACCATGAGCCGTGTGCGCGTCGAGCAACTTGACTTCAAGCCGGTCGCCGCGTATTTCCTGGCCGTCATCATCCTGTTCAGCGGTACGCTGCTGGTGCAGGGCTTCAACCGCCGCGCCGCCGTGCTGGCGCTGGCCAACACGTTCTCCAACACGGTCATGATCGGCATTGCGCTGGTCGGCCTGATGTACGGGCCCGCAGGCTTGGTCACGCTGCTCACGCTGGTTTCCGTGCATTCACTCGTGTTGCTGACAAGCGCTACCGTGGTGCTCGAGCTGGCTGTGGCCTACGAGCAGAAGCAGGGTACCTCCGACGAGGTCACGACGGCACCGCGCCACCCGGTGGCCACGGTGCTGATGGCCGTGAAAAACGCATTGCTGCACCCGGTGCCGCTGCCCATCATCGCGGGCCTGCTGTTTGCGCAGACCGGGCTGGCGATTCCCGCCGTGATCGACAAGCCGCTGGAGTTGCTGGCCAATGCCTTCGGACCGCTCGCGCTGGTGCTGGTGGGTGTGACGCTGGCCTACACGCCTGTAGGCAGGCACTGGCGCCAGGCGCTGTTGCTGGCCGGGGTGAAGAACCTGTTGCATCCCTTGCTGGTGTTTGCCCTGTGCCATCTGCTGGGGGTAGGCGGCGTGCCCATGGCCGTGATGGTGGTGGCGGCCGCCTTGCCGATTGGCGCCAATGTGTTTTTGTTTTCGCAGCGCTACAAGGTCGCCGAAGAACTGACCACGGCCAGCGTGGCGGTTTCCACCGTGCTGGCGCTGCTGACCCTGACCGTGGTGCTGCTGCTGGTCGGGCATCCCGTGTGAAATTTGAAGAATAGGAGCGTGATCTGATGCAATTCCTGCAATCGTTTCCGGTGCCCGCCCAGGCCATTGGATTGTTGCTGCTGTCCAATGTGTTCATGACCTTTGCCTGGTACGGGCATCTGAAAAACCTGGCGACCTCGCCCTGGTATGTGGCCGCGCTGCTCAGCTGGGGCATTGCCTTGTTCGAGTACCTGCTGCAGGTGCCGGGCAACCGGATCGGCTTTACCCAGTTCAGCGTCGGGCAGCTTAAGATCATGCAGGAGGTAATTACCTTGGGCGTGTTTGTTCCTTTTGCCGTGTTTTATCTGAACGAACCCCTCAAGCTTGATTACCTGTGGGCGGCGCTGTGCATGATGGGCGCGGTGTACTTCATCTTCCGGTCCGCCTGAAAGGCTCTTCAGCCAAGCAGGGGCCGCGGAACCGGCTTAGCCGGGCCGCAGGCGCAGCGGCCCCCTCGGGGGGCAGCGCAGTACACGAAGTGACAAGCGTGGGGGCTCTATCCCACACCCCGGTTAAACTCCCCCGCAGTTACAAAAACGTCATAGTTCTGACATATTCCCTGAGGATTCGATATGCTGTTTGGCAAATTGCTGCCGCGCGAAGGCAATTTTTTCGAGATGTTCAACCAGCATGCCAGCCGCATTGTCGAGGCTGCCCATGCCTTTTCGGACCTGGTGGCCAACTACAGCGACGTGCAGAAGCGGGAGTCCTACAACCTGGCCGTTGACAACGCCGAACGCGCGGCCGACCGGATTACCCAAGAGGTGAACCGGATGCTGCACAAGACTTTCATCACGCCGATTGATCGGGAACAGATCCATTCCCTGATCAACACCATGGACGACGTGGCCGACCTGATCCAGGACTCGGCTGAAACCATGGCGCTGTATGACGTGCGCCACATGACCGAAGAGATCGTGCGCCTGACCGACCTGAGCGTGAAGTGCTGCGAGCGGCTCAAGGATGCCGTGGCGCTGATCGGCAAGCTTAATGACGCGGCCACCGCCGAGGCGGCGCTCAAGACCTGTGAGGAGATTGACAAGCTGGAGTCCGATGCCGACCGTGTGATGCGTTCGGCCATGAGCAAGCTGTTCCGTGAAGAGCCGGATGTGCGCGAAGTCATCAAGCTCAAAGCCATTTACGAGTTGCTCGAAACCATCACCGACAAATGCGAGGATGTGGCCAATCTCATCGAGGGCATCGTCCTCGAAAATTCCTGATCGCTGGTCACCTGTTATGCAAACCGTACAGACCGCCCTGTGGGTCGTAGTGCTGCTGGTGTTCCTGGCCATCGCCTTTGACTTCATGAATGGCTTCCACGATGCAGCCAATTCGATCGCGACGGTGGTGTCCACCGGTGTGCTCAAGCCGGGCCAAGCCGTCGTCTTTGCGGCCGCGTTTAACCTGATCGCCATTTTCGTCTTCCACCTCAGTGTGGCCGCCACCGTGGGCAAGGGCATTGTGCAGCCCGGTGTTGTCGACACACACGTGGTGTTTGGCGCGCTGACCGGCGCCATCACCTGGAACTTCGTGACCTGGTATTACGGCATCCCGAGCAGCTCGTCGCATGCCCTGATAGGCGGCATTGTGGGCGCGGTGATTGCCAAGGCCGGTGCTGGCTCCCTGGTTTCGGCGGGCATCCTGAAGACGGTGCTTTTTATTTTCGTGTCGCCATTGCTGGGGTTCCTGCTCGGATCCCTGATGATGGTGCTGGTTGCCTGGGTCTGTCGGCGCGCAACGCCGTCGAAAGTGGATGGCTGGTTTCGCCGCCTGCAGTTGGTGTCTGCCGGGGCCTACAGCCTGGGGCATGGCGGCAATGATGCGCAGAAAACCATAGGCATCATCTGGATGCTGCTGATTGCCACCGGCTATGCGTCGGCGAGCGACGCCGCGCCCCCCGGCTGGACGATCGTGAGCTGCTACCTCGCCATTGCGGCGGGCACCATGTTTGGCGGCTGGCGCATCGTCAAGACCATGGGCCAGAAAATTACCAAGCTCAAGCCCGTGGGCGGCTTTTGTGCTGAAACCGGCGGTGCGCTGACGCTGTTCCTGGCGACCGGGCTTGGTATTCCTGTCTCAACCACGCACACCATCACCGGTGCCATCGTCGGTGTGGGCTCCACGCAGCGCGCTTCTGCCGTGCGCTGGGGCGTCGCCGGCAACATTGTCTGGGCCTGGATTTTTACCATTCCCGCCTCCGCCTTCGTGGCGGCCATCGGCTACTGGTTCAGCCTGCAGATTTTTTAAACAATTTCCCGCAAGTCCGCCCCAAGCAAGTTCAGCCCCCGTGGAGGCATCCTTCGACAGGACGAACGGAATTCAGTGAATGAACGTTGGCCCCCAGCCGGGGCCGCGGAACCGGCTCCGCCGGGCCGCAGGCGCAGCGCCCCCTCGGGGGGCAGCGCATTACACGCAGTGAAAAGCGTGGGGGCCCTATTTACTGGCTGATCTTCCTTGCCTCTTCCACCTGGTATTCAAAATACCGCTGGAAGCTGAACGCGATGCTGGACATCAGGGACACGGCACCAAACAGCAAGGCAAACACCACGGCGCCTATCGTGAGCCAATTGGTGTGGCCGGCGGCGGCTTCGGGCGCATCCGGATTGTGGTGCGCATTCCATTTTTCGAACGGCATCAGGCCGTAGTAGATGGCGGTCAGCGCGGTGCCTGCCAGCGTGAAGCCCAGCAGCGGAATCAGCACCCAGGCGAGCTGATCGTCCTGGCCGTATAAGCGCACGCGCTCAACACCCCACCAGCCCAGGGCTGCGGCGATGGGGTGTACCCACAGCCAGCGGTCTCTCAGACCAAACAGGTACAGGCGATGCAGTCCCAACTGGCCGCCGATGAAGGCCAGCCAGGCGGCGGCCGTTTTGTTTTTTGAGGTGAGTGAGTGCATGCGGGGATTATGGAGCGGGCAGTTCGGTAGGCGGTTGCGTGTCGCCCACGCCCAGGGTCTTTTGCATGATGACGATGTCGCGCCAGGCGCCGAATTTCCACCCGCAGGACTCGACGATGCCAACTTGCGTGAAGCCCAGCGCGAGATGGACGCCGACGGACCCGGCATTGGCCGAGTCTCCAATAATGGCCATCATTTTGCGAATGCCCACAGCTTCGCAGTGTGCCAGCAGTGCGGTGAGCAGTGCGCGGCCCAGGCCCTTGCGGTGCAGGTCGGGTGCCAGGTAAATCGAGTCCTCCACCGAATACCGGTAGGCCGGCCGCGGCTTGAACCAGTTGCCGTAGGCAAAACCGGCGATTCTGCCGTCCTCCTCGGCGACCAGGTAAGGCAGGCCCTTGGACAGCACATCGGCCCGCCGGGCCGTCATGTCGGCCAAACTGGGTGGCTCGGTTTCAAAGGTGCCTGTGCCGTGGAGCACATGATGGCCGTAAATGGCGGTGATGGCGGGAAGATCTTCGTCGCGGCTGGGGCGTATGAGAGGCATGGGGTGCAGTAGTTCAAAAAAAGCCGGTTTGGCTGGGGGCAGGGGGAATCCATTTTCCGATAAATCCGCTTGGCTCGGGTCAGCAGGTTATAATGTCAGGCTTTGCAGCATTTCGCTGGCCGGGTGGCCATGTCGTGTGTCTCAAGCGCTGCAGGAATATTTGGGGTGTGTATTACCCGTCACATCCCACCACCCGAAGGATAAATCATGGTCGTCATTCGACTTGCACGCGGCGGTTCCAAACACCGTCCTTTTTTCAATATTGTTGTGGCTGACAAACGCGTTCGCCGCGATGGCCGCTTTATCGAGCGCATCGGTTTTTACAACCCGATCGCCAAAGGCGGTGAAGAAGGTTTGCGCATTGCGCAAGACCGTCTGACCCACTGGCTCGGTGTCGGCGCCCAGCCGTCGCCTACCGTTGAGCGTCTGGTCAAGCAGGGCGCCGCCAAGGCTGCCTGATTTTCAGCATTTTTCTGCAAAGATAAATGTTGGGGGTGAACAGGACAATTTCCCGCCGGGCCGCCCCAAGGGAAATTCGCCCCCTTGAGGGGCAGCGCAGCACACGAAGTGGCAAGCGTGGGGGCTAACAGTTCTTCGCCTGCGGGCTTGACACCGTCAAGCCTTCCGGACGACGCCATTGAGGTTGGGCGCATCCTGGATGCCTGGGGTGTCAAGGGCTGGGTGAAAATCCTGCCGCACAGCACCGATCCGGAGGCCCTTTTCTCGGCCAAATCCTGGTTTCTCCAGGCTCCGGAAGCCAAATTCCGCCCGGGTTTCAACGCGTTCTCCGGAACCGTTTTGCTCAGCGTGGACGAGGCCAAAACCCACTCCGACACTGTCGTCGCCAAATTCAGCGGCCAGGACGATCGCAATGCCGCAGAGGCCTTGCGGGGCGCCCGCATTTTTCTGCCGCGCAGCAGTTTCCCGGTTGCCTCCAAGGACGAGTATTACTGGGTCGACCTGATAGGCCTGAATGTCGTCAACCGCGAGGGCGTGCCCCTGGGGCAGGTGCGCGACCTGATGACGACCGGTCCCCATTCGGTGCTGTGCGTGGAGTACACGGCGCAGCAGGAAGACGGCACGGCTGTAACCGCCGAACGCATGATTCCCTTTGTCTCCGCCTATATCGACACGGTCGATATCGCGGGCAAATGCATCACGGTCGACTGGCAGCCCGACTATTGACGCCGGTGCAGGCTCTCGGGGGTGGATTGCCCTGAGCCGGCCGGTGCGCGCAAAATAGCCTTTCCATGCGTTTTGACGTCATCACCCTTTTCCCTGAGCTTTTTGGGCCATTTCTGGTCAGTGGCGTCACCCGCCGTGCCTACGAAACAGGCCTGGTCGAGGTGAAGCTCTGGAATCCGCGCGATTTTGCCGAGGGCAGCTACCGCCGTGTGGACGACCGGCCGTTTGGCGGCGGACCCGGCATGGTGATGATGGCTGAGCCGCTCACACTCTGCCTCGAACAAATACGTGCCGAGCGTACCGCTGGCGGCGTGGCAGATGTGCCCACCGTGCTGTTCTCCCCCATAGGCGAGGCGCTGAACCATGCGGGCGTCGAAGCCTGGTCAGCCAGCAGCGGTGCCGTGCTGGTTTGCGGCCGCTATGAGGGCCTGGACCAGCGTTTCATCGAAACCCATATCGATCGCCAGATCAGCCTGGGCGATTTCGTGTTGTCCGGCGGCGAGATCGCCGCCATGGCCCTGCTGGACGCCGTCGCCCGTTTGCAGCCCGGCGTGCTGAACGACGAAGGCAGCCACCAGCTGGACAGCTTCAATCCGGCGCTGGATGGCTTGCTGGATTGCCCGCACTACACCCGTCCGGAATCCTGGCGCGGCCAGCCTGTGCCGCCCATCCTGTTGTCCGGCAACCATGCCCAGATCGAGCGCTGGCGGCGCGAAGAGCGCCTGGCGCTGACCCAGCGCCAGCGTCCCGAACTGGTGCAAAAGGCGCGGGCGGCCGGCCATTTGACTGCGCGCGACGAAGCTTTCCTGGCAGATTTGTTCGAAAATCCTGAACAAGATGCCTAGCTGCTATAATCAAAGGCTTTTCGATCCTCTGGCGGCCACTGCAACCATCTGAATCATCTGCGGATGAATCCATGGATTTGCGGTCTTTAGCGTAGCGCGTGAATGAACGAAGAAGTTAGATGGAAAAATCATGAATCTGATTCAAACCCTCGAGCAGGAAGAAATTTCCCGCCTGAACAAGACCATTCCCGCTTACGCTCCCGGCGACACCGTCATCGTCAGCGTGAACGTGGTTGAAGGCACCCGCAAGCGTGTGCAGGCTTTTGAAGGTGTGGTGATTGCCAAGCGCAATCGCGGCCTCAATTCGAGCTTCATCGTTCGCAAGGTGTCAAACGGCGAAGGCGTTGAGCGTACCTTCCAGGTCTACAGCCCGCTGATCGCGAAGATTGAAGTCAAGCGCCGCGGTGATGTGCGTCGTGCCAAACTGTACTACCTGCGTAGCCGCAGCGGCAAATCCGCGCGTATCAAGGAAAAACTCGGCGCCAAAGCTGCGTAAAAGCAGTTCACCCCCCGAAAAGCCGCTCTTCCGGGCGGCTTTTTTGCGTCTGTCCTGCGGTGTGTCATGCTTGCGTGATAGCGCTATATATCCCGCCAAGCTGTGCTTCCCATGAACTTCACCAAACCCTTGCCAAAATTTGATCCCCGCAGCATCCCGGTGCTGGGCATCGATGACCATCTTGCCGGGGTGCCGCTGGAGCGCCTCATGCCGCAGGCCTTGCGCGACCGCTTCCGGCATCCGCCGGTCTGGACGCCAGAGCACAGCGTCGAAAAGAAATTTGCCGACCGTGAACCGGCTCTTGCGGCAGTGCTGCTGCCCCTGGTGATGCGGGACGAGCTCACCCTGCTGCTGACCGAGCGGGCGACCAACCTGTCTACACATTCCGGCCAGATCGCGTTTCCGGGCGGCCGCACGGACGAGTCCGACCAGGATGCGGTGGACACCGCCCTGCGCGAAGCCCACGAGGAAATTGGCCTGCCACGCGACCATGTGGAGGTGCTTGGTACCCTGCCTACCTATGTCACGGGAACGGCCTTCATCATCACGCCGGTGGTGGCGCTGGTGAAACCTGGCTTCGGCTTGCAGCCCAACCCTGGGGAAGTGGCGGATGTTTTTGAGGTGCCGCTGGGTTACCTGATGAATCCCGCCCATCATCGCCGCCATGAGGTCGAATTTGACGGCGTGCTTCGGCAGTGGCTCTCCATGCCTTACACCGAACTGGTGGGCGAGGCTGAGGGCAACGAATCGAGAGAGCGCTATATCTGGGGCGCCACGGCCGGCATGCTGCGCAACCTGTACCGCTTCCTGAGTGCGTAGGGCCTGTTAACGCTATTTTCGGTGGTGCGAACGTACTGAATCGGGTCGGGCGCCAATCCAGGCGCACGTCGCCGCCCGCACGCCTGTGCGGGTAAGGCGGGCAACAAAGCCTGCGCCCCGGTGCCAGACGCCGTTATGATTTGCCATGAGCTTTTTTGCCGTTTTGTTTGCACTCATCATCGAACAGGCCCGGCCCCTGGCCCGCGGCAACTGGGTTCATGCCGGATTTCGGGGATGGGCGCGCTGGGCCAATCGCAGCCTGGATGCCGGCAAACCACACCATGGCTGGATTGCCTGGACGGTCGCGGTGGTGTTCCCCGCGCTCGCAACACTGCTGATTCACTGGCTGCTCTGGAGCATCAACGCCTTGCTGGCCTTTGCGTGGAGTGTGGCGATTTTGTATGTCACGCTTGGCTTCAGGCAGTTCAGCCACTATTTCACCGACATACGTGACGCGCTGGACGATGGCGATGAAACCACCGCACGCGAGCTGCTGGCGCAGTGGCGCCAGGTGGATGCGAGTGAATTGCCGCGCAGTGAAATCGTCCGGCACGTCATTGAATACTCGGTGCTCGCCGCCCATCGCCATGTGTTTGGGGTGTTGGGCTGGTTTTCGGTGCTCGCCGCACTCGGCCTGGGGCCGGCCGGGGCGGTTTTTTACCGCATGAGCGAGTTTGTGTCGCGTTACTGGATCTACAAAAGCAAGCGGGCGGAAGCCGCCGGTGAGGGCGCCAGCCCAGCGCTCCAGCAGGCGGCCACGCGTGCGTGGGGCATCATTGATTTTCTGCCGGCCCGCGTCACCTCGCTGGGGTTTGCGGTGGTGGGCAGTTTTGAAGATGCCATTGACGCCTGGCGCAGCTACACCCAGCGCTTTCCCGCCAGTGCACCTGTAGCCTCCGAAAATCGCAACGACGGACTGATTCTTGCCGCCACGTCGGGCGCGGTGAATGTGCGGCTGGGTGGCGAAGCGCTTAAGACAGCATACTCGTCCGAGGCTTCCCGGGGCGGTGGGCTGGATGCCGAAGTGGTGGAAGGGCCTGGAATTATCGAGACCACGTCGGGCCGGGAACCGGAAGTGGCGCACCTGCGCAGCATTGTTGGCCTGGTGTGGCGCTCCGTGGTGCTGTGGATGGTGCTGCTTGCCTTGTTGACGTTGGCGCGCCTGCTGGGCTGAGCCGCGGATTCGAGTCGAATGAATTCTTCACAGTCTTTCTGGAGCCCGGTGGTCAGAGACCTGGTGCCGTACACGCCGGGTGAGCAGCCCAACATTGCGGGCTTGATCAAGCTCAACACCAATGAAAACCCGTATCCGCCTTCTCCGGCTGCAGTGCGGGCTATCGCTGCCACGGCACAAGATGGCTTGCAGCTTTATCCCGATCCGCAAGCCACTTCGCTGCGTCAGGCCATCGCGGCGTACCACGGCATTGACGCTGCGCAGGTGTTTCCAGGCAATGGGTCAGACGAGGTGCTTGCACACGCTTTTTTTGCGTTTTTCCAGCAAGATCAACCCATCCTGATGCCCGATATCACCTACAGTTTTTACAAGGTGTACTGTGGACTGTATGGCATTGCTTTCGAGGTCGTTCCCCTGGATGCTGCGATGCGCATTCAGGTGGCTGATTACCAGCGCGCTTGCGGCGGTGTGGTGATTGCGAACCCCAATGCGCCTACGGGCACGGGATTGCCGCTGGCGCAGATTGAAAAGTTGTTGCAACAGCACAGCCGGCGGACAGTGCTTGTGGACGAGGCCTATGTGGACTTTGGTGGTGAGAGTGCCATCGGCCTGATTGATCGTTATCCCAATCTGCTGGTGGTGCACACTTTGTCGAAGTCGCGCTCGCTGGCCGGTTTGCGGGTGGGGTTCGCCGCAGGGCAACGC
This sequence comes from Polaromonas sp. JS666, assembly GCF_000013865.1. Lineage (NCBI taxonomy): Bacteria > Pseudomonadati > Pseudomonadota > Betaproteobacteria > Burkholderiales > Comamonadaceae > Polaromonas > Polaromonas sp. JS666. The sequence goes on from NC_007948.1 coordinate 1,746,520, forward strand.
CATTTAATAGAAGCGCTCGAACGTGTCAAAGACAGCTTCAACTCCTACCCGCTGGACCGTCTGGCGATTGCCGGTGCGGTGGCGGCCTACGAAGACAGGGCTCACTTTGAGAAAACACGGGCAGCCGTGATGCAGAGTCGGGAGCTTTTGAGCAGGCAATTGCAGGCATTGGGCTTTGAGGTGTTACCGTCACAAGCCAATTTTCTGATGGCCCGCCATGGGCAGTATGACGCTGCGGCGCTGGCAGCCCGCCTGCGTGAAAAAGGCATTTTGGCACGCCATTTCAAGCTGCCGCGCATTGAGCAATACCTCCGTATCAGCGTAGGCACTCCGTTGCAATGTGAGGCACTGGTAGGCGCTTTGCGTGTACTGCTTGCCGCCTGACGTCGGGTTTTCAGTATCGGGTCTGCGACAACTCCGCAAACAATTCGCCATACAAACGATAGCGGTTTGGGCTGATGCTGCTGGGCTTATCTGCCGAATTCACTTCTGAAATCACGCCGCAGCCGGGCTCATGAAGATGCGTGCAGTTGTAGAACTTGCAGTTCTGTGCGTGCGCCTTGAGGTCGGGCATGTAGCCGGCCAGCTGCATCGGGTCGATGTGGTGCAGGCCGAACTCCTGAAAACCCGGCGAGTCGATGAGTGCCGTGGTCCTGGCGCTGTCCACCCAGTACAGCGTGGTGCTGGTGGTGGTGTGCTTGCCTGAGTTCAGCGCTTGTGAAATCTCGGCCGTCAGCACCCGGGCCTGCGGCACCAGAAGATTGGTGAGGCTGCTTTTCCCGGCTCCGGAGGGCCCGAGCACCAACGTCTTTTTGCCCTGCAGCAGTTCGATGAGCCTGGCGGACTGCGTTCCGTCGATGTCGGTGTCGGCTTCGGGCTGGGCTGCCTTGGGCTTGATGGCCAGCGGCAGCATCTGGTAGCCCATGGCGCGGTAAGGCGCCAGTTTGGTCCATGCGCGCTGGAACGGCTCGGTCAAGTCGCTTTTGTTCAAGGCAATGATGGGGGTGATGCGCTCGGCTTCAGCCGCGATCAGGGCCCGGGTCAGCTGGCTTTCCGAGAATTCGGGCTCAGCCGCGATCAGGATGAGCACCTGGTCCAGGTTGGCGGCAAACGACTTGGTGCGCATCTCGTCCTGCCGGTAAAACAGGTTGCTGCGCTCCTCGATTTTCTCGATGGTGCCTTCATCCTGTGAGGGCAGCCAGCGTATGCGGTCACCGACCACGGCCTGGCTTTTCTTGCCGCGCGGGTGGCAAATCACGCGTTCGCCCGACTCGGTTTCCACCAGCACATGGCGGCCAAAACCGGCCACCACCAGACCTGGCCGGGTGCCCGAGACCGGCACCGCCCAGGCGCGGGCCGGTTTGCTCAAGTGAGCAGGGCGTCAACCTTGGACGCGCAGAAGAAGTCGCTGGCGGAAATGCCGTTTACATCGTGCGTGTTGAAGCGGACCGTGCATTTGCTGTAACTCACCGCCAGGTCGGGGTGATGGTCTTCGGCATGGGCAATGAAGGCCAGCGCGTTCACAAAGGCTATGGTTTCGTAGTAGTTCTTGAAGCTAAAGGTCTTTTCCAGCGCGCCATCGATCAGTCGCCAGCCCAGTGGCTGTTCGCCATTGAGCTTGCTCAGTTGCGTGACGATTTCCGTGGCGCTCAGGGCACGGCGGTTTTGATGTACGGGATGGCTCATGATGCTGCGCTTTGGGTTGAAGGGTTCATACGCCCCAGCCGCTCGGAGGCGGGCGGGTGCGAGTAATAAAACTTCACAAACACCGGGTCGGGCGTGAGGGTGCTGGCGTTGTCCTGGTAGAGCTTGAGCAGGGCACTTTGCAGATCCTTGCCGTCCGTTTGCGCAATCGCGTAGGCGTCGGCCTCGAACTCATGCTTGCGCGAGAACTGCGCGAACAGCGGCGAGACAAAAAAACTGAACAGCGGAACCACCAGCATGAACAACAGCAGGGCCAGCGCGTCGTTGGTCCCGGTCATGCTCGGCCGCACGCCCAGGCCGGTATAAAACCAGACCTGGGATGACAGCCATCCCAGCAGTGCAAAACCGGCCAGGCTCAGGGCAAACATCGCGACGATGCGCTTGATGATGTGTTTGTGCTTGAAGTGACCCAGTTCATGGGCCAGTACCGCGTCGACCTCGCCGGGGCTCAGTTGCTTGAGCAGGGTGTCATAAAAGACCACGCGCTTGGCCGCGCCAAAGCCGGTGAAGTAGGCGTTGGCGTGGGCCGAGCGTTTGCTGCCATCCATCACGAAAAGCCCCTTGGCCGCAAAGCCGCAGCGCTGCATCAATGCCGTCACCCGCGCCTTCAGCACTTCGTCTTCGAGTGGTTTGAACTTGTTAAAGAGTGGTGCGATCACGGTGGGGTAGAGCACCAGAACCAGCAGGTTGAAAGCCATCCACACCCCCCAGGCCCACAGCCACCACCAGTTGCCGGCGCTGCCCATCAGCCAGAGGATCAGCGCCACAATTGGCAGGCCGATGACAGCGCCGACCAGCGTGGACTTCACCAGGTCCGTCAGCCAGAGCCGCAAGGTCATTTTGTTGAAGCCGAAGCGTTCTTCAATCCTGAAGGTGCTGTACAGGGTAAAAGGCAAATCCAGCAGTCCGCTGATGACGCCGAAGGCCGCCAGCAGGGCAAGCTGGGGCACCAGGCTGCCATAGGCTGCCAGGCCAGAGTGGAGCAGCGCCTGATTGAGCGCATCGATGCCGCCCAGCAGCGTCCAGCCCAGCAGCAAGGCGGCGGCGAACGCCGTCTCCAGCATGCCGAAGCGCGCTTTGGCGACGGTGTAGTCGGCTGCCTTCTGGTGCGCCTCCAGTGAAATGGTGGCTGCAAACGCCGCGGGCACGCTGCTTCGGTGCCGCATCACATGGTGTATTTGCCGCGACGCCAGATAGAACCTGACCAGCAACCCGATCACCAGCAAGGCGGCAAACACCAGGGTAAAGACAAGTGAATAGTCGGTCATGATTCGCAGTTTAGGCTATCGGCGAGAATCGGGAGATGCCTGAAATTGAATCCACACTCAAAAAATCCGACCAGAACCTTGTCTGGCTTGACTGCGAAATGACCGGCCTGGACCCGGAAAAAGAACGGCTGATCGAAATTGCAGTGGTCGTCACCGGGCCGCAGCTCACGCCGCGCATCGAAGGCCCGGTACTGGCCATTCACCAGTCCGACGAGCTGCTGGACCAGATGGACAACTGGAACAAGGGCACGCACGGCCGCAGCGGGCTGATTGACAAGGTCAAGGCCAGCACGGTCACCGAGGAGGCTGCGGAGGCCCAGTTGCTGGCGTTTTTGGCCCAGTACGTACCCAAGGGCGGATCGCCCCTGTGCGGCAACAGCATCAGCCAGGACCGCCGTTTTCTGGTCAAGTACATGCCGAAGCTGGAAGCGTTTTTGCACTACCGCAATGTCGATGTCAGCACGTTCAAGGAGCTGGCCAAACGCTGGCGACCCGAGGTCTATAACAGTTTCAAGAAACGCCAGAGCCACACCGCCCTGGCCGATGTGCATGAATCGATTGACGAGCTGGAACACTACCGGCAGCATTTTTTGAAGTGATTCTTCAAGCGATTTCTGGCCATTTTCCGCGCAATGACGGAATTCGTAGCTCCTGAAATAATAGCAAACAGCCTGGCGAGCGCCTCCCGTGGAAAGCCGTAATGGCCTTGGTTGAGGCAGGGGACTGGTAGAAACCCGTAAACCAGGCTATAATCAAAGGCTTGCAGTTGCACAGGGTGCGCTGCATTTGTACATCTACCTCACACTTTTGGACTCTACCGACAGAGTCACCGCTTCAGGCTGATTCGCCTGAACCGCATATTCGTTTGATGGTTGGTGTTTTATTAACCATGAACGAATCCTCTCGCATCGCGGGGGGTGAAGTTTCCTGTCCTTCGCCAACAAGGCGTTGCGCACAGGTGATGATTGAGAATAAACATGACTGACTCTTTTGAGGCTCGCGGCGACTTTTTGCCTGAAGCAAACACCGATACCGACATCCTGGGCGTTCCGGACTTTTCCGATGCTCCCGCCGCTGCCGTGGCTACTTCGCTGGACGCCGTTGCACCCCAACCCAACGGTTTCGTGAAGCTGGGCCTGGCCAAGGAACTGCTGCAGGCCGTGGCCGACATGGGTTTTACCCAGCCGACCGCTGTGCAACTCGCCACCATCCCCAAGGCCATGCAAGGCCTGGACGCTGACGGCGCCGACCCGAAAGCCAAATTCACCGACCTGCTGGTTTCCAGCCAGACCGGCAGCGGCAAGACCGCCGCCTTCCTGCTGCCCGTGCTGCACACTCTGCTGATGCAGCAGGAAGAAGCCGAGCGCCAGGAACGCGCTGAATTTGAACGCCTGAGCGCGGAAGCCATCGCCAAGGGCGAAGCCCCTCCGAAAAAGCCCAAGCGCAAAGATCCGACCAATGCCCGCAACTTCAAGGCCGCCACCCCCGGCGCGCTGATTTTGTGCCCAACGCGCGAACTGGCCCAGCAAGTCTGCGCCGACGCCATTGACCTGGTTCGCCATTGCCGCGGCCTGCGCATCGCCAACGTGGTGGGTGGCATTCCTTACCAGCTGCAGATTGCCAAGCTGCAAAACGCCAACCTGGTGGTGGCCACGCCAGGCCGCCTGCTGGACCTGCAGCGCAGCATGCAGATCAAGCTCGACCAGGTGCAGTTCCTGGTGGTCGACGAAGCCGACCGCATGCTGGACCTCGGCTTTGCCGATGACCTGACCGAGGTCAACCAGCTCACCATTGAGCGCAAGCAGACCATGATGTTCAGCGCCACGTTTGCGCCGCGCATCATGCAGCTGGCCACGCGCGTCATGCGCACGCCGCAGCGCGTCGAGATCGATTCGCCGCACGAAAAGCACACGTCCATCACGCAGTCACTGCTGTGGGCCGACAACATGACGCACAAGCGCAAGCTGCTGGATCATCACCTTCGCGACACCACCATGAACCAGTCCATCGTGTTTGCCTGCACCCAGGTGGAATGTGATGGCCTGGCCAATGACCTGGTGCAAGAGGGCTTCAGCGCCGTGGCACTGCATGGTGCCCTGGGCCAGGGTCTGCGCAATCGCCGCCTGATGGCTTTCCGCGATGGCCGGGTGCAGGTTCTGGTTGCCACCGATGTGGCCGCCCGCGGCCTGGACGTGCCCACCATCACCCACGTGATCAACTACGGCCTGCCGATGAAAGCCGAAGACTATGTGCACCGCATTGGCCGTACCGGCCGTGCCGGCCGCGAAGGTCAGGCGATCACCATTGCCGAGTTCCGTGATCGCCGCAAGATCCAGGACATAGAGCACTACATGCAGCAAAACCTCAAGCCCAGCGTGATTGCCGGTCTGGAGCCGCAGCAGCGTTTTGCACCGACGTCCGAGCGTCCGCGCGGCAATTTCGGTGGTGATCGCGGTGGTCGCAGCTTTGGCGGCGGCGGCGGTGGTGGCTACGCAGGCCGCAAGCCGTCCGGCGGCTTTGGCGGTGGTTCGGGTGGTGGGTTTGGCGGCAACCGCGATGACCGCGGCGGCTCCTTCCCGGCGCGTCCTGCGCCGCAGGGCAACGGGTATGCCGACCGCACCAGTTTCAATGATCGCGGCCCACGCCGTCAGGACGACCGCGGCTTTGGTAACAACAGCGCTGGCTTCACGCCGCGCGATGACCGCAACTTTGGCGCCCGCAATGAAGGCTTTGCGCCACGCGCTGACTTTGCGAACCGCAAACCCGCGTTCGCCAAGCCTGCGGGCAAGGTGTTTGTGCCACGCGATGCCGCCAAGAAGGCGGGTAAGTTTGCCAAACCGGCTCGTGACTGAGCGGTTGATCAGCCTTTACAGCGCCTGAACAAAGAAAGGCCGCTGCGAACCGCAAGCTATACCGTGTAAAAGCTGTACTAATAGCGCGTGAGTGAGTGATTTCGGGGTTTTCCTAATAGTAAGCCAACTAAAAGCCGCCGAGAAATCTGCGGCTTTTTTTAAGAGTCTCGGGGCACTGCCCCCAACCCCAAGTTCACTAACTCCCGGCGCTGTGCGCCGCCTCCTCTACACGAGGGGCACCGAAGGTGGCGCGTATTCCAGTCCTTCCTGAGCAGGCAATCCAGTACGCCTTGATCAGCCAGCCTGACGCGGACTGCGCAAGCAGTCCGATCGATCTGATCAAGCGCCTAGTCCCTCATCTGTTCTTGCTGGACTTCACAGCCCGATCGATTCATCATCAATCCGATCCATCAAATGCCGGGGCTGGACACCTAGGTGCGGACGCTGGTTATGACTTTTATCCGGGCGCGTCAGCAGCAATCGTCCTGACGTAGCCGGCCTGTCAGTTGCTAGGGTTAAATGGCCGTCCGCACAGGCGCAACTTCCGACAACAGCTTCTCCAGACAGCCTGTCGTGAACTCGGGGTTTTCGATGCTTGGTAAATGCGCCATTCCCGGGAGCGCTTCGCATCGTCCGTCCTCGACCGATTCCGCGATCCAACGACTGCGCTCCTGAATGTATGGGACATCAAGATCCCCGCACAGAATTCGGATGGGGATCTGAATCTTCCGCAGTTGATCCCAGGCTGAGCATGGAGGCAGCATCTTGCTGATGCCTTGTGAATCAAGAATGATGCGGTGCATTTCGAGAAACTGAAAGCGGGCGACACCTTGCACCCGTGGATGTTTCGTATATGGTCCGTCCAGGAACAGCTTGGCTTTCAGTTGGTTCACCGCATCTTTTTCCCCGGATTTGCTCGCCGCCTCAATCTGTTTCAGGACTTGGTGAGTGACCTCATCGGTCTCGGGTGCAGGTGCGCCGCTGACTGAGGGAGAGATGAGCAGGAGCGCCGATATACGGTCTGGCATCTCAAGAGCGGCGTCAATAGCGATGCCACCACCCTGCGAGCACCCGACAAGAATCGCTTTCTCCCCCTTTGGCACGAGGTGATCGAGCACAGCCTTCAAATCGCCCGTGTTGCTATAAGCCGCATCAACAGCGTGTGTTTCCCCGCATCCCCTCCGGTCGTAGGCAATAGTTTTATAGCGCCCTCCAAGAACAGAAACTTGATGACGCCACATCCGGCGATCAGCGATTGCGGCGTGGAGAAACACAATGGCTTGTCCACTACCTACGTGCTCCACCGCGATGCTTGCGCGACCAGATTGCACGCGAGTGGTAGAGGTAGATAAAGCCGTGCACATCGAGCTGTCATCAGCAGGCATCACGTGGGTACCAACAATCTTCCGAATCGCTGTCACGTACCCAACTTTGTAGATCGCACGCCCTCTGGGGTTCAGAACTCGCCCGTGATCGTCCTGTGTCCAGCCCTCATCCTGCATCAGTTTCTCGCTGATGGCATACCGTAGCGCCTCCTTTTCAGAGTCGGTGAGGCCGGTGGAAGCCGGCAGGATCTGGATCGTATCCTTGGGCTGGCTTGCAGCCACCGTTCTCTGGTCAATCACCACTTCGGTGTTCGCCTTGAGCAGATTTACTTCGCCCCGCAGCTTCTTGTTCTCGGCCAACACCGCGCCCATGACGCCGCGAACCGCTGGATCGGGAATCTTGTCGAGGACGGCATAGACAGGGTTCTCGCTGACCTTGCGCACCTTGCGGGTCGCGCCACCCGTATGGCCGGCCCACGCCTGAATCAAGCCCTTGAAGTCATCGCCGGTCTTGTTGTGGATGGTCGATTTGACCGGACCCCCGCGCTCCTGGGCGATCCTTGAGATCGTCGCCACCGAGAAGTCGCTACTGCCGCGCTCGTGCTGCTCCCGGCACACGGCATGAATGATGTCGAGATTCCTGGCCTTGCGCGGCGTCGCGCTGGCCTTGAGTTGTTCCAGCAGTTCATCAGGATGCATCGCTGTCTCCACGGGGGGCGGGCAACATACGTTTGGCACGTGCCGCATCAAGGATTTCACGGGCGGGTGTCCCGGCGACATTCTCGGCAAGCACGTCCCAGGTCTCGTCGACAATGCCCAGATCGCGCAGCCGCCGCAGGCCTTCGACGTACTCCAGTGCGCCCTTGAGTGAGCCGGTGCGCGCCTGAATGAGTTGCATGACGGCGTTGCCTGCCGCCAGTTGCTGCCTGGGGTTCAGGCGGAAGAAGACCGGTGGCATCTTGTTGAATTCGAGCATGCAGTCGAGCAATTGACTGCGCCTGAGAACCGGTTTTCGGGCATCAATCTCGGGGTAGATCACGGCATTTTCGCAGAGGACTTCGATCTGGTGCAGTTCCGAAGGGGTCTCGGTGAAGGCCACTTTAATGTCGCTCATTTCACCGACCGCCACCAACTGCACCCCGTCCTTGTTCGCGTCCTTCATGATCTCCAGCGAGCGGGCGATCAGGTAGTGGGTTGCCTGCATGTCGTTGACCAGCATGCCCATCGCCTCCGCTTCGGCTTCGTAGCGCTGTGAGAGCCGTTCCAGCTCGCGGGTTTCGGTGAACAGCTGTCCATCACGTTCGCAGTCGGCACGCCGGTTTTCCATCAGGGTGACTTCTTCATGCAGCTCGTTATGGCGCTCGGAGCGTTCGTGCGCCTCGTAGCTGATGGCGTTGAAGTGCGCCTGCAGGCCCGGCAGGAAGGCGGGACCGGTCAGGAAGAAACGGCAACGCACGCAGTTGCGCTGCTGCGGGTAGCCGGAGACGGGAGCGTAGATTTGTTCAGTCAACCGCTCTTTGATGCACTCCCCGCCCACATCGCACATTGCGCCACCGACCGGGCAGATGCCCTTGTCCTCGAAGACAAAGGCGGCTGCCGACTTCTGCCCGATGGCGGCGCGCACGGCATCGACGCTCACGCTGGCAAAGCGCTGGCTGACCTGCTCCATCGTCGCATCCATCAGGAAGCGCCGATGGCTGGCTTCATCCGCCGCCAACACGTTGCGCTCGGCCGCATCCAGCACCTCCTTCATATAGGCGTGCCCGAACTTGGTGTAGTAGAGCGTCATGATGATGCGGGCGTGTCCGGCGATCAGCTTGGACACCACGGCAATAGGCAACTGCAGGTCCAGCACCAGATAGCTGATCAGAGACACCCGCAGCGCATGCGGAGGGTAATACGTCATTGTTTTACTGTCATGATCCACAAACTGGATGGGCGTGCCGTCGTCCAGCGTCTCGTCGTTCTCTGCGCAGCGCTGTTCGAGGCGGGCGAGGAGCAAATACCAGGGGCGGTCGAGCGCGGTCCTTGTCAGAGGCTTTTGCCGGTCGCGCCCCTCTGCCGCCGCATCGCGAAACAGGAAGCATGCGGTGCCGCGCGCTTCCAGCACCTCGGGGTGGGGCGGGGTGAAGCCGAAGTGCTTGGACTCCAGATCGCGCCACGCCATGGGCGCCCTGATCGGGTTGTAGCGCTCCTGCCACTGGCGCAGCTTGTCCAGCCAGTACAGCACGGTCTCGTGGGCCCAGGGAATGATGTAGCCTTTGGCGTTCTCCGGCTTGGTAATGTCGGCGGTCTTGTTGGTGTTGATGAACAGGCCCGCGCCGGATTCGCTGGCGTTGCGGTGAAACACGCCGCGCTGGTAGGGACGCCTGGCGCTGCCGGTGGCGAGCGGCGAATCGTTCAGCACGAAGCTGCCGCCTTGCGTTCCATGCAGGTAGCGCCAGGTATCGGCTTCACCGGAGTCCAGCATGCGGACCTGAAACGTGCGCAGCGGCAGCTCCAGCTTCACGTAGAGCGCCACGGCGCGTACCGGCGACCAGAGTTCGGTCACACGGGGCGGGAGGTCATGTGTTTTTTGCTCGTGCTCGGTCGTATCGCGCTCGCGCCACACGCAGTCCGGGTCGTCGGGGTTAATGGCTTGGGGGGCCACCATGAACCAGTCCCCGCCATTGCTGCCGCCCTCCATCGACTGCTGCGCCCAGACCCAGTCTCGGAAATGCAGGCCCTCGGCCAGCATCGTGCGCAGCTCCTTGATGTAGCGGATCGAGAGCGAGGATTTGGTGGTTTCCGTGGGCGCGGCGATTCCAGACCTGGACAGTCGCGCCACGGGATTGTGCAGTTCGTGCGGCACGATCCGGTGACCGAGATCGTCCTCGATGGAGAGCTTTTCGAGGAGCACCCAATCGATGAAGTCGGCGACATATTTATGGACTTTGACGTCCTCAGCGCTTAGCGAGCCGACGGCCCCTTTGGCTTTGGCCTTGAGCAGCACTTCGCTGAGGCTCGGTTTGGGTGTGGTGCGGGTCAGAAACACCATGGGATGGCGCGGCAGATCGCAAGCCAGGATGTACTGCACCAGAAACTTGTCGAGGGCTATGCGGCGTACGGACACGGCCGACTTTTGTACGCCCAGCCACTCGGCCGCGAGTTCCTGCCAATGCAGCAGGCGCGGATCAAGGGCCAGCACATGCGCGAACGTGATGTCCGAGCCCTTGCCGGTATGTTTGTTCTGAATACGCGGAAACGGATTTCTCAGTTGGGCTGGCACCACCCGATGACCAGCGGCATCGGGCTGCGCCAGTGTCGTGCGCAGCACCCAGTCGAGGAAGTCGCTGATGATGTCGTGCTGTTTTTTTCCTCGCTCTTCGCTTTGCCTGTCCAGTTCCAGTGTTGCCCACAGGTCGGGCTGGCGGGTGCCGGCGTCGAACAGGGTCGCGGGGCGCTTGTCCAGGGACTGCGCGTGAAGGCAGCGCACGAAGAAGGCGCTGAGCGCAACGGCCTTGTGGCTTGAGCCTTTCTGCTGCGCATACCACTCGGCGGCCAGCACCCGCCAGTCCTCGAAGGCCGGATCGAGGGCCAGCAGGAAGCGGAACCCGGGGTCGAAGCTTTGATCGGTTCCCTTAATTTTTTTGGCCATCTCAGTTTTTCCTCAACAATTTCGGGTTCGGACCGCTCATCAGTCCCAGCGGGTCGACGTCCTTGAAGCCATAGCGCAGCAGGTCGGGTGGCGGCAGTACCGTGCCGGCCTTCTCGCGCTCGGCGGCGGCCTCCAGTGCGCGCACGAGCCTGGCCCGATCCGGCTCGGTATAGACCACCTGCGATTCAAGCGACTTGTGGTGCAGCGCCTTCTTGCGGTAGATCGGGTCAATCTTGGCATCGGCCAGCGCCTGGCCGTAGGCATGGCGATGCCCGTGCGGCGAGGTGCCCAGGGCTTTGGCAGCTTGCAGCCCAATGCGCTCCACGGCGCGCCGATGCTGACGCTCGAACGAGTCGATGGCATAGGGTTTGCCCTCCCTGGTCACGAAGGCAAAGGGATGGTCACATTCCAGTTGCGCCCGCTGCGCCATGTACAGAAACCATAGCTTCCAGAACAACTCCCCCGCCCATGGTGGATACCAATTGACATACATGAAGTGTCCTTTGGAGTCGAGCGCATTGCCTTTCCAGCCGGCGTGCCACTGGTCGCTGCTGGCGTATTCGTCGCGTGGCCGCATCGCGTACTTGCCGTTCAAGTAGGCCAGACGGTTGCACTTGATGGGCTTGCCCCTGGCATCCAGCCAATCGGGCGGGGCGGTACCCAGACTCGGGTGGTAGATGTGCACCAAGGCCCGATCCGGACGGATGGGGTCGGCTGGACGCCTGGATTCGGACACCACGTCCCGCACATAGAGATGAAAGGGCTCGGACATGCGCAGCCCGCCGTAGTGCATCAGCATGGTGATCAGGATGTCGCGCAGGTTCAGCCGTTCTTCCAGACGCGGGCTTTTCTGTTTGCCCGGCACAATGAAGCCCTTGAACAGCAGATCGTGGATGCGATCCTCGGGAAACTTCTTGACCGGTTCATGGTCAATCACAGGCGTGCGCTTGAGCAGGACGTTGCGGGCGCGGGTCATGGCGAGCGACGCGGTTTCCCGATCCCAGCTGTGCGCCAGAAAGGCGCGGTCGCGCTTCTGATGCCACGCCGCCCAGGCCAGCATTTCTTCGCTGCGCGTGGCCTGGCGCCACGGGTTGAGCGGCTTGCTGCCCTGGGTTTGTGCCATCCAGTCCGAGAACCCCGAGATGCCCTGCACCAAGGGCCGCACGACCGCCGGGTTGCGTCCCTGCCAGTAGAGCCCGCTGGGATCGTTGCCGTCGTCGCCCACGGTGCCCGTGTAGAGACGCTGCGTAAAGGTTTCGAACAAGTCCTTGGGATCGTCGAAACAGTCATGGTTGGCAGCCATGTAGTCGATCAGGAGGCCGACCGCTTGCGTAACCTTGAGCATCCACGCATGGCTGCGCACCTGCACATGCGCCAACAGGTAGTCGACCAGCGGCTGCAAGGGGCCGTGCTCGGTCAGGATGATGGGGATTTCCGTGACCACGCCGCTGTTGTCGCGATGCACCTTGCCGCGAATCGTGGTGTGCTGCATCAGACCATCCTCTCGAACTGCTCACGCAGCAACGCGCCCAACGCGACATGCCGGCGATCCGAATGGCGCGGCGCTCGTATGGCTGTTTTGGCCGCTTCCACGTCGCCGACCAGAATCACCTGTTGCTCTGCCCGCGTCACGGCGGTGTACAGCAGCGTGCGATCCAGCAGCTTGCTCTGGCGCACAGGAATGATGACCCGCTGAAAGCCGCTGCCCTGCGCCTTGTGAATGGTGATGGCGTAGGCCAGTTCCAGATGCGCCAGCAACTCAGGGGTCAGGTCACGCGTGCGTCCGTCATCCCACAGGATGCGCCCAAGGCGGCGCTCCGGCGCAATGTCCGGCACGGGTGGCTCCACGGACAGCACGACGCCGAGTGAGCCGTTCTGCAAATCGATCTCCCAGTCATTGCGCAGACAGATGACAGGATCGCCCACGCGTATACCAGTGCCTTGCGGCTGGTCGAATTCCAGGTTCCAGTGCATCAGCCCTTCACCGTGGGCGTTGGTGTGGCGCTGGCACAGCGCGTTGATGGCATTCATGCCACCGGCTGCGGCATTGCGCGTGGCGCACAGAATCTGACTGGCACTGCGATCCTGGTCGTACAGACGCAGCACGACTTCGTTGATCTGATCCGGTGGACATGCCAGGAAGGCAATGTCGGCGAGAGCGTCGGCGGGCAAATCGGGCCACTCGCCGTCGCGGATCAGGGCGGCGGCCTCGGCAATCGCCCCGCCATAGCGCTTGACCTGCGAGAGTTCCACGACGGGAACTTGGGGTTGATGCGCCAGTTCATGCAGCAGCAAGCCTGGCCCAACCGGTGGCAGTTGGTTCGGGTCACCGACCAATACCACACGGTAGTGGAGCGGCAGATGCCGGATCACCCGATAAGCGGACGGCAAATCCACCATCGAGGCCTCATCGATCACCACCACCGCGTTCGAAGGCGCATCATCTGCATTGAAGTGCTTGAGGAAACCGGCGATGGTTTGGGCGCCATGGCCGGTGGCCTCGCCAATGCGCTTGGCGGCACGCCCGGAGAGCGCCATGGGGTAGATCGTGTGGCCAGCCGCCTCAAAGACGCGAAACAAGCCGCGCAACACGGTGGTCTTGCCGGTGCCGGCGCCCCCGGTAATGACGCAGAACGGGTTGGCATTCGCCAGTTCCAGCGCCTCGACCTGCTTTTGATGCAAGCTGATGCCGGCTTGTGCCTGATAGTCGGCGATGAGTTCCGCCAGTGAGTCGGCGTCGAGCAAGGGGTCTGGATTGGCGGCGCGGCGGGCGATGGCTTGGGCCACGCCCTGCTCCATCACAAAGGGGCCCGGCGCGTGCAGTCGCTCGCCATGGCGGATGAACCGCCCCGCTGATTCGGCTTGCGCCAGTGCCGACCCCAGCACATCGCTTCGCTGCAACAAGACGCGCAGGCGACGCGCAAGCTCAAGCTCGGGGATGCAGGTGTGGCCGGCGTCAAACGCGGCGTACAGCGCTTCCTCGACCGAGCCCGCGAGACGTCGCGGGTCGGTGGGACTGAGGCCGAAGGTGTCTTGCGCCAGGGCATCCACGGTGGCCCAGTTGGCGGCAAAGCTCAGCAGGCGATAGGGGTCGTCCTCGATCTTGCGGGCGGCGTCCTTGCCGAAGAAGTCCAGTACCTTGCGCCCGAGCGCTACGGCAAACCCCTTGGACTGCAGCCATTGCAGGGTAAAGGTGTTGCCCCACTGCTGCCATGCATCCGCGAGCTTTTGCGCCATCGGCCTGGGCAGTACCTCTGCGAGTCGGTCGACGTCCGACCGGTCGAGCAGGTCGTACAAGGCATCGCCAAAGTGTTCCCACAAGCGCCTTGCCTTGACTTCGCCGATGCCCTCGAAGGCTTCGCCCTGACCAAGCAGCGTAATGATGTGCTCGCCCGAGGGGCGCAGCATTTCCATGGATTCGGCCGTGATGGTGGCTTCGGTGAGCCGGTAGCCATTGACGACTATGGTGTTGGCCTCGGGTGTGCCGGCAATGCGCCACAGTTGCCCGCATTCGACCGGGGCCTGAAGCAATTGGCTGGAGGCTTTGATGACGTAGTGGGTTTTGGCATCGACGCGCCAGCCTTTGTCGTCCACCTCGATGCCCGTGAAGATCGCGCCACCCCGCCCACACGGGTTCTGGCTGCGCACGGCACTGATACGCACGGTGACACTTGGCACATTCATCGCGGCAGGCGTCCGGTGCTGCACAGCACGCTATCCATCAACCGGTAGCGATCCAGGTCCGCCCGCACCTGGGTGAGTTCGGCGCGCAGGGAGGCGTTTTCTGATTCGAGGCGCTTGAGACGCGCTTTGTCGGCTGCGACTCGTGGGTTGGGTGTTGCCTGAGCTGCCGCGTCGCTCTCGCCTGTTTCCGCCACAGGCGGCAGGACCTTGCGCTCACGCAATTGCGTCTCCAGCGTTTTGAGGGCATCCTTGACGCGCGGGTTCTGGAGCAGCGCCGATTTGGCGAATCCGCACTCGCGGGCAATTTCCTGGCGCGACAGCTGTCCCCGCGCCACCATCTCGCGGAAATCATCGTCGGTTTTGCTGGCCACCCATGAGCGGAAGGTGGCGAGGTTTTGCTCGGATCGTTGTTGGCCGTTCATGGGATTAGTAAGGGACTTACAATTAGTTCAAATAATACACCATAGCTAATAGCTTACAAGACAAAAAAATGCCACTCTCTGGATCGAGAGTGGCATTTTGGGGTGCTAATAGTAACGACTAGCTACACCATATAACGCAAGGTTTGCAGCGGCCTTTTTCATGGGCCGGAGCGAATCAGGCGGCTGAACCGACCTGATTGAAGCGACCTTATTCCAGCTTGATGCCGGTTTCCTTGACCACTTTGCCCCAGCGGTCCATCTCCTGCACCATGTACTCCGACATCGCCTCTGGGGTGGAGTGGGCCACTTCCACGCCAGCGTCGTACAGGGCCTTGCGGGTCTCTGGTGAACTCATCAGCTTGCCAATCTCCGTGTTGAGCCGGGTAACGATGTCACGCGGCGTGCCGGCCGGCGCAAGCAGTGCCAGCCACACTGACGCTTCATAACCCGGCACACCCGCCTCCTGCAGGGTGGGAACATCAGGTAGTTGCGGAATGCGTTTGGCCGTGGTCACGGCGAGCGCCTTGAGGCGGCCCTGCGGTACCTGGGCCAGGGCATTGGGCACACCCGCAAAGCTGCTTTCCACCACCCCCGCCACCAGGTCGGTGGCCGCACCGCCGCTGCCTTTGTATGGCACATGCTTGAGCCTGGCACCCGTCATCGACACAAAGAGTCCGCCCATCAGGTGCTGCGAACTGCCGTTGCCTGAGGACGCATAGTGAATGGTGTCGGGCGCAGCCTTGGCCAGCGCAATGAATTCCTGCACATTGCGGGCCGGCACCTTCGGGTTGACCAGCAGCACATACGGCGAGTCGACCAGTTTGGAGACCACCGTAAAACTCTTGATCGGGTCGTAAGGCATGTTTTTGTAGATCCACGGGCTGATCACATGCGTGGTCGACACCATCACCAGCGTGTAGCCATCGGGCGCTGCCTTGGCCACGAAGTCGGTGCCGATGATGGAGCCCGCTCCCGCCTTGTTTTCAATCACGAACTGCTGCCCCATGGCGGTCGAGAGCCGCAATCCGAGGATGCGGGCGACCACGTCGGTGAAGCCGCCGGGTGCAAACGGAACAATCAGCTTGACCGGTTTGGTCGGATAGGTCTGGGCCCATGCGGCAGACAGGGACACCGCGAGCAGCGAGCCCAGCAACAATGATCTGGCAATGGCTTTCATGGTCTTACCCCTTGTATGCCGGCTCTGGCATGGTGAAAAAGCTGTGCAGGATCTGGTAGACCATCATGTAGTTCTTCTGCTGGAAGCTCGCGTGCGATATGCCGCGCATCACGCTGAACTGCTTGTTCATGTTGGGCAAGAGCTTGAAGTAGTCGATCAGGTCGTCCATGCCGGCGATGCCGTCGTACTCACCGCGCAGGATGATGGTGGGCACGGTCAGCTTCTTTGGGTCCAGCAGCGGCAGTCTGGAACACATGTCCACGTAGGTTCCGGTGGGCATGGAGTCGTCCAGCGTCAGGATGGCATCGGCAAATGCCTCGACCACTGTCTGCTCCACCGTGTCCGGATGGTCGCGCTGAAAGATGCTGTGGACGAAAGGGCGGTCAATCGGGCGCCGGTTCCTGGCCAGGAACTCCGGCAGTTTTTTCCTGCGTTGCTCCAGCGTGTGACTGCCTTCGCCGGTCCACACAAACGCATCGAGTGCGACTTTGGCGATGCGCTCCGGATGCCGTTCGGTGAACAGGCCTGCCTTGAGCGCACCCGATGAAATGCCGTACATCAGCAGCGACGTAGCGCCGGAGACCTTCATGGCGTATTCGGTGCCGGCGGCGAGATCGTCGGCGCCGTTGCTGATGTCGAAGTTGATGTTGCGGTGCTTGTCCGAGCGGCCATAGCCCTCGTTGTCCATGGTCCAGGTGTTAAAGCCCTGGTCCGAAAACCAGTCCATTGCCGACGACCAGGGCCGGCCAGGCACGTGCAGGTCAAAGGTCGGTTGCGAGGCCATTGACGAGCCGTGCACAAAGAAAATAGTGCCCGCATGCGGCACCTTGGGCGAGGCTTTTTTCTCCCAGAGAAACAGCTTGATATCGCCCTCGGGCGTCTTCTTGTGGGTCCAGTGTTCCACACCGCCCGTCCACTTCACATCACTCATCAATGTCTCCTGTTACGGCACCCCGCAGGGCGTCTTTTTTTGATTCATGCCCGGATGGGCTCACACAAAACGGTTTT
Source organism: Polaromonas sp. JS666 (assembly GCF_000013865.1). Lineage (NCBI taxonomy): Bacteria > Pseudomonadati > Pseudomonadota > Betaproteobacteria > Burkholderiales > Comamonadaceae > Polaromonas > Polaromonas sp. JS666. The sequence goes on from NC_007948.1 coordinate 1,763,597, forward strand.
CAATCGCGCCGATGCCGTCAATCTCGATGCGCACGACGTCACCCGCTTTCAGGTATTGCGGTGGCTTCATGCCCATGCCGACACCGGCTGCCGTACCCGTGGCGATCACGTCGCCGGGGTAGAGCGTGATGCCGCGCGAACAGGTTTCGATCAGCGCCGGAATATCAAAGATCAGGTCGGTCGTCTGCGCGTCCTGGCGCAGCTCGCCATTGACCCAGCCGCGCACGCGCGTGCGGCTGCCGTCAAGCTCGTCAGCCGTGACGATCCACGGCCCCATGGGGCAAAAGGTATCGAAGGACTTGCCCAGGTCCCATTGCTGGTGCCGCATCTGGACATCGCGGGCCGTCACGTCGTTGATGATGGTGTAGCCAAATACATGCTGCATCGCCGCGGCGCGCGAGATGTTGCGCCCGCCTGTGCCGATCACGATGGCGAGCTCGGATTCGTAGTCGATCTCTTCGGAGACACCCGTTGGCAGCATCACGTCGTCCGTGGGACCGACCACGCATTCGGGCACCTTGGTGAACACGATGGGCCACGATGCCGGATTGGCGCTGTTGTCCTTGAACACCGACGCCGACAGCTCTTTGGCATGGGCATGGTAGTTGCGCCCCACGCAAAAGATATTGCGGCGTGGCAGCGGAATGGGGGCTTCCAGCTTCACGTCATGCAGCGATACGGACTCGCTGCGCAAAGGCAGCTTCTTCGGGTCGCCCAAAGCGATGACCGCCAGCGCGCCAGTGTCAGCCTGACCCGGCGCCAGGTTCACGGGTGTGAGGGACCGGCCGTCTTCAGACACGACGCCGACGTGCCGCTGTCCATTCCATTGATAAGTCGCGATGCGCAAAAGGATCTCCTTGACGATAACTGTTGGGATTGGCTGGCTCGGCGGGGCGGCCTCGATCGCGTTTCAGCGCGCATCGCCAGCCTGCGCAATTTCAACCAAATCACACCAATAGTCAACCAAAATGCGCAAGGAAATTCAAAATACCGGGAAAACCCCGTAAATGTAGAGTGAGAAATCTGTTGATCGTTAAAACCAATTAGGCCCAATTGTGTCGATTTTGGGACCGCCTCTGGCAAATTGGTATCATGTCGGCGGCTTCACCCCACACTTTTCGGATGAGATTTATGGACAGCGCGGCAGCTTTGGAAGAAACCATCCTCGACAACCTGAAGTCGCGGAAATGGCGCGCGGGTCACCGGATTCCGACCGAACGCGACTTCAGCGCCGAGAGCGGCCTGAGCCGGTCCACCGTACGGCGTGTGCTCGCAGGCCTGAAAGAGCGCGGGCTGATTACCCAGACCGTGGGCAGCGGCACTTATGTGAGCGAGCGCATTGCCGAGGCGCTGGGCAGTCTGCCTGATTCCGGTACGGTCACCTCGACCAGCCCGGCCGAGTTGATGAGTGCGCGTCTGGTGCTGGAGCCAGCCATCATCGACATGGTGATCGGCAACGCCAATTCCGCCGACTTTGCACGCATGGAAGAGTGCTGCAGCAAGGCTGAACTCGCCACCACGCTGGAAGATTTCGAGCGCTGGGACAGCCTGCTGCATGAGGTGATTGCGGATGCGGCCCACAATGCTTTGATTGCGGGCGTTTTTCGTCTCATGGGCCAGGCCCGCTCCGAAGCCGAATGGGGCATGCTCAAGCGCCGCAGTGCCACGCCCGCGCGACGGCTGGAGTACCAGCAGGAGCACCGCGCCCTGGTGGCCGCGCTGAAGGAGCGCGACGCGGTGCGGGCCAAGGCGCTGTGCGCCGCCCACCTGGCGCATGTACGCAGCAACATGCTGGGCTACTGAGCCGGCCTGCCTCCCCGGCCGTCCCGGCATCGGAGACGGTAGCGGAAGGCCTTCGCGGGCTTGAACTCAGCTCATGCCATTGCGGCTGGCCAGTTCCACAAAGAGTCCCGACTGGTCGAGGTCTGTCAGGCCGTGTTCCACACCCTCGGCGTAGAGCTGCTCGAAGAGCCCGGTGATGGGTGCATCAAAGCCGATTTCCTGCGCGGTCGCCAGCGCATTGCGCATGTCCTTGAGCTGTATCGACAAGCGCGCGCGTGGCGCGAAGTCCCGCTCCACCATGCGCTGGCCGTGCAACTGCAACACGCGGCTGTCGGCAAAACCGCCGGTGATGGCTTCCTTGACCTTGGCCATGTCGGCGCCGCCCTTGGTGGCGAACAGCAAGGCTTCGGCCACCGCGCCTATCGTGATGCCGACAATCATCTGGTTGGCCAGTTTGGTGAGCTGCCCGCTGCCGTGCGGGCCCACGTGCGTGGCGCGGCCGAATACCTTGAGCAAGGGCAGGGAGCGCTCGAAGTCGGCCGGCTTGCCGCCCGCCATGATGACCAGCGTGCCCTGCTCGGCGCCGACGGTGCCGCCAGAGACCGGCGTATCCAGGTGGGCGATGCCCAAGGCGCCCAGCCGCGCGGCGTGGTCACGTGCTTCACGGGGCGTGATGGATGCCATGTCGAGGAAGAGCGACCCTGGTTTCATCGCTGCAGCAACGCCTTGCGCGAACAGCACGTCTTGCACCACGGCGCCGTTTTCCAGCATGCTGACCACGATGTCGGCATCCCTGGCCGCTGCGCGGGCCTGCTCGTGAATGGTCGCGCCCAGCGCCGCCAGCGAGGCGGCCCTGGCTGGCGTGCGGTTCCACACCTGCAGTGCATACCCGGCCTCGCACAGGCGTCGGGCCATGGGCAGGCCCATGCTGCCTGTGCCCAAAAAGGTGATTTTTCTTGCGTACGGGTCGCTTTCAACGGTCATTCGGGTTCCTGGTTAATGGCAGATGTACCCATCATCCGGCACGCAGCGCAAGAAGGCTGTCAGGCAGCTTTCTTGATGGCCGGCGAGAACATGGTTTCCATTTCATGGCGCACCTTGTAGGCGGGCGTCGAGGTGTCCATGGCCACATCGGCCCAGCTCAGGCTCTGGCCCTTCTTGACCGCCCGCACCACCTTGACCTGGTGCGCCAGGCCCAGGGGCAGGCCGCCCATCTGCAGGGAGGTTTCGGCCGGCAGCAGCTTGCCCCAGACGGTATAGCCGCCTTCGCCGTCCAGCATGTCGCCGGGTTTGAGGTCGCGCTTGGCGGTGGCCACCACGTCGGCGTTCCAGCAGGTCGCCACGCCGGTCGGTTCGCCGCGCAGCGCCACGCTGGCCACCGACACGCCGACCTCCAGCCCGATCAGGTGCCAGCGCTTGTACAGCGTGAAATAGCGGCCGCTGGGATCGGTATGCGCGTTGTACTCTTCAAAGCAGTTCTTGATGTAGTCGGTTTCGGCCTCGACCGTGACCCAGACTCCCATGCGGATGTCGTAGGGAATCTTGCGGCCATTGGCTTCCAGCGAGGAGATGACTTCGACCATGCCCTTGCGTTCCAGCACGCCGCCCTCTTGAATAGGTCGCGTCACAAAGGGAATGTCTTCCACGCTGGCGGGCGGGTAGAGCAGGCCGTTGCTGGGCACGGTGAGGCCGGTGGCGTTGGCCACGGCAGTGCATTCGATGGACGGTTTGGAGCCATCGAGGAAGCTGTTGAACATTTTCGGGTTCAGTCCGCCACGCAGGGCCTGCTCGGGCGTGAGGCCGTAGTTGCCCCACACCGTATCGGGCGTGGATTCGCAAAAATGCGGCAGCCATTTATGGCCGCGGCCTGCCGCCACCACCGGAAACCCGCAGGTGCGGGCCCAGTCCACCAGGTCGCAGATCAGCGCCGGCTGGTCACCGAAGGCCAGCGAGTACACCACACCCGCTTCGGCCGCCTTGCGCGCCAGCAGCGGGCCGCAAAAGGCGTCGGCTTCCACCGTCACGTTGACCACATGCTTGCCATGCGCAAAGGCCTGCAGGCAGTGCTCGACGGCCGCCACCGGGTTGCCTGTGCATTCCACGATGATGTCGATCTGCGGATGCGTGACCACCGCCTGCCAGTCGTCGGTGATCCAGGTCGCTCCTGTCTTGATCGCCGTTTGCGCCGATTCCGCCTGGCTCATTTCGGGCTTCCAGCCGACGCGGGTGAGGTTGGTGCGGGCCGCGTCGGGCGACAGGTCGGCAATGGCGACGAGGTGCACGCCGGGGGTTCTGGGAATCTGCGCCAGGTACATGGAACCGAATTTGCCGGCGCCTATCAGGCCGATGCGCACGGGTTGGTTGTCGGCGGCGCGTTGCTGGAGTTTGGTGTAGAGGTTCATTGGGGTCCTGTCATTGCGGGCTTGACCCGCAATCCATGGTGGATCGAAATTAAAGTGGTTAACGGGTCATGGATGCCGGATCAAGTCCGGCATGACATGCCACTTGGCTCAGGCCGCTTTGCGTTCAGGTGCGATTTCATCCATCGAGGTCTGTAGTGCGCTCGCCGGCACACCGTCTTTCCACGGCAGGTCCACCGGGTAGTCTTTCAGCAGGCAGTCATCCGGCAGGCAACTGATCGGTGTGAAGTCGCGGTGCGCAATGTATTCAGGGCGCTTGTAGCGGCGAATGTGGTTGCTGACGGCGCACAGGCTCAGGTAGACGCTGACGCGGTTGAAGGGCGACAGGTTGCTCCCCGAGGCGTGGACCAGGCAGGAGTGGAACAGGATCATCGAGCCGGCTGGGCCTTTGGGGCTGACAATGCCACCCTGTTTGCCACCGGCGCGCTGCACCAGCTGGCGAATCAGGTCGTTGTCCACCGTCCACAGCGGGTAGCTGGTGGTGGTGAGGTCATGTTTGGCGTCCACCACGCCCTTTTTGTGGCTGCCGGGAATGAACATCAGCGGGCCGTTGTGCTCGGTGACATCGTCCAGGAAGATCGCCACATTCATCGCGCGTTCGGTCGGCATCATGTCGTCGTTCAGCCAGGTGCCGTAGTCCTGGTGCCACTGCCAGACATCGCCTTCAAAGGCCATCTTGCCGTTGATCTTGAACTGGTGCATGTAGAGTTTTTCACCCAGCAGGTCTTCCACCGGCTCGATCATGCGCGGATGCCGGCCCAGTTTGGCAAACGGCTTGCTGTACATGTGCGCGGCGAAGTTGGTGCGCACCGCGTCCTTGCCTTTTTCGCGCACGTTGTAGTCCTCGCGCCGGCTATAGAGCTCGGGTACGGCATCGTTGAGCGTTTGCGTTTCTTCCGGTGTGAACAGGCCAGGAAAAAACAGGTAACCGTCGCGGTCAAATTGGGCGAGTTGTTCAGGGGTCAGTTTCATCGCTTGTCTCCTTGGGGTGGGTGTGTTTGTGGCGGCTCAGGGCGCAGGGGCCGCAGAAGGGGCGGGCTGGCTGAGTGCGCTGGACAGCAGGCTCGCCAGGTTGCGGCTGGCGTCCTCGTCGTGTTGGCGGATCAGGGTTTCGGCCGCCTCTTCATCGCCGCGACCTATCGCGTTGGCAATCGCCTCGTGCTCATCCCAGATCGATTCGCGCATGGTCGACACCTGTAGCACCGCGCCCATGGCGCGGCGGATGTGGTGCCAATGCAGCTGCGCGCTCTGGGCGATCAGCGGGTTGCCGGATGCGGCATAAATCGCAGCATGAAACTGCGCATCCGCCGCCATCATGGCCTTGACCTTGTTGCTGCGTGCGGCAGCGCGACCCTGGCTGATCAGGCGCGGGTCCAGCGGGCTGCGGGCACGTGCAGCCAGCCGGGCGGCCAGCGCGTCCAGGGCGCCGCGCACCTGGTAAATCTGCACCAGCCAGGCCACGTCGAGCGGCGCCACCAGCACTCCGCGGCCGGGCGCGTCCAGCACAAAGCCATCTTTTTTCAGCAGCCGCAGGGCCTGCAGCACCGGCTGGCGCGACACCGCCAGCCGCTCCGCAATATCTTCCTGCATGATGCGCGAACCCGGCGCCAGGGAGCCGTCGCTGATGGCGTCCAGCAGGCTGCGGTAGACCTGGTCCACCAGGTCGGGGGTTGATTCGATTTTGATGAGATGGGAAGTCATTTTTGTACTCTGTATACAGAATACGCCAAATGGCAAAAAAGCTACTCCGGGTTTTCCCGTGGGGTCGGGGGCGTGTGCGACTGTGCCAAGATGGCGGCAGTTTGAGCAGTTTTGACGACTTGATCTTCAGGAGCATCCATGAACCAACCTGACCCTGCGTGGCTTGACCGCATGTACAACAACCGGGCGCGCGTGGCGGAGCACGAGGCGCATTTCACGCACTGGGCCGAGGCTTCGGCGCAGGCCAGAAGCACGCTGCCTTGCACGCTGGACATCCCCTACGGCCAGGGCCGCGGTGAAAAGCTGGACGTGTTTCCGGCTGCGAAGCCCGGGGCGCCGGTGGTGGTGTTCATTCACGGCGGTTACTGGCGGTCGCTGGACAAGGCCGACCACTCCTTTGTCGCTCCTGCCTTCGTGGAGGCGGGCGCCTGTGTGGTGATTCCCAATTACGACCTGTGCCCGGCCGTGACCATTCCCGACATCACGCTGCAGATGGTCAGGGCGCTGGCCTGGACTTACCGCAACGTGGCGCGGTTTGGCGGCGACCCGAAGCGCATCACCGTGATGGGCCATTCGGCCGGTGGCCATCTGGCCGCCATGCTGCTGGCCTGCCGGTGGCCGGTCCATGCCGGGGACCTGCCGGCCGACCTGGTCAAAAATGCGCTATCGATTTCGGGCCTTTATGAGCTTGAATCCATCATGCATACGCCGTTCTTGCAGGAGGCGCTGCGCTTGACCCCGGCGCAAGTCCTGCAGGTCAGCCCGGCGTGGATGCCGCCGCCTGCACAGGGCGTGCTCTACACGGTGGCCGGGGCCGACGAGAGCGAAGAGTTCCTGCGTCACAACGCGCTGATCGAGCAGGCGTGGGGGCCCCGGGTGGTGTCGGTGCGCGAAGCCTTGCTGGGGCTGAATCACTTCAGCATCGTCGAGGCCCTGGTGCAGCCTGGCCACCGGCTGAACCAGTTGGCCCTGGAGCTGTTGCGGGCTACGGCCTAGGGCCTGCTCACCCTAAAACGGGAGATGCATTGGTGCCTCATGTGGATGGGTGCGCGAAGGGCGGCGCAGCAAATAGCCGTAGCTATTTGCAAGCTGACCGACAAAGCAGACGCCGCATGAGGGACCAACCCGAAGGGAAGGACTCCCGTTTTAGGGTGAACAGGCCCTAAATATTGACGTCGTACTCCAGTGCGACGTCAGACGCCGGGATGCCGCCGCGAATCGCCCAGTTCTCGCGTGGCGCTTCCCGCATCACCACCTTGATGTGGTCGGCGGGGACGCCGCACAGGCCCAGGTTTTGCACGATGGCCTGGTACAGCGCGCGTTTGGTCTCGACGGAGCGCCCTATGAAGCAGTCAATGCTGACCAGGGTGTATTGGTCGCCCTTGTCCGGAGGCCCGACAAAGCGGTGCGGCTCGTGGACGAAAAGGCGAATCATCGTGGTGCAGTGCGGGACTTTAAGCGCCGCAATCATCGCGGCCTGCACGGCATCGATGAGGGCCGTTTCTTCTTCGCGTGAATATTTTCGGCGTATTTCAATGGCTGCAGTGGGCACGGATCCTCGCTTTCATGGTTTGGCGATGACTGTACTCCTGCGGCAGGCTGGATCGGCCAAGCCTCACATCAGCAGGTGCTCGCCTGCGTTGTCGCCGCCCAGGATCACGTAGTTGGCCTTGCGGATGTCCATCAGTTTTTTGCCCCCGGCATAGCTGATGGAGCTCTGGATGTCTTCTTCCATCTCGCGCAGGGTGTCCGCCAGCGTGCCCTTGATGGGTTCCAGGATGCGTTTGCCTTCAACGTGCTTGTACTCGCCCTTGTTGAAGTCCGAGGCGCTGCCGTAATACTCCTTGAAGAGCTTGCCATCGACCTCCACGGTCTTGCCGGGGCTTTCTTCCAGGCCGGCGAGCAGGGAGCCGATCATCACCATGGTCGCGCCAAAACGGATGGACTTGGCAATGTCACCGTGTTCGCGGATGCCGCCGTCGGCAATGATGGGCTTGGTCGCCACCCGGGCGCACCATTTGAGCGCCGAGAGCTGCCAGCCGCCGGTGCCAAAGCCCGTCTTCATTTTCGTGATGCAGACCTTGCCGGGGCCGATGCCCACCTTGGTCGCATCGGCGCCCCAGTTTTCCAGGTCAATCACCGCTTCGGGTGTGGCCACGTTGCCGGCAATCACGAACGATGCAGGCAGTTTCTGTTTCAGGTAGGCGATCATGCGCTGCACGGTGTCGGCATGGCCATGGGCAATGTCGATCGTGATGTATTCGGGGGCGAGACCCTCGGCCACAAACTGGTCCACCGTGTCGTAGTCTGGTTTTTTGACGCCCAGCGAGATCGACGCGTAAACGCCTTTGGCCTTCATGTTTTTGACGAACTGCAGGTTGTCCAGGTCAAAGCGGTGCATCACGTAGAAGTAGCCGTTTTTGGCCATCCAGGCACAGATGTTTTCGTCGACCACCGTTTTCATGTTGGCCGGCACCACCGGGATACGGAAGGTGCGCCCGCCCAGCGCCACACCGGCATTGCATTCCGAGCGGCTTTCCACCCGGCATTTGCGCGGCAGCAGCAGCACGTTTTCGTAATCGAAGATTTCCATAGTTTCCCAAGCTCCTGAAGACTGTTGATAACCAGGGATGCTCTGTCTAACTCGCGCCGCGCGCGGCGGGGCTTTTGCGGGATGAGCCGCAAGGCGCAAAACCCAAGGCAAGGCTGGACGCCTTGCCTGGTTTTGCAACGCGGCGGATCACCCGCAAAACCACGCCCCTTCGGGTTCGACCCAAAACGGGCGCTTTGCCCACCAAACCGCTTGCGTGTGCCTTCGGGCACGTGACGCGCGGTGTTGGCGGACAAATCATCCCGTTTTGGACTCGAACGCGCATGGCGGGAGTTAGGCAGAGCATCCCCAGGCACTTGGACTGGACCGGTCCTTGCTCGCATTGTCCCCATGGAACGCAGAAACAAAAAACCGGGCGCAATTGCTTGGGCCCGGTAAGTGATTCTAGGCGTGCGGGTGTCTGGCGATGATGCCGCGACCTGTATACCCTTTATATGGGCAGTCCCATTCCGGGACGCTATTCCGGGCTCCTATTTCGGGCCGCTATTTCGGGCCCTGGCTGGGTGTTTGGGGGCTTGCCTCGCAACGCGACTGGGCCGCAGCCCGCACCCGGTTTTTTTCATCCTCAACCCAGCCAATCACACGCAGCCGGCCCGCATTGGCGCCCTGCGCAATGGCCATGGAGCGCGCTTCGAAAAAGCGGTTCTGGTTCTGCTCTGTGTTTGACAGCTTTCGACCATCCCAGGAGACCTGGAGCAGGTTTCTGACGAGGTTCCGCTCGGTGGGCGAGCCTTCGGTGCCGGCGGGCAGGGTTTCAACCAATGCCAGCCAAGCCGTCCAGCGCTGGCCCCGTGCGGCGGGCGGGATGGGTTTGAGCTCTATCGAGGCACCCAGATAGTCGGCCAGCGGCAGGCCGTGGGCCACGCGCAGTGTGCTGCCTGTGAGGCGGTTGACGGAATGGGTACGGTTGCTGGCCTTGGCGGGAACGGCCTGCCCCGAGGCCTCCAGACGGGCCAGCGCATCGCGCGTTGCCACCGCAGACAGCGGCGCGTCGTCACCCTTGCTGCCCGGGACCACCCAATCCAGCGCGATCTGGCCGGCGCCCGCCTTGGGCGTGGCCGGGTCGGTCCAGCAGCTGTCGCAGTCGGCGTTGATGAAGCGCTCCATGAGCTGCGCGGGCCGCGGCTGGCCGTCGCTGGCGCAGAACGATTGGGCCCAGGTGCCGGGCGCGGTGCAACTGAACAAGGCGGTTAACAGAACAAGGTGTTTCATTTCAGGGGTTCCTGCAGCACAGGCATTTTCCCAGATGTCGTTTGGGGTGCCTGGCTCTTACATCCTCTAAGCAGCCTGGCCAAGCCTGAGCGCAGTCGCTATCAGGTGATCCCTGAAGTCGCTGGCCAGCGTGCCGGGCGTTTGCCCCTGCAGTGTCAGCACTTGCAGGCTGCGCTGGCGAAATTGCGGCTCGCTCACCGGCACGGCCACCAACTCACCTGCCCGAACGGCGTGCGCGGCGCTGACCAGCGCCGAGAGCGTCAGCACCTCGCCCTGCATGACCAGCGCCAGCAAGGTGGGGTAATTGCCGGTGTAGGCCACCTGGTAGTGCAGGCCCTTGAGGCTGCAGCACAGGTCCAGCATCTGCCGCACGGTGGTGCCGGCCTCGGGGACGGCCAGCGGATGGCGCACGATGTCAGCCACCGACACACTGCGTCGCCGGGCCAGCGCATGGCCGGGTGCCGCCAGCACCATGATGGGGGCGCTCTGGTTGTGTTCGATCTTCAGGCCCTTTTCCGGGGCGACGGAAAATTTGATCCCCAGGTCCACCTCGCCGCGCAGCAGGTGCCGGCTCACTTCGTCGGGCGTGCCCACCTGCAGGTGAATGCCGCAGCCGGGATGCGCTGTGCGAAATGAAGACATCACCTCCGCCATGAAGCCGCAGGCCAGGCCTTCGGTGCAGGCGAGGCGGATGCGGCTGGCGCGTTGCCCGCCCAGCCCCTTGACTTCGTCGACCACGCGTTCGGCATCGAGCATGGTGGTGCGCACATAGGCGGCCAGCCGCTCCCCGGCAGCGCTGAGCGCCATGCCGCGGGCCTGGCGCTCGAACAAGGCACAGCCCAGGCTGCCTTCGAGTTTGGTGATCTGGCGGCTGACGGCCGATACCGCCACATGCAGCTGCTCAGCCGCCTGGGTCACCGAGCCGGTACGGGCGACCTCCAGAAAGTAGCGGGTGGCTGTGCCCAGCAATGACAAGGACATCGTATGGCTTCCCGTGTGGCTTGCGTGCATTGCCGCCAACGCAAGGCTGAGTTGCTTATTCTCAAATTGTGAAAGCTTTTTGAGTTTATTAGACTTTTGGCAATGCTCCAAGGATGCCAAAACATGACGCGCGACCAATTACTCGAATCTGCCTCCGCCTGGTTTGACGCCGGGCATTTCCAGCGTGACCTGGCCCGCCGCGTGGCCTGGCGCACCGAGAGCGACGGCGGGCAGCCCGGCCCAGCCCTGGGCGACTACTTGCGCGATGACATCGTGCCATCCCTGATCCGGCTGGGCTTTGACTGCGAGGTGCAGGCCAACCCGGTGGCTACCGGTGGGCCGCTGCTGGTGGCGCGCCGCGTCGAGGGCCAGGACCTGCCTACCGTGCTGACCTACGGGCATGGCGACGTGGTCAACGGCCAGGACAAGCACTGGCGTGAAGGCCTGAGCCCGTGGCAATTGACCGTGGAGGGCGACCGCTGGTACGGCCGCGGCACGGCAGACAACAAGGGCCAGCACACCATCAACTTCGCGGCGCTGGAGCACACCCTGGGCGCGCGTGGCGGCCGGCTGGGCTACAACGTGACGGTGCTGCTGGAAATGGGCGAGGAGGCGGGCAGTCCGGGCCTGCGTGAGCTGTGCGAGCGCGAACGCGAGCTGCTGCGCGCCGATTTGCTGATCGCCTGCGACGGGCCGCGCGTGCAGGCGCAGCAGCCCACCCTGTTCCTGGGCTCACGCGGGCTGGTCAATTTCTCGCTGCGCCTGCAAAGCCGCGAGCGCGCCTACCACTCGGGCAACTGGGGTGGCGTGTTGACCAACCCCGGCATCGTGCTGGCGCATGCCATCGCATCCATGGTCGATGAACGGGGGCGTATCCAGGTCGATGGTTTGCGCCCACCGGCACTGGCGGACAACATCCGGCGCGCGCTGCGCGACGTGCAGGTCGGCGGCGGCACAGACGATCCGCAGATCAATCCCGCCTGGGGTGAGCCCGGCCTGACGGCGGCTGAACGCCTGGTTGGCTGGAACACGCTGGAAGTGCTGGCGCTGGGAGCTGGCTCGGCCGAGCGTCCGGTCAATGCGATTCCACCTCAGGCGGTGGCGCACTGCCAGCTGCGCTTTGTGCCGGGTACGCCGTGGCAGCAGTTGCAGAGCATCGTGCGCGCCCATCTGGACGCGCACGGCTTTGACGCCGTGGAAGTGAGCGTTACCGCCGACTCGCCCGCCACGCGCCTGGATCTGGACAACCCCTGGGTCGGCTGGGCCATGCAGTCCATGGCGATGAGCAGCGGCAAGCCCGTCACCCTGTTGCCCAATCTGGCCGGCTCGTTGCCCAACGACGTGTTTGCCGATGTGCTGGGCCTGCCCACGCTATGGGTGCCGCATTCCTATCCGGCCTGTGCCCAGCACGCGCCCAACGAACACCTGCTGGCGTCCGTCGCCAGCGAAGGCCTGCGCATCATGGCTGGACTGTACTGGGATCTGGGCGAGCCGGGCCTGCCCTGGCAGCGCAGTGCGCGTGCTCAATGAGCCTCACGGAGCCCCTCGCTTGAGTTTTTTAACCTGAAAAGAGAACAGCATGACATCGACATCGACATCGACATCGACATCGACATCGACATCACGCCGCGCGACGCTGATAACTGCCCTGGCCGCTCTGGTGACCAGCCTGGTGAGCCCGCTGGCCCTGGCCCAGAGCTGGCCCAGCAAGCCCCTCAAGCTGATCGTGCCGTTCCCGCCGGGCGGCGCAACCGACACCGTGGCTCGCCTGATTGCGGAGCGCCTGGGGCCACGCCTGGGGCAAGCCGTCATCATCGAGAACAAACCGGGTGCGGCGACCGTCATCGGTGTGGATGCGGTGGTCAAGTCCATCCCCGACGGCCACACGCTGCTGGTCTCAGGCACCAGCAGCTTCACCGTCGTGCCGGGCTTGCGCAGCAAGCTGCCCTTCGACGTGCTCAAGGATTTGACCCCGATCGCGCTGGTTGTCAATGCGCCCCTGGTGCTGGTGACGGCGCCGTCCAAGCCCTACCAGCGCCTGTCTGACGTCATTGCGCAAGCCAGGGCCAAGCCCAAATCGCTGACCTACTCCACCTATGGGCCCGGGACTGCGCCCCATCTTTCCGCGGAGCTGCTGGCCCACGCCGCCGGTGTCGAACTGGAGGCCGTGCCCTACAAGGGCAGCGCCGAAGCCCTGATAGGCCTGATGCGCGGTGATATTGATGTGGGCGTGGAAACCCTCTCGGCCGCCAGTGCGCAGATCAAGGCCGGCAAGCTGCGCGTGCTGGCGGTGACCAGCGGCAAGCGCACGAGCTTTTTGCCCGAAACGCCGGGCATGGAGGAGCTGCGCCTGCCGCAGGCCAGTTTTGATGGTTTCTATGCCGTCGCCGCACCTGCAGGAACGCCTGTGGCGGTGGTCCAGCGGCTGACGCGGGAAATCAGCGAAATCATGGCCATGCCGGAGGTGAAGGAAAAATGCGCCCAGTTGTCGCTGGAAGCCGTAGCCCTGGGCCCTGACGCGTTGCGTGCAATCATGAAAACCGACATCGCCAGGTTTCGTGAACTGGGGGAGCGGATCAAGATCAGTCTGGATTAACCATTCCCGGGGTGCGGGGAGGGGGTGTGGGTGCCGGTTTTCTACAATGGACCCATGTTTCCACAAGTCACCCGAGATTCCCCGCTGCTGCACAACCTCAACCCCGAGCAACATGCCGCTGTCACCCTGCCGAATGAGCACGCCCTGATTCTTGCCGGGGCGGGCTCCGGCAAGACCCGCGTGCTGACCACCCGCATTGCCTGGCTGCTGCAAACCGGCCAGGTCTCGCCCGGCGGCATCCTGGCCGTGACGTTTACCAACAAGGCTGCCAAGGAAATGCTGGCCCGCCTGTCTGCCATGCTGCCCGTCAATGTGCGCGGCATGTGGATTGGCACCTTCCATGGCTTGTGCAACCGTTTTTTGCGCGCGCATTACAAGCTGGCCAATCTGCCGCAGAGTTTCCAGATTCTGGACACGCAAGACCAGCTGTCGGCCATCAAGCGGCTGTGCAAGCAGTTCAATGTGGACGACGAGCGCTTTCCGCCCAAGCAGCTGGCATGGTTTATTGCCAGCTGCAAGGAAGACGGCCTGCGTGCCAAGGACGTGCAGGTGCGTGACGAGGAAGGCCGCAAGAAGGTCGAGATCTACGCGCTGTACGAAGAGCAGTGCCAGCGCGAAGGCGTGGTGGATTTTGGCGAGCTGATGCTGCGCAGCTATGAACTGCTGCGTGACAACACCGCCGTGCGCGAGCACTACCAGCGGCGTTTTCGCCACATCCTGATCGATGAGTTCCAGGACACCAACAAGCTGCAATACGCCTGGATCAAGATGCTGGCGGGCCAGGGCCCCGAAGCCACGCAGGGCGCCGCCGTGATGCCGGGCGGCTCGGTGGTGGCGGTGGGTGACGACGACCAGAGCATCTACGCCTTTCGCGGTGCGCGCGTGGGCAACATGACCGATTTCGTGCGCGAATTCGATGTGCAGCACCAGATCAAGCTGGAGCGCAACTACCGCAGCTTCGGCAACATCCTGGATTCGGCCAACGAGCTGATCAGCCACAACAGCAAGCGTCTGGGCAAGAACCTGCGCACCGAGGCCGGCCCTGGCGAGCCGGTGCGGGTGTACGAAGCCACCTCTGATTTTGCCGAGGCCCAGTGGTTTGTCGATGAGGTGAAGCAGCTGGTGCGAGACGGCGCCGAGCGCAAGGAGATCGCGCTGCTGTACCGCAGCAATGCGCAAAGCCGGGTGATGGAGACGGCGCTGTTCAACGCTGGTGTGCCTTACCGCGTGTATGGCGGCCTGCGCTTTTTCGAGCGCGCCGAGATCAAGCATGCGCTGGCCTACCTGCGCCTGCTGGAGAATCCGCACGATGACACCAGCTTTTTGCGCGTAGTCAACTTTCCGCCGCGCGGCATTGGCGCACGCAGCATTGAGCAACTGCAGGACATTTCGCGCGCCTCGGGTTGCTCGCTGCATGACGGTGTCAGTGCGGTGACTGGCAAGGCCGGAGCCAACCTGGGCGCCTTTGTGGCCAAAATCGATGTGCTGCGCGAGCAGACCACGGGCCTCACCCTGCGCGAAATCATCGAGCTGGTGCTGCAGCACAGCGGGCTGGAAGAGCATTACAAGCTGGAAAAAGAAGGCCAGGACCGCCTGGAGAACCTGGCCGAACTGGTCAACGCCGCCGAGTCTTTTGTCAGCCAGGAAGGCTTTGGCCGCGATGCCGTAGCCTTGCCGGTGGACGAACTGGGTTCGCGTGCGAACCTGGCCCTGGGCCAGTCGCCAGCCAGCCAGGGCCTCGATCCTTCGGCTGCGCTGCTGAGTGAACCCTTGCCGGAATTGCTGGCGCCCGACACCGAGACCGGTGAAACGCTGTCGCCGCTCGCGGCCTTTCTCACGCACGCCGCGCTGGAGTCCGGCGACAACCAGGCGCAGGCCGGCCAGGATGCCGTGCAACTGATGACGGTGCACTCGTCCAAGGGGCTGGAGTTTGACTGCGTCTTCGTCACCGGCATGGAAGAGGGCCTGTTCCCGCATGAAAATTCCATGAGCGACCACGATGGCCTGGAGGAAGAGCGCCGCCTGATGTACGTGGCCATCACGCGCGCGCGCAAGCGCCTCTACCTCAGCTATTCACAGACCCGCATGCTGCACGGCCAGACGCGCTACCACCTGAAAAGCCGGTTTTTTGACGAGCTGCCGGAAGCGGCGCTCAAATGGATCACGCCCAAAAACCAGGGCTTTGCTTCCGGCCTGGGCATGGGATCCAGCGGCTGGGGTGGTGCCGGTAATTCAGGTGCGAGTGGCACCCGTGGCGACTGGGCCAGCAACGTTTTTTCTTCAAAGTCCGGTTCATCGGAGCGCTTTGCCAATCCACCGGTGCCGCCGCAACGCAACGCGCCTTCGCATGGGTTCAAGGGCGGCATGCAGGTGTTTCACGCCAAGTTTGGCGAGGGCAAGGTGCTGATGCTCGAAGGCAGTGGTGACGATGCGCGGGCGCAGATCAATTTCACCCGGCATGGCGTGAAATGGCTGGCACTGAGTGTGGCCAAGCTGACGGTGGTTTAAGAGCCTTACATGGTTAAGATAGGTCAACCCTTGGTGCTGTGCCCGCATCCCCTTGATCCAGCCGCCCGCGAGAATACATGAACGAGCCCGAACCGTCCGCTGACACCTCTTCCCCGATTTACGTGCCGCATCAGGAGTTTTGCGCCGGTATGCCCATGGGGCGTTTCCGCTTGATCGTGAACCCGGAGCGCGCGCAAAAGTACGTCAAGCATCGGCTGTTTGTCGTGGGTATCTCGCTGCCTCTCCTGGGCATTGGAACGGCGCTGAGCCTGTGGGGTTACCTTTGGGCGGGGCTTCCGCTGGTCATCGTCGGCGTCCTGCTGCACCGTGTCATCAAGGCACACGCCGCGAAAATCCTGCTGTACCTTGCGATGCATGACGCCAAGACCTACGACCAGGCCATTGAATACGAAATCCTCGAAGTACGCTACGCGAACTGAGGACTGCCCGGGAACCCGCCACCAGCCTGCCTGACGGGCGCTCCCTGACCCGTCAACTCGCCAAAGGCAACAGCGCCAAAGGCAGCAGCCATCGCCGGCTCCCCGGCAGGCCGTGACTTGACCTGCATCAGGCGCCTGCCCCGCACCTGGCCCTGTTTGGTGCCTGGCGCCGGCGCGTCAGCTGCCGATACGCCCACCGTCGTTTTTCGTGATCACGATAGTGGCCGAGCGCGGGCGTTTGCCGGCGCCGTAACCCGCATTGGCCGGCCACTGGCTGGTGTATTTGGCCGGGTCGCCGACGTTGGCCTGTGCGGTAGTCTCGCCTGGGTGCTGGATGTTCACAAACAGGGTCTTGCCGTCCGGTGTTTCGGCCAGCCCCGTGATCTCGCAAGCCACTGGCCCCACCAGAAAGCGCTTGAGCTTGTCGGGCGTCGGTGCCTTGCCGACGTAGGTGTCAACCGTCAGCGCGCCACCATCCGCTTTGGGGTAGTTCAGCGTGACCTTGCGGCCGTCGCCCACCTGACCCGGCAGGCCGGCCAGCATCATGCAGTTGGTGACGTCGGTGTAGGCGCCGTCGTCGGTCTGGATCCAGCAAATGCCCGTGCTTGGGCTGAAGGCCAGGCCGTCAGGGCTCGAAAAATCCTGTTCGCCCGTCAATTTCGACAAATTCACCGAGCCGGGTGCTGCGCTGGCTTCGGCGCCAAAAAGATACACGTCCCAGGTGAAGCTGGTCGCTGCCGAGCCAGCGGCGCCTTCCTTCATGCGCAGGATGTGGCCATGTGGATTGCCGGTTTGCACCGTAACTGTGCCCTTGATGTCGGAGTAGGCACGCGGGTTGGCGCTGTCGGGGGCCAGCTGCGACGAACCGCTGGGCTCGACACGGCGGTTGCTGTTGTTGGTCAGCGAGTAATAAATTTCACCATTGGCCGGGTTGACCGAGCACCATTCGGGGCGGTCCATTTTGGTGGCACCCACGGCGTCGCCCGCCAGGCGCGTGTTCACGGCGATGTCGGCCTGATCGGCGAACGGGTATTTGGCATAACCGGCAACTGCCGGGTTGGTTTGCGAAAGCTCCAGCCACTGGCCGGTGCCGTCGGCGTTGAATCTGGCTGCGTAGAGCTTGCCGTTGTCGAGGTACTTGTCACCGGCGGCCAGGCGGTCGGCCGGGTTGGCGTCAGCCGCATCCCATTTGGCGGCAGACACCCACTTGTAGATGTACTCGTTGCGCGAATCGTCGCCCTGGTACATGGCCAGCGGCTGGCCGGGCACCACTTTGCCGAATGCCGCGCTTTCATGGGCGAAACGGCCCAGGCCGGTGCGTTTTTTGGCAAGTTTTGTTTTGTTGTAGGCGTCCATCTCGACGATGTAGCCCATGCCGTTGAGCTCGTTGCGGTAGTCGTCGCTGCCATCGGCGGAGGTGCCGGTCTTGGCGTTGATCCAGCGCGCGAACCTGTCGTCCTTACCGGCGGTTTCCCAGCCGTGGCGCGTGCTGGCGCCTTCTGCGCGGCCGTAGCGCACCAGTGCGGTGACGCTTTTGTGGCCTTCGCGGGCCGCGTCATCGCCCTTGGGTCGCGTGAAGTAGCCGGCCCAGTTTTCCTCGCCGGTCAAAAAGGTGCCCCAGGGCGTTTTGCCGGTACCGCAGTTGTTCAGCGTGCCGCGGGTTTTGGTGCCGTTGGGCGAGAACCTGGTGACCATCAGCGGGTTGCCGCGTGCTGGCCCGGCAATCTCGATTTCGCTCAGCGGTGTCAGGCGTGTGTTGAAAGCGGAGTCTTTGAGATATTCCCACTTGGCGCCCTTGCGGCGGACTTCGACCACGGCCACACCATGGATGGCAAGCTCTTTTTCGACTTCGCTGGCCGGGCGCGGCAGGCTGCTGGTGCCGCCGTTGGCATGCAGGAAGAAGGACGAGAGTTTTTCGTCGGTTGTCGCTTCGTGGTTCATTGCCAGCAGGCCGCGGCTATTGGCGTTGTTTGATGGCCGGCCGTTGTTGTCCAGCCCGAACCACTCCATGCCGTCGTGGTGGTCGCCCGCGCGGTTTTCATAGTCGCTGTCGGTGCCGTCGTTTTTGTAGGCGGGTGTGGACGCCGTCAGGGGGTCGCCCAACGCGTAGAGCACGCTGGTGGTATAGCCGGGCGGCACCACCACCATGTCGGCCAGGCCTTTGGCCACTTCCTTGAAACCCAGCAGCTTTTCATGGGGTGCGGCGACAGCTTCCTCGCCGATACCCACGGCCGACGCGGCCAGGCTGCCAAAGACGGCGGCGGCAGCGGTGCCTACCGAGCTCCGCAACACCGAGCGGCGGCTCAGGCGGGCATCCAGAACCGTTTCGAAAGACGGATTGTTCGACGTGTTGTTGTTCAGGTCATCAGGGTCGATATAGGTGCTATCGGTGTGGGTTGGCTTGGACATTGGCGGCTTTCGTGTGACATTGCATTGAAACTGGCAACGGGATCGCGTTGCCGATTCACGCATTGTGTGAAAGAAAGGTGTCAATTCCGTGACGCCCGCTCGCCCCAGGCTTGCCGGGATATGCGGGGATCAGGCTCGCGTATGAGCCTTGCCTGTGAATGCCCGGCCGGTTGCTTCTGCGATGTTCAGTCCGCGCTCAGGAGAGATCGGCTGGCTGGTCACCGGAGTCGGTGGGTAGCTCGGGCGTGGCCAGGAAGCTGTCCCGGAAGGTGAAGTAAATCGAGGTAAAAAACATCGCCACGATGACCAGCGCCACGGGAAACATCACGACCGTTGCGAGCGCGGGGTTGCCCAGCACGCTGGCAATCAATGAAACCAGCAGGGCGGCAAACAGAAACACGCCGGTCCAGGCGAAAGCAAATACGGTCAGGGCGCCCAGATTCTTGTAGCAGGCCATGAGGCTGAAAAACAGGCTTTTGATCGGCGTCACGCCATGCCAGTGCACCAGCGCCGGGGCATGCCAGAACAGCAGTGACAGCGGCAGGTAAAGAGCCAGCGCCACCCACATGGCCGTTTGAAAACCGCGTTGCAGCAGCAGCTCTTCGGTGATCTTGCCACCCACAAGATACAGCCTGGCAAATTCTCCGCCGTCGAACAGGGCCGAGATTCCCATCAGCGTTAAAAACCCTGCCGCGTACAGCCCGCCCAGCACCATCATGGCCCGCATGCGTTGCTGGCCGGCGCGAAACGCGCTGATCAGAATCGACGGCATTGGAAATTTGCCCTTGGTGGCTTCCTGCGTCGCAGCCATCAGGCCCAGGGTGGCGGCGGGCAGCAGGGCGAGTGCCAGCGCCGCGCCAATGAAGGGCACCAGCGTCGCCAGCGAGAGCATGGCCATGAACATGAAGAACAGGCCCGACATGGCCAGCGGCTGCATCATGAAGGTTTTGATGCCGAGCTTGACCCAGGTGATGCCGGTACGCGCGGGAACAATATTGAGTTTCATGGTGTTGACAGGGACGGGCCGAAAATAGGATGTAAAAGGGGGCAGGGGACAGGGCAAACCTGTTCAAGGATCTGCGACAACGCCGGATGACGCATAAATTGGACGCTGCAAAGGCACAGTTTGCCTCAAAGTCGGGCCGCCACGCCCGGAGTTGCCCCCTGCGGCGGGGAGCCGCAGGCTTGCTGGGGTTGAAGGTTGGTTTAAAGGGCGTACGGGTCTGTGAGCCGCTGGCGCAGCACACGCTCGAAATGGCCCGGGTCGTGCGCCTTGAGCACGGCCGCCTCGCGCGGCAAATGAAAGTCCCACAGCCGTGAGATCCAGAAGCGCAGCGCCCCGGCGCGTTGCATGGCCGGCAGCAAGGTGCGCTCCTGCGCAGTCAGGCGGCGCACGCTCTGGTAGGCGGCCACGAAAGCATCGGCACGCGCGCTGTCCTGCGCACCGCTGTCCAGATCAATGCACCAGTCATTGAGACAAACCCCGATATCAAACAAAAAGGTATCGCAGCCGGCAAAATAAAAATCAAAAAACCCGGTGAGCTTGCCGTCCTCAAACATGACGTTGTCACGAAACAGGTCGGCGTGCACCGCGCCCCGCGGCAGGCTGCGGCAGGCCGATGAGTCGGTGACATGGTTCTGATAAGCCAATTCACCCAGGATCAGGCTGCGCTGCTCTGGCGTGAGGTGCGGCAGCACCACGGGCACAGTTTCGTTCCACCAGGCGAGGCCGCGCAGGTTGGGCTGCTGGCGCGGGTAGTCCAGCCCGGCCAGGTGCATGCGGGCCAGCATCTCGCCTACGGCAGCGCAGTGCGCGGGTGTGGGGGCGAGTTCGCTGTGGCCACGCAGCTTGTTGACCACGGCAGTCGGCTTGCCCTTCAGCCGGTGGAGGATCTCACCCTTGCCGTTTTCGGCCGGATCGGGCACCGGAATGCCACGTGCCGCCAGGTGTTTCATCAGGTGCAGGTAATACGGCAGTTGTTCGAACGTCAGGCGCTCGAACAGCGTCAGCACGTAATGGCCCTGATCGGTGTCTACAAAGTAGTTGGTGTTTTCGATGCCGCCTGCAGCGCCCTTGATGCTCTGCAGTTGCCCCAAATTCAAGGCGTTCAAGAACGCTGCGGCCTCGTCAAACGAGACCTCGGTAAAAACGGCCATGCCTGAAACTGAACCCTGAGCTAAAAAATTAAAACTTGAGCACGTTCCAGACGCGCGAACCGTTGGTGTCGCCGCTGGCTGCTGCCGGTGCGGCGCCCCTTGCGCCTTCTGCCGGCTTGACCTCGTAGGCGGGGCCGCCGGTTTTGGGTTGGACGACGATTTGCTGGGTCTCGCCGCCTACCCGCAACTCGTCGATGCTCGTGCCGGCATCTTCGGTATGGATGCGTTTGATGGCTTTGTCCGGGCGTCCGGTGCGCGCTGGTGCCGCCTCTTTTTTCTCTGCGGCCGCAGGTGCCTGCGTTTGCGCCACAGCTGCAGCCAGCGGCAGCGCTGTGAGCACAGCGGCAAGAAGGGGGCTAAAAACGTGTTTCATACTTGTATTGTAGGCTTGCGGGGACGTGTTTACAAAGGCCTTGAGTGTCGTAAAAAGGTGGCTTGCGACGTAGGTGAAAATCCAGTGTGAAAGAAGGCGCCAGGCGCCGTTAGCGTTTGATGGAGGCATCCGCCGATATCCCTGACAATCAGGCCCTATGAGTTCTGACAAAAAAACACTGCTGCTGGTGGACGGCTCCAGCTACCTGTACCGCGCCTTCCACGCCATGCCCGACCTGCGCGCTAACCCGGGCGATCCCACCAGCCCGGCCACCGGCGCCATCCGCGGCATGATCAACATGATGCAGAAGCTGCGCAAGGACGTACGCGCCGACTACGCCGCCTGCGTGTTTGACGCCAAGGGCCCGACCTTTCGCGATGCGCTTTACCCGCAGTACAAGGCCCAGCGCTCGCCCATGCCCGACGACCTGCGCAGCCAGGTGGAGCCTATCCATGAAGTGGTGCGCCTGCTCGGCTGGAAGGTGCTGGATGTGCCCGGCGTGGAGGCCGACGACGTGATTGGCACGCTGGCCTGCCTGGCCTCGAAGCAGGGCATTGAAGTCATCATCTCCAGCGGCGACAAGGACCTGAGCCAGCTGGTCGACGAGAACATCACCGTCATCGACACCATGAACGACCGCCGGCGCGACCTGGCCGGCGTCGAAGCCGAATTCGGCGTGCCGCCGCGCCTGATGGTGGACTACCAGGCGCTGGTGGGTGATGCCGTGGACAACGTGCCCGGCGTGCCCAAGGTCGGTCCCAAAACGGCGGTGAAGTGGTTGCTGGAATACGGCTCGCTCGATGCCCTGGTGGCGCGCGCGGGTGAAATCAAGGGCGTGGTTGGCGACAACCTTCGCCTGTCGCTGGACTGGTTGCCCAAAGGCCGGGAACTGCTGACGATCAAGAAAGACTGCGACCTGATCGGGTACATCGATGGCCTGCCTGCCCTGGAGTCCATTGCCATCGGTGGTCAGCAGACGGATGCCTTGAAGGCTTTTTATGAGAAATACGGCTTCAAGGGGCTGGTCAGGCAAATCGACACCGAAAGTGCGCCGCCCGAATTGATTGGCGGACCCGAGGGCCGGCATGCCAAATCGCCGGGCTCCGTGGGTTCCGCGGGTTCTTCGGCTTCGCCCGGCCTGTTTGACGAACCCTCGCTGCCGGACGCCCCTTTGGCCGGGCGGGCCAGCAATCTCAAGTACGACACCATCTTCACCTGGGAGTTGCTTGACAGCTGGCTGGCCAAAATTGAAGCCGCAGAATTGGTGGCGGTGGACACCGAAACCACCTCGCTGGACGAAATGCTGGCCCAGATCGTGGGCATCAGCTTCAGCGTGACACCCGGCGAGGCAGCCTACATTCCGCTGACGCATGATTACCCCGATGCGCCCGCACAACTGCCACGCGACGAGGTACTGGCCCGCCTGAAGCCCTGGCTGGAAAACCCGGCTATAGCCAAGCTGGGCCAGCACGTCAAATACGACCGCCACGTATTTGCCAACCACGGTATTGAAGTGCAGGGCTATGCCCACGACACCATGCTGCAAAGCTATGTGCTGGAAGTGCACAAGCCGCATGGGCTGGCCAGTCTGGCCGAGCGGCATGTAGGGCGCAGCGGCATCAACTACGAAGACCTGTGCGGCAAGGGCGTGCACCAGATCAAGTTCAACCAGGTCGATATTGCCAAGGCCGCCGAATACTCGTGCGAAGACTCCGACCAGACGCTGGACGTGCACCGCGTGCTGTGGCCCCAGATCGAGGCCAACGACAAGCTGCGCTTTGTTTACGAACTTGAAATGAAAAGCAGTGAAACGCTCTACCGCATCGAGCGCAACGGCGTGCTGATTGACGCCCCCACGCTGGCCAAACAAAGCGGTGAGCTGGGCGCGCGTATTGTGCAGCTGGAAGCCGAGGCCCACGAGTTGGCGGGCCAGCCCTTCAACCTGGGCAGTCCCAAGCAGATCGGTGAAATCTTCTTTACCAAACTGGGTCTGCCGGTGGTCAAGAAAACCCCGAGCGGCGCGCCCAGCACCGACGAGGAAGTGCTGGAAAAACTGGCAGAGGACTACCCCTTGCCCGCCAAGATCCTGGAGCACCGCGGGCTTTCCAAACTCAAGGGCACCTACACCGACAAGCTGGCGCAGCTCGCGCACCCCAGGACGGGCCGGGTGCATACCCATTACGCACAGGCGGTCGCGGTCACCGGGCGCCTGTCGAGCAACGACCCCAACCTGCAGAACATTCCGGTGAAAACAGCGGAGGGCCGCCGCGTGCGCGAAGCCTTCGTCGCGCCTGCGGGCAGTGTGATTGCCAGCGCCGATTATTCGCAGATCGAGCTGCGCATCATGGCGCACCTCAGCGAAGACGAAGCCCTGCTGCGCGCTTTCACCGAGGGGCTCGACGTGCACCGCGCCACCGCGGCCGAAGTGTTTGGGGTGGCGGTTGACCAGGTGAGCAGCGAACAGCGCCGCTACGCCAAGGTCATCAACTTCGGCCTCATCTACGGCATGAGCAGCTTTGGCCTGGCGCGCAACCTGGGCATCGAAACCAAGGCGGCAGCCGCCTACATTGACCGCTATTTCCAGCGCTACCCAGGTGTCAAGCACTACATGGACGAAACGCGCCTTTCCGCCAAAAGCAAGGGCTATGTGGAGACCGTGTTCGGCCGGCGCCTGTACCTTCCCGAAATCAACTCACCCAACGGGCCGCGCCGGGGCGGCGCCGAGCGTGCTGCCATCAACGCGCCCATGCAAGGCACGGCGGCCGACCTGATCAAGCTCAGCATGGTCAAGGTGCAGGAGGTGCTCGACGCCGAGAAACGCGCCACCAAAATGATCATGCAGGTGCACGATGAACTGGTGTTTGAAGTACCCGAGGCGGAAGTCGAATGGGTGAGGGTCGAGATCCCTCGCATCATGGCGGGCGTGGCCGACCTCAGGGTCCCGCTGCTGGCCGAGATCGGAGTCGGCCCGAACTGGGACAAGGCGCACTGAACCTGCGGCGCTAGCGCGACACGGGAGGCAGCATGCCGGTCGCCAGACCGAGCGACAGGGCCTCGGGTGCGCCCAGCGTCTCGTGACTGCGGCAGGTCGCCTGGCGGATCTTCTCGTACAGCGAGGTCGCCGTCGGCAACGGCAGCATGGCGCGCAGATAGCGCAGCAGCGTGAGCTGCTGGCCGGGGCTGAGTTCGGTCGCACACGTTGCCTGACCGAAATCCAGGTCCGGGCGGACCTGCGACAGCAGCAGACGAGCCGGCGGGCTGCTGTCGGGCAGCAGGCGCTGGCGGCCTGCGGCCAGTACCAGCACGCAGGGTGTGTGGCAGTAGCTGCCCGGAAGCAATTCGGTGTTGAATTGGCGGTTTTTCAGCATGGAGCCGAGCGTGATGGCGGGGCCGATGTCACCGCCTTGCAGGTCCAGGGCCATGATCTTTCGCTGGCAGCGATGGTGCTCCATCTCGTACAAAGCCTGGTTCATCAGTGCCACGGCGTTGGAAGGGAACTCGCCGCGCCATTGCAGCTTGCAGGTCTGGCCCTGTATCTGCAACTCGAGTCGGCTGTTGTCAAAGCGCAGCAAGACAGGCGCATCACTGCCGCCCGGCACGGCTGGCGCCTGGGCGCCACGCCCCGCGGGCGGTGGTGAGGTGGCACAACCGGCCAGGGCCAACAGGCCGCAAATCGCCAGCCGGCAGGTCAATTTGAACCGGATGGCAGGCATGCCCGGACCTTTAAGTTGCGGGAGGGAGGTGACAGGGGAAAACATGGCTGTTCCTTTGCTCGACTGACGACGCTTTCACTGGCGCTCCGTTGCCGGGCACGCCGAAAGAAACCTTGAATTCGTCGGTGTTCATGTACCTTGGCGTAAAAGCGGTGAACAAGTGGTGGGCTCTGGATGCTGCGATGCGGACTGCTCGCCAGGACCAGGGCCTGTTTGTGCTATTTTGCACCGCATCAGGCCTCGGTTGGAACACTCGTGCGCCGGTACTGGCCAATAAGCTGAGAATACTGCGCATGACAGACATCAAGACCTATGGCATGTCCGAGCGCGCGGACCATCTCGACTTTGATATCCGGTCGCAACTGGTGCGGCCGCCGCTGGTGCGCCCGCATCGACACGAATATTTCCAGATCCAGATCAGCCTGCAGGGTGATACCGAGCAGAATGTGGCCGGTACCGTGCGGCCATTCCGGCGCGGTTACCTCAGCTTCATCCTGCCTTACCGCGTGCATGTGATCCCGCACCCGGAGGGTTCGCGCTACGTCATCATCAACATGGCGCAGCAGTTCCTGCGGCCCGGGCTGGATGTGGATCCGCTGGATCTGGAAGACGTGCCGCTGACCAGGGCGCCCGAGCTGGCACCGTTTCTCTTTCAGGAATACACCGACTTTTATTTTTCGGAGGACGAGTTTGCTGACGTTGAAGCCCTGCTGGACAAGCTGGCCCATGAAAACGCCAACCGCCGCTTCGGCTCGGTGGAAATCATCCGCGGCCTTATGCTGCAACTGCTGGGGCTGACCTGTCGCAAGTTTGAAGCCGACCTGCTGCGCTTGTCAGCCAGCCAGGCGCAACAGGGCAGCCGGCGGGCCGGCCTGCAACGGGCAGTCCGCTACATCCGCGAGCATCTGGCGGGCGAAATCACGCTGGCCGATGCCGCTGCGGCGGCCTTTCTGTCTCCCAATTACCTCGCGCATCTGCTGAAAAAAGAAACCGGCAAGACCTTCACCGATCTGGTGACGGAGCGGCGCCTGGAGTTTGCGCAGGAGTTGCTGGCGCACAGCAGCCAGCGCATTGCCGCCGTCGCCCATGCGTCGGGTTTTGCCGACGAGGCCTATTTCGCGCGGCGCTTTCGCCAGCGCTTCGGCCAGACGCCCAGGACCTTCCGCGACAGCGTGCGCGCCAAGATTTCCGGCGCAGCCTAAGAACCTGTTTACGATCTAAACGGGGCCGCGCAAGCACCTTCTCGGGATGGGATGCAAGGCGCGGTGCGCCGCCCATAGCTTGGGCTATGGGCAAGCGCCGCAACGCCGCAGACCGCCCGAGAAGGCGCTTGCCCTTCGGGTTGGGGTGAAATCGGGCGATTGAGCCACCCAGGCCCTTGCATGGGCATTAGCCCATGCGGCGGACCCGGGCGCCCCACTCATCCCGATTGCACCCCAACGCGGCCTCGTTTAGATCGTCAACAGGTTCTAAGAACCTGTTCCAAACCCTGCTGCAGCGCAACACCGCTGCATTGAATCGTCCGGTAAATGCGTAATTGCGTCTGCCTGCGCACGGCGCGCCCGCCCTAAGCTCAATAGTTGGAGAAAAACACGCTGACAACAAGCTCCAGCTTTTATCAATCCCAGGAGACACACATGACAAAACCAGACATGAGCAAACGCGGAGTTCTGCAAACAGGCGCCCTGATGGCGACGGGCGCCGTCGTCGGTTGCGCCACGCCGGGCACGGCGGCCAACGCACCTGCCACGCCTTTCAGCGTAGCCAATACCTATGTGCCCATCGCCGGCAGTGCCGAGATGTTTCCCGTGCGGCGCATTTACTGCATTGGCCGCAACTATGCAGCCCATGCGATCGAGATGGGCTCCGACCCCACCCGCGAGCCGCCTTTCTTCTTCCAGAAACCAACCGACGCGATTCAGGTCGTGCCGCCTGGCCAGGTGGCCGACCATGCCTATCCCACGCTCACCAAGAACTACCACTACGAAGTCGAACTCGTGGCGGCCCTGTCCAAAGGCGGACGAAACATTCCCATGAGCAAGGCGCTGGACCATGTTTACGGCTACACGCTGGGCCTTGACATGACACGCCGCGATCTGCAGCGCGGCATGGGCGACCAGAAAAAGCCGTGGGAAATCGGCAAGAGCTTTGACCGCTCGGCACCCATAGGTCCCATCCATAAAGTCGCGCAGACCGGCCACTACACCAAGGGCGCGATCTGGCTCAAGGTCAACGGCCAGGTCAAGCAGCAGGCCACGCTGAACCACATGATCTGGTCGGTGGCCGAGCAGATCTCCAAGCTGTCCGAAGCGTTTGAACTGTTTCCTGGCGACATCATTTACTCGGGTACGCCGGAAAACGTCGGGCCAGTCGTCAAGGGCGACGTGATTGAATGCCACGTTGATGGCCTGCCGGAGTTGAGCGTCAAGATCGTCTGAGCCGGCGGTCTCTGCGGTTGGGTCTGCTCCGGCAGGAACTTCCGCAGTCGCACGGACTCCGACTGCGTGCTTCAAACCGCTCCTTCTATGGAAATCACCATGCTGAACAACGACCAGAAAAATGACTTCAATGCCTTGTTGCCCGGGCAGTCCAGCGAAAACGGCGCCAGCCGTCGCACCGCCCTGAAAGCTGCCTTGGGTGTGGGCTACGCGGCCACCGCCATGCCCATCATGGCGCAGACCGCCATCAAGACGCCGGCTCAGGGTCTCAAGACCGGCGAGACGACCTATGAAGTCAACGGCTTCAAGGTGCCCGCTTTTTACGCGGCGCCTGAAGGCAAAACCGACCTGCCGGTGATTCTGGTGATCCAGGAAATCTTTGGCGTGCATGAATACATTGCCGACACCGCCCGCCGCTTTGCGAAGGCCGGCTACCTGGCCATCGCCCCCGAGCTGTATGCGCGCCAGGGTGACCCCGGCAGTTACAACGAAATGGCCAGGCTCATGACTGAAGTCGTCGCCAGGGTGTCGGATGAGCAGGTCATGGCCGATCTGGACGGCGCCGTCAAGTGGGCCGGTGCCAATGGTGGCAATGTTCAGAAGGTGGGCATCACCGGCTTTTGCTGGGGTGGCCGCATCACCTGGCTGTATGCCGAGCGGAGCAAAAACGTCAAGGCGGGCGTCGCCTGGTATGGCCGTCTGGTCGGCACCCCTTCGGCGCTCACGCCCAGGCATCCGGTCGACCTGGCGGCCAGCCTGAAGGCACCCGTGCTGGGCCTCTACGGCGGGCAGGACGGCGGCATTCCGCTGACCACCGTCAACCAGATGAAGGACGCGCTGGCCGAGGCCGCCGCCAGGGGCAACGCCGCCGCCAAAGCCAGCGAGTTTGTGGTCTACCCGAAGACCCCTCATGCTTTTCACGCTGACTATCGTCCCAGCTACCGCAAGGAAGCGGCGGATGACGGCTTCAGGCGTACGTTGGAGTGGTTCAAGGCCCGGGGCGTTGCCTGAACCCATAAGTTGACGCCAGGCGCGTGGGCGAGCGCGCCCTGGCGTTGTATGAGCCGCCGCCGCATGGGCCGGCGTCTTTTTTTACGTGCCCCTCTTGACACGCTTGATAAGATAAAGAGCAACCCCGGATGGCGGCGCCAACGCTGCATCCGGGGTTTTGTCGTCTGTGGTGTAACCTTCGGGTTGCCTCTACAGGTATCAGGTAATAATTCAGGGCCGCGGCCCAATAAAAACGGGCGTTATTGGCTATGATTTTGGTAGCAATTTTGGTGGGAACGCTGGCCGCCGGTATCGGCAGCGTGTGGCTGGCGGCCTTGCTCAGTTTTGGTGTGCTGGCCCGCTACACCCAGCACATGCTCAGTCTGGCGGCCGGGGCGTTGCTGGCCACCGCCTTCATGCACCTGTTGCCCGAAGCGTTTGAGAGCCAGGCCGGCGCCAAGGAGCTGTTTGCCACCCTGCTGGTCGGGCTGGTGTTCTTCTTCCTGCTCGACAAGGCCGAGCTGTGGCACCACGGCCATGAACACCATGACGGCGAACACCATGAGCCTGCCCAACCCGTTCACGATGCGCACGCGCATCACCATCACCGGCATGATCATCATCACCCCGCTGACGGCAAGAAGTCCGGCGGCTGGGCTGTGCTGGCGGGCGACAGCGTGCACGCCTTCGGCGACGGCATCCTGATTGCATCGGCCTTCATGGCCGACCTGCGCCTGGGCGCCGTTGCCGCGCTGGCGGTGCTGGTGCATGAAGTGCCCCACCACATGGGCGACCTGGTGGTGCTGCGCCAAAGCTCCAACAACAACCGCCGTGCGGCTGTGGTCAAAGTGTCACTGGCCGGCGCCGTCACCGCGCTGGGCGGCATGATCGGCTATGCGCTGGTCGACAAGCTGTACGACTACCTGCCTTTCTTTTTGATTGCCGCCTCCAGCAGCTTTATTTATGTGGCGCTGGCCGACCTGATTCCCCAGCTGCAAAAGCGCGTGACGGCGAAGGAAACCGCCGCGCAAATTGCCTGGCTGGTCATTGGCATCGGTATGGTGACGCTGATCAGCGGGCTGGCGCACTGGCATTGATGGGCAGGCGTGATTGATCGATTAATTCGCGGCCGGGCGCATCAGCCCTGCCAGCAGGAGATGTCAGTAGATGTCAGGAGATGTATGAGTAAGGATTTGCAGGCATTGATCAACTCTCTCCGGGAGTTTTCCAGCCAGCGCGATTGGGATCAATTCCATTCACCCAAAAATCTTGCTTCGGCCTTGACGGTGGAGGCTGCCGAGCTTCTGGAACATTTCCAGTGGCTGACGGAAGCTCAGAGCCGGGACCTCCCGGCCGACAAGCGCGTTGCCGTGGGGGAAGAGATGGCGGATGTATTGCTGTATCTGTTGCGCCTGTCTGACCAGTTGAACATTGATCTGGTCGAGGCGGCCAGGCGCAAGCTGACACTGAATGCAGCCAAGTATCCGGTAGACAGGTCGCGCGGAACCAGCAAAAAGTACACCGAGCTGTAAACGGCAGGGAGTAGCAGCTTCGTATCAATGGGTAGCTGCTACAAAAGCAGGCACTGATGCAGGCACTGATTTTTCTCAGGCTTTCCTGGCCGGCGTGTTGGGCGGAGGTTTGGCTGCAGGCAGGGCCGGCCCATCAATGATGACTTGATACTGGTTCTGCTATGAAGTCCCGGTGGCGAACACCGCCCCCGGCCGCTCCCCCGCCAGAGCCTGCAGCAGGTTGCTCGTCGCCAGCACCGCCATCGCATGCCTCGTCTCGAACGTGGCCGAGCCGATGTGCGGCAGGGCGGTCACCTTGGGATGGGTGCGCAGCGGTGAGTCCATTGGCAGCGGCTCGGTAGCAAATACATCGAGACCGGCGGCGCGCAGCGTGCCATGGTCCAGCGCATTGAGCAGGGCGTCTTCCTGCACGATGGCGCCGCGCGCACCGTTGACGAAGATGGCGCCGGGTTTCATCAAATCAAATTCGCGCGCACCCATCAGGCCGCGGGTTTCTTTCGACAAGGGCAGCACGGCGGCGACGATGTCTGCGCGTTGCAGCAATTCATCGAAGGGTGTGTGCGTGGCCTTGCCGGCGAGTTCGGGCAGCTCATGGGCGACGTCGACCGGCCGGCGGCTGTGGTACAGCACGGGCATGTTGAAGCCCAGCGCGGCACGCCGTGCCACGGCCTGGCCGATGCGGCCGAATCCGAGGATGCCCAGCGTCTTGCCGTGCACGTCCCAGCCAAACAGGTCTTCACCGATGTTGCGTGTCCAGCGGCCTTCGCGCACATGGCTGGCCAGTTCCACCAGGCGGCGGCTGGAGGCCATGATCAATGAAAAAATGGTATCGGCCGTGGTTTCAGTCAGCACGCCGGGCGTGTGGCACAGCATGATGCCGCGCGCAGCCAGGGCGGGCAGGTCGTAGTTGTCAACGCCGACGGAGACGCTGGAAATCACCTTGAGCTGCGGCGCGCTCGCCAGCAGGGAGGCAGTGATGGCGTAGCTCGAGCCGATCATGCCGTCCGCGCTGGCCAGGGCGGCGTGGAATGCGGCCAGCTGTCCGGGCAGGCGGGGGTTGGCCACGGTGACCTCGTGCATTGCCTGCAGGCGCGCCAGCTGGTCGGGCGGCAGCTCGCGGAAGACCAGGATCTTCTTGCGAACGGGTGGTGAAGCTGGCGCGCCCATGATTTAAAGCTTTGCGGCGTTGAGTTCGGCGCGCGTCGGCAGGCCTTCGCTGTCGCCCAGCACCTGCACCGCGCGCGCGCCGATCCAGGCGCCGCGCTTCACGGCCTCGGGCACGCCCAGGCCGTCGAGCAGCGCGCTGATCACGCCCACCGCGAAGCCGTCACCCGCGCCCACGGTGTCCACCACTTCGGCCACCGGAAAACCCGCCACACGGCCGCTGCCGGCTTCGCCGTCAAAGTAAGCCCCTTCTGCACCGAGCTTGACCACGACCAGCTTCGCACCGAGCTGGCGGTAAAAGCGGGCGACGCCTTCGGGCGTGGTTTCGCCGGTCAGGAAGCGGCCTTCTTCCATGCCGGGCAGCACCCAGTCGGCGCGCGTGGCCAGGTCGTTGATGGCGTCGCGCATCAGTTCGGGCGTGGCCCACAGCGTGGGGCGCAGGTTGGGGTCGAACGACACGCTGCGGCCGGCGGCGCGCATCAGGTCCATGGTCTTGCGGGCGGCGGGCAGGGTGGTGGCCGAGATGGCCGGAAACACGCCGGTGGCGTGCAGGTGCCGGGCCGACAGCAGCCAGGCTTCGTCAATGTCGGCAACGCCCATGTGGCTGGCGGCCGAGCCCTTGCGGTGGTATTCCACCGGCGGGTCGCTGCCGTCAGTGACCTTGCCCTTGAACTGGAAGCCGGTTTTTTGCGTCGCATCGCAGACCACGTGCGAGCAGTCGATGCCTTCGGCGGCCATGGCGGCCAGCAAGTAACGGCCCATGGAGTCTGTGCCCAGGCGGCTGGCCCAGCCGACCTTCAGGCCCAGGCGCGCCAGGCCGATGGCCACATTGGTCTCCGCGCCGGCGGTGCGCTTGTGAAAGGCCTCGGCATGCTCGAGCGGGCCTGGCCGGTCGGCAACCAGCAGCATCATGGCTTCGCCAAAAGTAATAACGTCCAGCGCACTGGTCATGAGGGGGCTCTCCTGCTGTTGGATGAAAGCGTGGGGCCGCGGCTTTGAAGGCTTAAAGCCGCGGCCAGATGGGCTTGATTGTGAAATCGGTTTCAGTGAATTATAAAAGAAGCGTGACTTGCGCCGCAACCGGGAATCTCCAGGGTTCCCGGGCATTCTTCCCGTCAATCTGGCGGCTAAGCAGTCCGGTCTGGCACCGACGAGCCGCGCGGCACCAGCCGGCCGGACAGCAAAATCTGGCGCGGCGGCAGGTCCAGGCCTTTGAGGCGCTCAATCAGGCAGCCGGCAGCCAGCTGGCCCAGTTCGTCGGTCGGCTGGGCGATGGTGCTCAGGCCTGGGCCCACATAAGGCGACCACTCGGTCTCGTCAAAACCCACCAGGCCCACCTCGGAGCCAAAGCGCCAGCCCAGCCGCGCCATGGCCGCCACCACCCGCAGGGTCACCACGGCGTTGCTGGAGACCACGCCGGGCAGGCGGTCACCGGCGCGCTGGCGCAAGTCACGCAGGGCCTGGTCCAGCCCTTGCGTGTCGTCTGCCGCGCTTTCAAACGTGTGGCCTGCCAGCCCTGGCGTATCCGCCGCAGACTCGCCGATAAAGTTGCGAAACGCGCTTTCGCGCTCCATGCGTGAGCTCACATCCTTCAGCGGCTCCGAGACAAAAAGCAGCTCGCGGTAGCCCGCCTCCACCAGGTGTCGGGCGCCCAGCCGCACGGCGCCGGCGTTGTCGAGCGACACGAAGTCGGCCTGCATGTCCTGGTGGCGCCGGTCCACCAGCACCACCGGCTTGCCGTGGCGCGCGGCTTCGGCGGCGGCGCCGGCATCGCGCCCCAGCGTGTTCAGAATCAGCCCTTCCACCTGGTAGGCGGTCAGGGCCTCGATGGCTTCGCTCTCGCGCTGGCTGTCATTGCCGAGGTTGAACAGCATGAGCAGGTAACCGGCCTCCCGGCAGGCCTTCTCGGCGCCCCGCAACACGGCGACGGAAAACGGGTTGCTGACATCGGCCACCACCAGGCCGATCAGGCGGGAACGGCCCCGCTTCAGCGCCTGGGCCATGGGGCTGGGGCTGAAGTTCAGCGCGGCAATGGCGACTTCAACGCGGGCCGCAATGTCCGGCGTGAGCAGCCGTTCGCGGTGGTTCAGAAATCGTGACACCGTGGCTTTGGAGACGCCGGCTTCGCGCGCGACATCGGCAATCGTGGCGCGTGCCGAAGGCTGGGTGGCGGAAAGAGGAGGCAGAATTTTCTTGCCGGGCATGGGTTGGGTGCTGGGGTTTTGAAACCAGTTTCAGCGAATGGTAGCACCAGTCGATTCATTCAAGGCGATCGAGTGGGCCTGCGATCTGACGAGCGATGCGGTCAGCGGCGGCGCCCGGCCTGGGCCGGCGGGCTGCGGATTATCGGGATTGGCCTTGACCATGGTCATCGGGTCACCGGGTCACTGATGATGGGTAGTGGGCTGCCGCGAATGTAGGTTTTTTCCTACTCGGTTCTCTGAAAAAGCTGAGGTGGCGCGTCCAGCCGAGTCCGTAAATTGAGGACATCGACCACCTGGCGCGAATCAATCACGTACAGCGAATTCCGGTGGAGCCAAGGAGACTTCCATGAAAAAAGGCATCGAGACAAGCGGCCCCAAGCCGGAAACCGGTCCGTGCAGGGAAGTCGTTTCCGACCGGCCCGATAACGGTTCACGGAGCAGCAAGGGCTCCGGGCCCAGTTCCGAGCCCCGCAAGGACAACCCGCATTGGCGAATCAAACTGGCCACCCACGCGAGTTGATACGGCGCGCTGGGCCGGCCTGCACCGGCGTCATCGCCGATGCCCTCAATTGAAGGCTCTCAATTGAATGCGCTGAAGTGAGCGGGCTCTGCAGGCTGGACCCGCGGTCGTTCCGCGTTCGTTATATTTCCCAGCCCCATGTCGCGCGTCTGCCCGGTGGCCCCGTCTGTGAAGGTCGACCCTGGAAGGCAAGACCAGGTCATAACCTCAGGCCTGTCTGGCGGTTCTCTTCAAGTTTTCGGGGCAAAATAACGGGGCGCCATTTATAGCGGGACGACATTTATAACGGGGCGACATTTGCCCCGCTGTCAGGTCGTGTAGCAGGGCTGCTTAGTTGCGGCTGCCCCGGTCGCCGCCTTGGTGATCATCCGGGCTGCTGCTGGCCTGGTTACCTCGCTGGTCGTCCCCTTGCCCTTGGCCAGTGCCTTGGTTGTCGCCCTGGCTGCTCCCCCGGTTTGCGCTCCGGTTACCGCCTCTGCTGGCCTGGCCTCCTTTGCGGCCCGCCTCGCTGGCTTCCCTGGAGGTGAACTGATGGGCCTTGCCGCTCTGGTGCGCAGCCTTGCCGCCTTCGCTGGCGATTTCCCGCTGGCGTTGCGGGTCCATGGAGGCGAAACCGCGCTCGGACTTGCCGCTGCCCGGGTTGTCGCCCCGGTTACCCATCTGGTTCTGCTTACCCTGATTGCCTTGATTCCCTTGATTGCTGGAAGCCATTTGAAAAAGTCTCCTTCAGGATTGAAACAACGCTGCGACTGATGGATTGCTCCGTCGCGTTGCCGGTGGAAGTGGCGGGCACCATTGCCCGCCACACCTTCAATTTAGGGAGGCAGAGGGCGCCTTTCTGTCAGCCCTGCCGGGCTGGCGATGTAGGACAGACGGAAGACGAAATTCGACGCGCATCTCGATGGCTGGTGTGGCAAATTTGCATTGTTATCGGCCTCCAGCCCGGTCAGGCCCGGCCGCAGCGCGATACAGCATAGCGACGCGGGGCGCAAGCCACTTTGGCAGCAGGCGAAGAATCCCTACAGGCGGGCAAGGCTGTGTCTCATGGGGAAAACGTGCGGTATGGCTACATTGAAATCTGGCTGGACACCCGGCCAATCCCCGTTTAAAAAAGGAAACATCTACATGCACGCATCCAAATTGAAATCCGCTGCCGCGACGGCGCTGGCCTTGTCTGCCTTGCTGGCGTTGGGCGCTTGCGGCAAGAAAGTGGACGACGCCACGAAAGCAACACCCTCACCGGAGCCCATGACGAGTCCTTCCACCACTCCCGGCTCCACCGGTTCCACCAGCGGTTCTGCCGGGTCTGCGGGCTCCACCGGTGCCGGCGCCATCTCGGGCAGCACCCCCATGGGAACCGATACGACGGGATCAGGCGCGACACCGCCGGCAGCGGCAGCCAGCGGCGCCCGCAACTGAACCGCCGCTGAATCTTCCCGCAGGGAAGGATGAGGAATTTGTCAAAAAAACGCCATGGCCCTGTGAACGCCATGGCGTTTTTACGCAGGTACTGACGGGTTTCAGCCCTGCGCCACCGGCCGGTCCGGGTTGCTGCACCAGTGGCTGCAGTTGCTGGTACTTTGGTTCTAAGTTCATGGTCATGCCTTACTTGCTCTGGAGTCGGGTGCTGCCTCCAGATTCGAGACGGCGGGGGGCTGAAGGCTTTTCGGCTGGGCAGATTGACTTTTCCCGTCCGTTTGTCCTGAGGCCTCAACGGGTACCTCAGGACGAGCGGGTCCTGGCCTGGTAGCTGAGCCCGAAACGGAAGGTGCCATGGGTTGGGTCAACATCAATAGAAGCTGCTTGCGTCCGTTGTTGTTGGGCTTGAGGTCGATTTAACCGGCACCCGGCCCGAAGCGCGGATCGAACGAGAAGTAAAAGCAGGCGCCAGCACCTTCGGTCGACTCGGCGCGTATCACGCCGCCGTGCCGTTCAAGAATGCGGTGCACGGTGGCCAGGCCGATGCCGCTGCCTTCGAACTCGTGCTCATGGTGCAGCCGGTGAAAGGGCTTGAACAGGCTGGCCGAGTAGGCCATGTTGAAGCCGGCGCCGTTGTCGCGCACAAACAGCATCTTGCGGCCGCCTTCGCGGGTCGGCAAGGCGCCAAATTCGATCTGCGCATCGGCTTGTGCGCGTGAGTATTTCCAGGCATTGCCGATCAGGTTTTCCAGAATGATGCGGGCGAACTTGCTGTCGCAGTGGGCGCTGATGCCGGGCTGGACGGTCACCCGCACCTGGCGCTGCGGCTCGCGCTGCCGCTCCTGCGCGATGACCTGCTGCGCCAGCGCACTGAGGTTGACCTGCTCAAGCAGCAGCTTGCCTTTGCTGACCCGGGCGAGCGCCAGCAGGTCGTTGATCAGCTCGTGCATGCGCACGACGTTGGCCTTGACCCGATCAAACAGACGCTGCTCCTCATGGCTGAGCCGCCCCCTGAGCCGGCGCGCCAGCAGCACGCTGAAGCCTTCAATGCTGCGCAGCGGCGACTGCAGGTCGTGCGATACCGAATAGCCGAAAGACTCGAGTTCGGCGTTGGTCGCCCTGAGCTGGTCGGTGCGTTCGCTGACACGCTGCTCCAGCGTTTCATTGAGGCGGGCGATTTCGCGGTCGCGGCGCAGCCGCATCAGCTCGGCCGTGATGCGGCTGGCAAAAATCTGCAACAGTGCGTCCCGATCCGGCGACAGGGGCTGGGGCTTGCGCCAGAGGGCGTTGACGATGCCGATAGGGGTGCCGTCCGCATCACGCAGCGCCACGCCGGCATAGGCCCGGTAGCCGCCGTCTACCAGGAACCCGTCTTGCGGAAACAGCTGTTGCACACCGTCGCCATAGACACAGAGATCGCTGTGTCCGATGACCATGTCGCAGGGTGTGCCGGCCAGTTCATAACGTATGTTGGGCTGCAGCAGGCCGTCCTGGACCATGGCCAGCGAGGTAACGCTCTGGTCGTCAGCCGTTTCGCCCACCATCACCAGGTCGGCCTCCATGGCCTTGGCTACATGCTGTACCACGGAGCGGAAGAAGGCTTCGCCGGTTTCAGTCGACAGGCTTCTTGCCACATCAATCAGCAGAGCCTCGCGCCGCTTCTGTTCGGTGATGTTGATGGTCGAGCTGAGTACGCAGGGCTCGCCCGCGATCTCGACAATCACCGCCCACATCCGGCAGTCGATCAGGGTGCCATCCTTGTGGCGCATCTGCCGGTCGTGGCTTTGAACCTGCCCCTGCGCGCGCAGTTCCTCCATGAACTTCTTGCGCTCCTCTTCATCGCGCCAGACGCCGGCGTCCACCGAGGTGCGCCCGATCAGCTCCGAGGCTGTAAAACCCTGCACCAGGTCTTCGGCGGAATTGACGGCCAGAAATTTTCCGTCGGAGACCCGGGTGATGGTCATGTTGATGGGGCTGAAGTCGAAGGCCTTGGAAAACAGCTCCGCCGACTGGCGCGCCGCCTGCCGGGCCTGGGTTTCGGCGGTGGCGTCGGTGATGGTGGACACCACGATGCGTTCCGGGCCCCTTCCCTCGATCTCGGACGACAGCAGGACGTTGATCAGCTGGCCGTCTTTTCTGCGTCCATCCAGCGGGAGGTTGATCACGCGGTCGGTCGCTTCCATCTGGCGCAGGAAGGCTTTGCGTGCCTTGGGGTCATCCCAGAGCGCGGCGTCGGTGCTGCCGATGAATTCGCCACGGGAGTAGCCATACAGGCGTTCGAAGGCCGGGTTGACGTCCAGCACCGTCATGTCATTCATGGCCTGCACGACGATCGCAGCCGGGCTGCTGCGGAATATCCGGCTGAACCGGGTTTCGCTCAGCAGCAGTTCATATTCGGCCTGTTCGCGCCGCTTCAGCTCGGTATGCTGCTCGCGCAGCGCCTGCAACACCACCTGGCGGCTGGTGTAGACACTGACGGCGATGCCTGTCAATAGCAGCACGAGGATCAGCCAGAACCGCAGGCCGACCCCGAAATCGGGCTTGACCAGCAACCCGGACGCCTCGGCCCATGTCAGTGCCGCAAGAGCTGCCGCGCTGAGTGCCACGGACAGGATCAGTGTTCTTTTACCCAGCGTCATGCCGGCTGTCACCACGGCGCCGGCAAAACCCAGCACCAGGGCATTGCGTACCGATCCGTAGGCAAGAATGCCCGCCACCGAGCAGGCGATCAGGGAGAAAACCACCAGTTGGCTGGCCAATGGGTAGTGGCCGCGGTGCAGCAGCCAGTAGGCCAGGCCGGTCAGCACGAGAGCCACCGCCACAATGGCGATCTGCGCGCCTGCGCTGTGTTGCACCACCGACAGACCCAGGACCAGCGGCAGGCCCAGCAGCAGCATCAGCAGTACAGACCGCAGTCCGCGTATGTAACGCTTTTCCAGCAGATCTCTGGCCGGCAGGTAGGCGGATTCAGGCAGAGAGGTGTTTGGCATGCGATGTTCGGTTCAACCCGATGCTAAAGCACCGCGATCGCGGTTGGCTGAACATTTCAAATACTCATCCGGCGCTTCCAGGCCCCCTCAGGCTCCCTGTGCCACTGGCCGGTCCGGGTCGCTGCACCAGTCGCTCCAGCTGCCGGCATACAGGCCGGTGCGACCCAAGCCCGCAATTTCCATCGCGATCAGGTTGGGCACCGCGCTGACACCGCTGCCGCAGTGGTGCACGACGGTGGCCGGGTCGCGCTGGCCCAGCAGGGCTTCAAATTCGGCCTTCAGTTGCGCTGCCGGTTTGAATTTTCCGTCGGCGCCGAGGTTCTGGCTGAAAGGCCGGTTCAGCGCGCCGGGAATGTGGCCGGCCACCGGGTCCAGTGGCTCCACCTCACCCCTGAAACGGGGTGCGGCACGGGCATCTATCAGGGTCTGGCCGGAGCGTCCGAGCTGTTCGGCCACCGTTTGCGCATCGACGAGCGTGGCGCGGGCAGGGGAGAGCAGAAAACTGGCCGCAAAGTGCGCAGGTTCTTCGCCGCTGTTGACGGCGCCCCCTGCTGCCTGCCAGGCCTGCAGCCCGCCGTTGAGTACCGCCACCTTGTCGTGGCCGGCCCATTTGAGCATCCACCACAGGCGGCCGCAGTAGTTGGCGCCGTTGCGGTCGTAGACGACGGCCTGCATGTCATTGGCCAAGCCGACGCTGGACAGCCAGGTGGCAAATTTTTCGCGATTGGGCAGCGGATGGCGCCCGCCTGAAGCGG
This sequence comes from Polaromonas sp. JS666, assembly GCF_000013865.1. NCBI lineage: Bacteria > Pseudomonadati > Pseudomonadota > Betaproteobacteria > Burkholderiales > Comamonadaceae > Polaromonas > Polaromonas sp. JS666. Next base: position 1,802,512 of record NC_007948.1, read on the forward strand.
GGGCGTCGGCGCCGGTGGCCGTGATCACGCCATGGGCGCCCGGCACCCCGTGCCTGGCGGTCAGGGCCCTGTCCAGGTCGGCGTACACGGCGCCGGGAATGTGCGCCTCCAGGTATTGCTGTTCTCCAGCGTGCGGCTGCATCAGGTCAAAGCTGCAGTCAAACACGCGCAGGCGTTGGCTCCGGGCCATCAGCCCCTGTAGCTGCTCCACGGAAATCAGGGTGGTGTAGTCCATCTCAATGCTCCTTCACTTGCAGGTCAATGCTCTTCAGCGGGGGCGTTGGGCGCCGCATTCGCCCGCAGCACGGTGGCAACAATCGCGCTGACAATAATGAGCGCCATGCCGGCCCAACCCATCAGGGGAATATTGTCACCAAACAGGATCAGGCTGTAGAGCGCCGCAAACACAATGCCAGAGTACTGCAGGTTGGCGACCATCAGGGTTCCGCCATGGCCATCGGAGGTGGAAGACATCGAATACGCCTTGGTCATGGCCAGTTGGCCGAGAGAAGCCAGAATCCCCAGCGGCGGCAGCCAGAGCGCATGTTGCCAGTGCCAGGGCGAAATTCCCATGACCAGCATGCCCAGGGCGCCGGCCACGGCGGTACCTACGGCAAAGTAGAACACTGTCCGCGTTTCGGGTTCACCCATGCGCGAAATTGCCATGACCTGCATGTAGGCAAATGCAGCGCCCAGCCCGGACAGCAGCCCAATAATGCCGGCAAAGGTCTGGTTCTGGTCCATGGCGGGGCGCAGCAGCATGACCACGCCGGCGAAGCTGGCCAGAATCGCCAGTACCAGCGGGCCCTGGCTGGTTCCCCGCTTGTTGGGGCGACCGAGCATGAGCGAGCCGCCCACCAAAAATGCGGCAATCCAGACGCTGCTCATGTAGTTGAGCGTCATCGCGGTGGCCAGCGGCAGGTGTGCAATCGCATAAAACCAGGCCGACAGTGCCACCACGCCGACGACGCTTCGCCACGCATGCATGGCGGGCACGCTGGTGCGCAGGGAGGTGCCGGTAGCGCGGGCATAGGCGGCCATGAAGAAAATGCCCAGCACGCCGCGGTAAAACACCAGCTCGGCGCTGTTGAAGTGTTGGGAGGCGTACTTGACGCAAACCCCCATCGTGGCAAACAGGAACGAGGAGGCGATCATCCAGACGGCTTGCATCGTGTGTGGTCGTCCGCAGATTTTTCAGGCGTAAAAAAAGGCCGTAACCCGGTACGGGTCCGGGTTGGCAGCCATCAAATGCATAGCGAGGGGCATGCCCTCAGATCATCTGCGTGGTTTTGCTGGCGCCCATTTCGCGGCGGTACCACTCGTGAAAGTGCTGCATGCCGTCTTCCATGGGGCTCTGGTAGGGGCCGAACTCGTTGTCGCCGCGCTGCATCAGCGCCTTGCGGCCGGCGTCCATGCGCAGTGCGATTTCGTCGTCCTCCACGCAGGTTTCCATGTAGGCGGCCTGCTGCGCTTCGATGAACTCGCGCTCGAAGGCGCAGATTTCCTCGGGGTAGAAAAATTCAACCACGTTGAGTGTCTTGTCCGGCCCCTGCGGGTGCAGCGTGCTGACCACCAGGGCATGCGGGTACCACTCGACCATCACATGCGGATAGTAGGTGAGCCAGATCGCGCCGTATTTGGGGGCTACGCCCTGGCGGTATTGCAGCACCACGTCATGCCATTTTTTGTAGATGTCTGTGCCGGGCTTGCCCAGTTTGTCGGACACGCCCACGGTTTGCACCGAGTAATTGGGTTTCAGTTCCCAGCGCAGATCTTCCGTGGTGACAAATCCGCCCAGCCCGGGATGGAAAGGCCCCACGTGGTAGTCCTCAAGGTAGACCTCAATAAAGGTCTTCCAGTTGTAGTTGCATTCGTGCAGGTGGACCTTGTCCAGCTGGTAGCCGACAAAATCCAGGTCGGCCCGGGTGGCCAGTTGCGACATCTCGCCGGCGATATCGCGGCCGTTGTCTTCGAATACCAGGCCGTTCCAGGTGGTCGTTTTGTAGCGGTTGAGGTTCAGGCAGGGGTCAATCTCAAAGTGCGGCGCACCGATCAGCTCGCCCGAGGTGTTGTAAGTCCAGCGGTGCAGCGGGCACACGATATTGCTGTCAGCCCCGTTGCCCAAAGAGCCGCGGCCCTGCAGCATGGTCGACTGGCGATGTCTGCAGACATTGGAAATCAGTTCAATGCCCGACCTGTTGCGCACCAGCGCGCGGCCTTCACCTTCGTGTGGCAGCGCATAAAAGTCGCCGAGGTTGGGCACCGCGAGCTCATGGCCCAGGTAGCGCGGCCCGCGGGCAAACAGTTTTTGCTGCTCCCGCTGGTACAGGCCGGTATCAAAGTAGCTGGAGATGGGAAGCTGGCTGGTGGCCTGCAGCAGGCGAAGGCTTAGATCAGACATGCAGTTTTGGTGGACATGCCGCAGCAGGCGGGCTTGGGAGGCAGGTAAATCGGCAGGCTGGGCAACCGTCAACGGGGGGAACAAGGCTGGAGGGATGCACTGCGCCCAAGGCGAGGTTATCAAGCGCTGTTATCGAGAACTGTTATCAATTGTACCCCGCGGGTGATTCGGGAGGGATATTGCGGACCGGTCACTGGATCGTCATCGGATAATAGTGCTGTGCCTCTGGAGAACCGGCCGGGGAGCCTAAAACGGACCTGTAACGGCCTAAAATCAGACCTTCACCCAATTGCCATGGCCAAAAGCTCCTCTTCCTCTTCCCCTTCCCCTGCTGCCGCTTCTGCGGCCACCACATCATCGGCTCCTCCATTACCTGCCAGCTATGAGGCTGCCCTGCAGGAGCTTGAGGGGCTGGTGGCTGGTCTCGAGTCGGGCCAGTTGCCGCTGGACCAATTGCTCACGGGCTACCAACGCGGGGCGCAGTTGCTGAAGTTCTGCCGCGACAAGCTTGAGGCGGTGGAAACCCAGATCAAGGTCCTGGAGGGCACGGAGCTCAAGCCCTGGGTGCAAGAGTAGGGTAAGGACAAGAGTAAGCGTAATTCGCAGGGTCATCCCTGAATACAAGTCATCAGATACAGATACAAGTCATAGAGACCATAGCTTGAACGCCCCTGAAAAACTGCCTTTGTTCACGTTGAGCGCCTGGAGCGCCCAGCAGCTTGAGACTATCGAGCAGGCCTTGTCCCGTTGGGTCGCTTGCCCGACCGATGCGCCCGCACCCGCGGGCCTGGGCGATGCCATGCGTTATGCCGTGCTCGACGGCGGCAAGCGCCTGCGCCCGCTGCTGGTGATGGCGGCCTGCGAAGCCGTGAACGGCAACGCAGAGGCCGCGCTGCGCTCGGCCTGCGCGGTGGAGCTGATTCACGCGTACTCGCTGGTGCATGATGACATGCCGTGCATGGACAACGACGTGCTGCGCCGTGGCAAACCGACGGTGCACGTCAAGTTCGGCGAGGCGCAGGCGCTGCTTGCGGGTGACGCCCTGCAAGCCCTGGCCTTTGAATTCCTCACACCCGACGATGGCTCGGTGGATGCCGCCACGCAGGCACGCCTGTGCCGCATGCTGGCGCAGGCCGCGGGCTTTCAGGGCATGGCCGGCGGCCAGGCGATAGACCTGGCCAGTGTGGGCCTGCCCCTGACGTCCGGGCAACTGCATGAAATGCACCGCCTCAAAACCGGCGCATTGCTGCAGGCCAGCGTGATGATGGGCACGGCCTGCGGCGCCGCGCCGCCGGCCGCCCAGCACGCCCTGCGCGAGTACGGCGCGGCGGTCGGCCTCGCATTCCAGGTGGTGGATGACATCCTGGATGTCACCGCGGATTCGGCCACGCTGGGTAAAACAGCCGGCAAGGACGCGGCCCAGGACAAGCCCACGTTTGTATCGCTGATGGGACTGCAAGCATCCAAAGACTACGCGCAGCAACTGCTGGGCAAGGCACTGGCCAGTCTTGACGCCAGCGGGCTTGGCAACACCCATGCCTTGCATGCGTTGGCCGACATGCTGGTCAATCGCCACCACTAGGAGCCGGGGACCGGCCTCGCCATAACAGACACACCACGATGTACCCATTGCTCGAAACCATCAACAGCCCCGCAGACCTGCGCAGGCTGCCCCGCGCCCAGCTCAAGGCCCTGGCTGACGAGTTGCGAGCCTTCGTGCTCGACAGCGTTTCCAAGACTGGCGGGCATCTGAGCTCCAACCTTGGCACGGTGGAACTGACGGTGGCGCTGCACTATGTTTTCAACACGCCCGAGGATCGGCTGGTCTGGGATGTGGGCCACCAGACCTATCCGCACAAAATCCTCACGGGGCGGCGCGATCGCATGGGCAGCCTGCGCCAGTTCGGCGGTTTGTCGGGTTTTCCGCGCCGGGACGAAAGCCCGTACGACACCTTCGGCACCGCGCATTCCTCGACCTCGATTTCTGCCGCGCTGGGCATGGCGCTGGCGGCCCACCAGCAGGGGGAAGACCGCCATGCGGTCGCCATCATCGGTGACGGCGCGATGAGCGCAGGCATGGCCTTTGAAGCTCTGAACAACGCGGGCGTGCATGACGACTGCAAGTTGCTGGTGGTGCTCAACGACAACGACATGAGCATCAGCCCGCCCGTCGGGGCCCTGAACCGCTACCTGGCGCAATTGATGAGCGGCCGCTTTTATGCATCGGCTAAAAATGTCGGCAAGCAGGTGCTCAGGGTGGCGCCGCCGCTGCTTGAACTGGCCAAACGCCTGGAGGCGCATGCCAAGGGCATGGTGGTGCCCGCCACGCTGTTTGAAAATTTCGGATTCAATTACATCGGACCGATTGACGGCCATGATCTGGAGTCCCTGATTCCCACGCTGGAAAACATCAAGCACCTCAAGGGCCCGCAGTTTCTGCACGTCGTCACCAAGAAAGGCCAGGGGTACAAGCTGGCCGAAGCCGACCCGGTGGCCTACCACGGCCCCGGCAAGTTTGACCCGGCCATGGGTCTGCAAAAATCCAGCGCGCCTGCCAAGCGAACCTTCACCCAGGTGTTTGGCCAGTGGTTGTGCGACATGGCGGAGCAGGACAAGCGCCTGGTCGGCATTACGCCCGCCATGCGGGAGGGCTCGGGCATGGTCGAGTTTCACAAGCGCTTTCCGGGCCGCTACCACGACGTGGGCATTGCCGAGCAGCATGCGGTCACCTTTGCCGCCGGCATGGCCTGCGAAGGGCTCAAGCCCGTGGTGGCGATTTACTCGACCTTTTTGCAGCGCGGCTATGACCAGCTGATTCACGATGTGGCGCTGCAAAACCTGCCGGTGGTGTTTGCGCTTGACCGCGCCGGCCTGGTCGGCGCCGACGGCGCCACGCATGCGGGCGCCTACGACATTCCGTTTTTGCGCTGCATTCCCAACATGAGCGTGGCCTGCCCGGCCGATGAGAACGAGTGCCGCAAACTGCTGAGTTCGGCGTTTGAGCAGAACCATCCGGTGGCCGTGCGCTATCCGCGCGGTGCGGGCGCCGGCGTCGAGCCTGAGCCGGGCCTGCAGCCGCTGCCCTTTGGCAAGGGCGAGATTCGCCGCGAAGGTTCAGGCGTCGCGATCCTGGCGTTTGGCACGCTGCTGTACCCGGCTCTGCAGGCGGCCGAGAAGCTGGGTGTCACCGTGGTCAACATGCGATGGGCCAAACCGCTGGACACCGAATTGCTGCTCAAGGTGGCGGCCAGCCATGAGGCACTGGTCACGCTGGAAGAGGGCGCCATCATGGGCGGTGCCGGCAGTGCCGTGGGCGAAGCGCTGCAGGCCGCCGGCCTCGGCAAGCCGCTGTTGCAGCTGGGCCTGAAGGACGAATTCATCGAGCATGGCGACCCCGCCAAGCTGCTGGCGCTGCAAGGCCTGGACGCGGCCGGTATTGAGGCCGCCGTCATGGCGCGGTTTGGGTCTGTGCTGCAGCCTGAAAAGTCCGGCAAGCCTGCCAAGCCGGCACTCAAGTCGGTCGCCTGAGTTCTCACATCTCTTCACTGGTTGAATCTAGCGTCCAGTTTTCCGCAGGATGCCCTTCGATACCTCAGGGTGAACGGCGGAGAAGGCGAACGCGAGGTTTCTACATTCCAGCCGGGGCCGCGGAACCGGCTTCGCCGGGCCGCAGGCGCAGCGGCCCCCGTCGGGGGGCAGAGAGCTACGCGCAGCGAGCGAACGAGGGGGCCACGCCGACAGCTTCCCGTCAGGTCTTCAAGGGTAAACCCGCGGGGATGCAGAGCGCCCCATTTTTACAATTTCCGAGGTCTTAGCAAACTGCAGCGCTGGCCGATCTGGCCAGTGCGGATTTCAATTCACAACTCGGAGTTAAACCTGATGGATCGTCGTTCCCTCATCAAGCACGCAGGCATTGCGGGTGTTCTGGCCGCCGGCGTCGCGCCTGCCGTTCACGCCCAGGCTGCGGTTCGCTGGCGCCTCGCCTCCAGCTTCCCCAAGTCGCTGGACACCATTTACGGCGGTGCGGAAACTTTTGCCAGGCATGTCAAAGCCGTGTCCGGTGGCAAGTTTGAGATTTCCGTCCACGCTGCCGGTGAGTTGATGCCTGCTTTCGGTGTGGTCGATGGCGTGCAGCAGGGCTCGATTGAGGCAGCCCATACGGCGCCGTACTACTTCTTCGGCAAGGATGAAACCTTTGCCATTGGCGGTGCGATTCCCTTTGGCCTGAACAGCCGCCAGATGAGCGCCTGGACTTTCGAGGGCAACGGCCTGAAGCTGATGCGCGAGTTTTATGCCAGGTACAACATCATCAGCTTCCCTTGCGGCAACACCGGTGCCCAGATGGGTGGCTGGTACCGCAAGGAAATCAAGTCGCTGGCCGACATGAAGGGTCTGAAGTTCCGCGTGGGAGGTTTCGCCGGCAAAGTCATTGAACGCCTGGGCGGCGTGCCGCAGAACATTCCCGGCGGCGAGATTTACCAGGCGCTGGAAAAAGGCACCATCGACGCAGCCGAATGGATCGGCCCCTACGATGACCAGAAGCTGGGTTTCAACAAGGTGGCGCCGAACTACTACTACCCTGGCTGGTGGGAGGGCGGCTTGCAGCTCGACCTGTACATCAACCAGAAAGCGTATGACGCGCTGACGCCCGAGTTCAAGGCCATTGTGGAAGTTGCCAGTGCCGCAGCGCATGTGGACATGCAGGCCAAATACGACACCAAGAACCCGACGGCCCTCAAGCAGCTCGTGGGCGCTGGCGCCAAGCTCCGCCCCTTCCCGGGCGATGTCATGAACGCGGCCTTCAAGGAATCCATGAAGCTCTATGAAGAGCTGTCCGCCAAGAACGAGAACTGGCGCAAGGTGTATGCGGACTACGCCAAGTTCCGCGGCGACCAGAACCTGTGGTTCCGCTTCACCGAAGCAACGTTTGACCGTTTCATGCAGGGCCAGAAGATGTAGCACAGTGTCGCGCTTTGAGTCGTCGAAAAACCGCAGCAAGCTGCGGTTTTTTTATGAGCGTCTACGGGTAAAAACCGGGGTCCGATGATTTTTAAACTGACAAAATGTCGAGGCTTCGCCTGATCGTTACAAGTTGTCTTGCAATGTCTTGACCTCCTGAGCGCGGTTCTGGCGAATCAAGGTCTAGCAAAACATTACATAACGTTCTAGGAGAGACTTCATGGATCGTCGTTCCCTTATCAAAAATGCCGGTATTGCCGGTGTGCTGGCAGCCGGTGTCGCGCCCGCAGTGCACGCGCAGGCTGCCATTCGCTGGCGGCTGGCTTCGAGCTTCCCCAAAGCGCTGGACACTATTTTTGGCGCAGCCGACATCTTCGCCAAACAGGTCAAGGCCATGTCGGGCGGCAAGTTTGAAATCTCGGTGCATGCCGCTGGCGAATTGATGCCGGCTTTTGGCGTGGTCGATGGCGTACAGCAGGGCTCCATTGAATGCGCCCACACAGCGCCTTACTATTTCTTTGGCAAGGACGAAACCTTTGCGCTGGGCTGCGCCATTCCCTTCGGCCTGAACAGCCGCCAGATGACGGCCTGGATGTACGAGGGCAACGGCATGAAGCTGATGCGCGAGTTCTACGCCAAATTCAACATTATCAATTTCCCTGGTGGCAATACCGGCGCCCAGATGGGTGGCTGGTACCGCAAGGAAATCAAGTCGCTCAAGGACATCAAGGGCATGAAAATGCGCATCGGTGGCTTCGGCGGAAAAGTGCTTGAGCGCATTGGCGGCGTGCCCCAGAACATTCCTGGAGGCGAGATTTATGCCGCGCTGGAAAAAGGAACGATCGACGCCGCCGAATGGGTGGGTCCGTACGATGACCAGAAGCTGGGCTTCAACAAGGTGGCGCCCAACTATTACTACCCAGGCTGGTGGGAAGGTGGTCCCCAGTTGGACTTCTTCATCAACAACAAGGCATTTGAAGCACTGTCCCCGGAAAACAAGGCGATTGTGGAAGCAGCGGCAGCCCAGGCCCACTCTGACATGCAGGCCAAGTACGATGCCCGCAACCCTGTTGCGCTCAAGCAATTGGTGGGTGCTGGTACCAAGTTGCGCCCCTTCCCCAAGGATGTGCTGAACGCCGCTTTCAAGGAGTCCATGGCGCTGTACAGCGAGTTGTCGGCCAAGAACGAGAACTGGCGCAAGGTCTACGCTGACTTTTCGAAGTTCCGTGCCGAGCAGCACCTGTGGTTCCGTTTCACCGAGGGCACGTTTGACCGCTTCATGCAGGAACAAAAACTGTAATTGAAGACTCCGGCCTGAGACTCCGGCCCTTTTTAAAAAACCGCATTTCGATGCGGTTTTTTTATGGGAAATTTGTCTGCGGGCGGCGACCATTTCGCGTGGAAAAGATATGTTCAAATAGGTTTCCCGCTATCCGTGGAGTTGGAAAAAAGCGGGTCATGAATCCGCGTGATTTCTATCGGGTGAGGCGGAAATGAGGCAGAAAAAACTGTTTTATTGTTAGTTGACACATTCCCCAGGAGTACAAAATGGATCGTCGCTCACTCATCAAAAACGCTGGTATCGCCGGTGTGCTGGCAGCCGGCGCCGCACCCGCGGTGCACGCGCAGGCCGCCATTCGCTGGCGCCTGGCTTCGAGCTTCCCGAAGTCCCTGGACACGCTGTTCGGCGGCGCCGAGACCTTTGCCAAAGCCGTGCGCACCATGTCCGGCGGCAAGTTTGAAATCTCCACCCACGCCGCCGGCGAGCTGATGCCTGCTTTTGGCGTGGTGGATGGCGTGCAGCAGGGTTCGGTGGAAATGGCCCAAACCGCGCCTTATTACTTTTTCGGCAAGGACGAAACCTTCACGCTGGGTTGCGCGATTCCCTTTGGTCTGAACAGCCGCCAGCTCACAGCCTGGATGTACGAAGGCAACGGCCTGAAGCTGATGCGTGAGTTCTACGCCAAATACAACATCGTCAATTTCCCCGGCGGCAATACCGGCGCCCAGATGGGCGGCTGGTTCCGCAAGGAGGTCAAGAGTGTCAAGGACCTGAAGGGCCTGAAGTTCCGCATCGGCGGCTTCGCCGGCAAGGTCATGGAGCGCATGGGTGTGGTGCCGCAGAACATTCCGGGCGGTGAAATCTACACCTCGCTTGAAAAGGGCACCATTGACGCGGCCGAATGGGTCGGCCCCTACGATGACCAGAAGCTAGGCTTTGTGAAGGTCGCCCCGTTCTACTACTATCCCGGTTTCTGGGAAGGCTCTGCGCAACTGGATTTCTTCATCAACCAGAAGGCCTGGGACAGCCTGTCGGCCGAAAACAAGGGCATTGTCGAGGCCGCGTGCTCGCAGGCCCACGTTGACATCCAGGCCAAGTACGACGCCCGCAATCCGCTTGCGCTGAAACAGCTGGTCGCCAGTGGCGCCAAGTTGCGGCCCTTCCCGACCGATATGATGAACGAGGCGTTCAAGCATTCCATGGCGATCTACCAGGAAACCTCGGCCAAGAACGAGAGCTTCAAGAAGATTTACGCCGACCTGTCCAAGTTCCGTGCTGACCAGAACCTGTGGTTCCGCTTCACGGAAGGCACCTTCGACCGCTTCATGCAGGCGCAAAAGCTCTGAGGCTTTCCCGCTCGCCCTCCCGCAAGTCAAGGCCGCCTTCGGGCGGCTTTTTCATGGGCGGTTGCGGAATGCCTTGAGTTCTGCAATCAGGCGTTCGAACTGGGCAATCATCTGTGGGTCAGCGGCGTAGAACACCTCGAACTTGCCCATCAGGGTACGCACATACAGCCGCGGTGCGATCAGCCAGTCCAGGCCAGGCACCCGGATCAGTTTGCCGAAGGCCAGCTCGCGTAATTCCATCTTTTTGTTCCAGATCCACGTCTGCTGCAGCATCTGCCCGTCCAGCCGGGTGACGCTGCGCATGATGCACCACCAGGTGTAGAACATCATCGCCATCGCCGCCAGCACCCAGACAAGCATGGAGGCTGCGCCGCCGCTCACCTTGCCGCCCCACCACAGCTGCGCAAACCAGCCCGCGGTACCGAACACCACGGCGCTGGCCAACAGCTTGAACAGTCGGGAGAAGGCGGGACCCTCGATCGCGGGGGGGCCGGAGGGGGTGAAGCGAAAGGGCGGCGGCCCCAGCGCTTCAAGAGGTATGTCGTTCATTTCTTGTTGAACAGATCGTCGATCTTCTTCTGCTCGTCGTCGGCATTCTGCGTGTCGCGCTGTCCCTGCGTTTCGCCCGGATTGAGCTCGGCAGGCTTGTCATCGATGGCTTCAGCGGGCATCTCGATCTTCACCTTGTCGATGTCGATCTTTTCCTCTTTGTCGAGAAACACGGTGACGGTTTGCGGCACGAAAATCACAATCGTCACGAGCACCAGCTGCATCGCCACCCAGGGAATGGCGCCGAGGTAGATATCGCTGGACTTGATGGCCTGGGGGATGCGGCCTTCCTTGAACAGCGTGTCGGCAATCCCGCGCAGGTAAAACAGCGCAAAGCCGAACGGCGGGTGCATGAAGCTGGTCTGCATGTTCACGCACAGCAACACGCCAAACCAGATCAGGTCAATGCCCAGCTTGTCGGCCACCGGCCCCAGCATGGGCAGGATGATGAAGGCGATCTCGAAGAAGTCGAGGAAGAAGGCCAGGAAGAAAATAAAGAGGTTGACCGCGATCAGGAAGCCCGTCTGTCCGCCGGGCAGGCCGCTGAGCATGTGTTCCACCCATTTGGCGCCGTCCACTCCCTGAAACACCATGGAAAAGACGCGAGCGCCGATCAGGATAAACACCACCATGGCGGTCAGCCGCATGGTACCGACCATGGCCTCCCAGATCAGCGCGCGGGTCAGTCGCTTATGCATGGCCGCCAGGATCAGCGCACCCACCACGCCCATGGCGCCGGCTTCCGTAGGAGTAGCGATGGCGGTGTTGATTCCTGGCAGACCGCCCATGGAACCCAGCACGGCGAAAATGAGAATTGCAGAGGGGATGATGCCGCGCAGGCATTTGGCCCACAGGGGCCAGCCGTTCAGGGTACGGGCATCTTTGGGCACGCCTGGCACATGATGGGGTTTGAAGACACCCAGCATGAAGGTATAGCCGGCAAAAATCAGCACCTGCAGGATGGACGGGCCCCAAGCCCCTTTGTACATGTCGCCGACGGAGCGGCCGAGCTGGTCGGCCATGACAATCAGCACCAGCGAGGGCGGCACCAGCTGGGTGATGGTGCCGGAGGCGGCCAGCACACCGGTGGCATAACGCATGTTGTAGCCGTAGCGGATCATCACGGGCAGCGAGATCAACGCCATGGCAATCACCTGGCCGGCGACCGTGCCGGTGATGGCGCCCAGGATGAAGCCGACAATAATGACCGAGTAGCCCAGCCCGCCCTTGGCCGGGCCAAACAGCTGGCCCATGGAGTCAAGCATGTCTTCCGCCAGCCCGCACTTCTCCAGGATGGCGCCCATGAAGGTGAAGAAGGGAATGGCCAGCAGCAACTCGTTCGACAGGATGCCGAACATGTTGAGCGGCAGGTTGGACATGAAGCTGGCCGGGAACCAGCCCATCTGAATGGCCAGGAAGCCTGAACCCAGCCCAAGTGCGGCTAGCGAGAAGGCGACCGGGAAGCCGATCAGCATGATCAGCACGAGGCCCGCGAACATGATCGGGGCAAAATTTTCCATCTGCATTTGGTGGTCCTGAGAGTATTTTTTTTCTGGATGAACGATGGAGCGGGTTATTGAACCGGCCTTTCGTAGTGGGTGTCCATCTCGAACTTGCCCTGCAGGTAGCAGATGCGCTTGATGATTTCGGACAGGCCCTGGACAAACATCAGGCCGAAACCGAGCGGCAGCAGCAGCATGGCCGGCCAGCGGATCAGGCCACCGGCATTGGGCGACATCTCGCCCGACTGGTACATGCTCACAAACAGCGGCCAGCTCAGGTAGGACAACAGGCCCATGACGGGAAGCAGAAAGAAGATCAGGCCGAACAGGTCGACATAGACAGGCCCGTAACCCTTGAGCTTGCCGTAAATGATGTCAACCCGCACATGCTCATTGAGCTTGAGCACCACCGGCGCACCCAGCATGACCATGGTCGCGAACAGATACCACTGGATTTCGAGCCAGGCATTGGAGCTGATGTCCAGGCCATAACGCACGAAGGCGTTGCCTGCTGAAATCAGCGCGGCCAGTAGTACCGTCCAGGCGGCGATTTTGCCGAACCGGGTGGAAATCCAGTCATAGGCAAGGGCGAGTTTGAGTAATGCGGACACAGATTGTCTCCGGAAAGATTTTGTAAAAATGCCCATGCGCGGGCCGTCAAGGCCTGAATGGTACGCTGTCTGCGTCCCCCGGCACTGAACAAAGACTGACAAAAAAATTTCGGGTTTACCCTAGTTTTTTTGCGCTATCCGGCCCTTCATTCGGGCCTTTTTATTCCGGCGCAGCAGACCGGGCGTTAGTGTCAGTAGACGCTGAGGCCATGTCCTGTGGTGACCTCGCCAATCACGGCGGCCTCGCCAAAACCCTGGGCCTGAAAAATCGCCATGACCTCGGCTGCAGCATCCGGGCTGCAGGACACCAGCAGGCCGCCGGAGGTCTGTGGATCACTGAGCAGCGCCCGGTCCACTTCGGCAAATGAGGAGGGCAAGGTGATCTCCTTGCCATAACTGGCCCAGTTGCGCCCCGACGCGCCGGTGATGCAGCCCTGCGCCGCCAGTTCGCGCGCACCGGTGATCAGCGGGATGCGTGACCACTCCAGCCTGACCTGCAGGCCGGCGCCGCGCGCCAGTTCCAGCCCGTGGCCGGCCAGGCCGAAGCCCGTGATGTCGGTCAGCGCATGCACGCCTTCGAGTTGGGCCAGGGCAATGCCCGGCTTGTTGAGCTGGGTGGTCAGGGCGATCATGCGGGCATAGCCCTCTGCGGGCAGGACTTCCTTCTTGAGCGCGGCCGACAGGATGCCGATGCCCAGGGGTTTGCCCAGCACCAGCACATCGCCGGCGCGGGCGCCCGAGTTTTTCTTGACGCGTGAAGGATGAACCAGGCCCATCACGACGAGGCCGTAGATCGGTTCCACCGAATCAATGGTGTGGCCGCCCGCAATCGGAATGCCGGCATCGCGGCAGACATCCTGCCCGCCGCGCAGGATGGCGCCAATGGTTTCCAGCGGCAGCACGTTGATGGGCATGCCCACCAGTCCCAGCGCCATGATGGGCGTGCCACCCATGGCATACACGTCGCTGATCGCGTTGGTGGCGGCGATGCGGCCGAAGTCGTAGGGGTCGTCCACGATGGGCATGAAAAAATCGGTGGTCGCAATCAGCGCCTGTTCGTCATTGAGCTGGTAAACGGCGGCGTCGTCAGCGGTTTCAATGCCGACCAGCAACTGCGGTGGGATCGGCAGATTGCTGGAATTTTTGAGAATCTCGCTCAGCACGCCCGGGGCAATCTTGCAGCCACAGCCGCCGCCGTGCGACAGGCTGGTTAATCGGGGCGCGGCGGGCGGTGTCACAGTCGAAATGGAGTCGGGCGCATTCATGATGAGTCTTTCAGGCAGGCTGGCTGGCGGGTCGGGGTATGCGGGGGCTACCCCAGGGCAGAAGTCACCAAGTTTATGACAAGGCGTTTTTCTTCCCGGGGGTCAAACAGATACGCGCGCTGGCCGCATTGCTTTTGCAGCAGCGCCAGGAAATCCGGCTCCAGCGCACAGCGCCGCACCAGCACGGCAAGCTGCGCGGCGTCCCCCAGCGTAAAGTAGCCCGCATAGTCCGGCCCCAGCATGCCTACATTGCCGCTGATGCGCGATGCCAGCACCGGCGTGCCCGACTGGACGGCTTCCAGGATGACGTGGGCGCCGCCTTCCATCCGGGAGCAGTTCACCAGCACATGCGCCCGCTTGATGTGCTGACGCGTTTGCGCGCGCGGCAGGCCACCCAGCCAGCGGTAGCGTAGCGTGCGCTGCGCGGTCGCACGTGCCGCCTCATCAAAATGGGGATCCAGCGCCAGGCCGATCTGGTCAAAATGGATGCCCGGCGGGAAGTCCTGGCAGGCGGCCTCCATGAAGGTCAGCGGATCTTTTTCGTCGCGCAAATGACCGACCATCACAGCACGAAAGCTGCGGCTGGATTTGACGGCGGGCCGTAGCGCCGGGGCTGACTGGTACACCACCTGCGCCTTGCCGCGCCACTCAGCGGGCAGCGCGGCCAGCCCGGCTTCCTGCAACACCACCAGGCGGGAGGCCAGGGCCAGCGACTGCTGGGCATCGGCATCGGTATGGATGTCGCGGTAGAGGTCGGTGCCGGTCAGTACCACGATGAGCGGCTTGTCAGGGTGCGCCCTGGCCCAGGCGTGAATGGATGGCGCCGAGCGGCGGGCGTGCAGCGCCAGCATGGCCTGCGGCGCGCGCCGGGGTGCCGGCTCTTGCGGCGGGGCAGGCCACCGCGAGGTCAGTGCGATGTCACAATGACCAGATAGAAATTGGGCCCAGCGGTGCGCGGTATGCCAGTTGCCGTTGTTGGCATCGGCCGTCGCCGGGCTTACGAGGACTATTGTTTTGGCTTCAGATTCCATACCCAACCCGTCATCCGGTTCGCCGGAAATTCACCCGCCATGGCCACCTCAGACCTGATCGATTCTTCCCAGATGCGCAGTGCCGGGCGGGAACTCCTGTCGCTGGCGCTGATGGATGCGCGCAATCATACGCTGCACCTCTTTGCCCAATACCAGAAGGCCCTGGAGGGCGTCAACTTCGTCGTGCCGCAGCTCGCCACGATCAATCCGCCCCTGTGGGAGTTGGGCCATGTGGGCTGGTTTCAGGAGTGGTGGATCGGCCGCAACATGCAGCGTGCGCTGGGCACGCGCTGTGAGCCCGCCCACCCCCGGCTGGCGTCCATCGAGCCGAACGCGGACCGCTGGTGGGACTCCACCCATGTGCCGGACGACACACGCTGGACGCTGGATGTGCCTGACATGGGCGGCTGCCGTGCCTATTTGCTGGACACGCTGGAAAGCACGCTGGATCTGCTCGACAAGGCTGCAGAGGAAGACCAGGCCCTGTACTTCTACCGGCTGTGTCTTTTCCATGAGGACATGCACGGCGAAGCTTTCGCCTACACCGCCCAGACGCTGGGCCTGCCGCTGGAGAAGCCCTTGCAGGAGGCATTGACCCCGGCACCGATGATGGTGCGCGAACCGTTGCTGATTCCGGCGACCGTCTGGCAAATGGGCAGCGCCGCCGGTGCCGAGGGCAATGGCTTTGCCTTTGACAACGAGAAGGCCGTCCACCCCATCAGCGTGCCCGAGTTTGAAATTGACGCGCAACCCGTCACCTGGGCGCAGTTTGTCGAGTTTGTGGACGATGGCGGCTATGACCGCGAGGAACTCTGGCAGGCCGACGGCTGGCAGTGGCTGCAACGCCAGGCGGCGGGTGAGGGCCGCCGCGGCCCGCGCTACGTGGACCAGATCGGCGTGGCCAGCGGCGCCGTCATGCAGACCCGCTTTGGCCACCCCATGCGTATGCTCGGCAACCAGCCGGCCATGCACATGACGTGGTGGGAGGCCGACGCCTGGTGCCGCTGGGCCGGGCGCCGCCTGCCGGCCGAAGTCGAGTGGGAAGTTGCCGCCCACTCGGCGGCGCGGCGCGGCTTTCGCTGGGGTGATGTGTGGGAGTGGATGGGCACGACCTTTCGCCCCTACCCGGGTTTTGTGCCCGATCCTTACCGTGAATATTCGGAGCCCTGGTTTGGCAGCCACAAGGTGCTGCGTGGTGCCTCCGTGGCCACCCGTGCGCGCATGAAAAGCCCGAAATACCGGAACTTCTACCCGCCCGAGCGCGATGACATCTTTTGTGGATTCCGATCCTGCTCGCTATAAAAACAATAGCCCTTGCCCAATAATTGATTGGGTCAGGGCTCTTTTTTATTGTTTTTTTCCTTGCGGTAGTTCCACCACGGCAAGGTGGCGCGCAGGGACAGCACCTTGCCGCTCTGGGCGTCCTTGCCGCTGTAGCCTGGCAGCTTTTCCAGGCTAGTCTGCCACTCGGGGCTTTGCAGCTCCTTCAGCAAGGCCTGCACCTGCGGCTCGGGCAGCGCCGACTTCAGGCACACCAGGTGGTAGCGCTCCTGGGTCAGGGGTACAAAGCCCAGCCCCTGCTCGCGTGCCGCCGCTTCAATGCCCAGCCCCGCATCTGCGGCACCGCTGGCCACCGCCTGTGCCACGGCCGCATGCGAGGGTTCCTGGCTCGGGTAGCCGTGGATATCCGTCGGACCCATGCCGGCCTGCGCCAGCAATTCGTCCAGCAGCACCCGCGTGCCGGTGCCCTCGGCGCGGTTGACATAGCGCAGGCCAGCCCGTTTCAAATCCGCCAGGCCCGTGATGCCCATAGGGTTGTTTCTGGCCACGATCAGGCCTTGTGTGCGGTGGGCAAAGCCGATCAGTTTGTGCAGGCCGGGCTTGAGCAGGCCGCGATAGGCGTGCGCCGCCACGGACTTGCTGCCAGGTTGGTCCAGGGCGTGAAAGCCGGCCATCATGCAGCGCCCGGCGTTCAGTGCGGCAATCGCATCCACACTGCCCATGAAGCGGATGTCCAGGTGCAGGCCGCGGGGAGCCGCCTGCTCGCGCAGGGCCGACAGCGCCGCGTCGTGGCTGGCATAGAGCGTCAGCACGTGGGCATTGTCGTCAAAGGCAGTTGAGAAGGCGCGTTCAATGTCGCCCCGCAGGGCTTCAATCTGCGGTGCGAGACGGGCCTGGGCCTGGCGCTCAGCCCACAGCAGTTTTTCGCCAAACTCCGTCAGCCTTGCATGCTGGCCTTTGTCCCAGACGATGAGCGTGCGGCCCAGCTTCTGCTCCCAGTTCTTCAGCGCGCCCCAGACATGGCGGTAAGACAGGTCCAGCGCCCTGGAGGCGCCGGAAATGGAACCTTCTTCCTGCACCGCATGGAGCATGTCCATCAGCGGGTTGCGGATCAGGGCATTTTTGCTCCGCTCGGTGGACAGCAGGTAGGAGAGTTCGACTTTGTGCATGGCGGGCGGTTTGCTGTGCTGATTATGCGGGCAAGGTCCCGAAGAAATCGGCGGGCCGGGCCACGCCTTCAGTGGTGCATGCGCATGGCGTCCTATGCAAACCCATTCATAACTGGTGAATCCCGATGCGGCTTCAGGCCTTCGCTCCTACGATAGAGTCTCCGCAGAACATTTGGCATGAACACCTTTTCCAGCAGCGCCTCCACGGCTTTTGCGCTCATCACCTCCCTCGATCCCACACTGGCCGGCATTGTCCTGCGGTCGCTGGCCGTAAGCGCCTGTGCCTGTGTCATCGCCTGCAGCAGCGGCCTGCTGCTCGGTGCGTGGCTCGGCGTGTCGCGCTTCAGGGGCCGTGCCGCGGTGCTGGCTGTGCTCAATACCGCCCTGGCCTTGCCGTCCGTGGTGGTCGGGCTGGTCGTCTACCTGCTGCTGTCGCGCACCGGGCCGCTGGGC
The DNA here is from genome assembly GCF_000013865.1 of Polaromonas sp. JS666. Classification (NCBI taxonomy): domain Bacteria; kingdom Pseudomonadati; phylum Pseudomonadota; class Betaproteobacteria; order Burkholderiales; family Comamonadaceae; genus Polaromonas; species Polaromonas sp. JS666. The sequence goes on from NC_007948.1 coordinate 1,820,361, forward strand.
TTTCTGGGCTGGCTGTTTTCCTTCAAGGCCATGGTGCTGGCGCAGGCCGTGCTGGTACTGCCGGTCGTCACGGCGCTGGTGCGCCAGACCATTGAAGACGCCGACCGCAGCCATGGCGAGCAATTTCAGTCGCTCGGTGCGCGCCGCTTCATGCGCAGCCTGATCCTGCTGTGGGATGAGCGCTACGCCTTGCTGACGGTGCTGATTGCCGCCTTTGGCCGCGCCATTTCAGAGGTGGGGGCGGTGATGGTGGTGGGCGGCAACATTGACGGCTTCACCCGCGTGATGACCACCTCGATAGCGCTGGAAACCAGCAAGGGCGACCTGCCACTGGCGCTGGCGCTGGGCATTTTGCTGCTGGCGGTGGTGCTGCTGCTCAACATTCTGATTGCGCTGGTGCGGCGTTGGCGTGAGCAGCTCGATGACCACCTGCCTGATGTGGCACCGGTCCCGGCCTCTGTCCTGGCAGCACAGAGCGCGCAAGGTGCGCAGCCATGAAGCCGCTGTTCAATTTGCATGCGGTCGGTGTGCAGTTCGGAAAGGTCCGTGCGCTCACCGCCTGCACCCTGCGCGTCGAGGCGGGGGAGCGGCTGGCGCTGGTGGGCTCCAACGGCAGCGGCAAAAGCACGCTGCTGCGCACGCTGCACGGCCTTGTGCGGCCCCAGTCGGGCGGGTTTTGGCACGATGCGCAGGCGCGCCAGGCCATGCTGTTTCAGCGCCCCTACATGCTGCGCGCCAGCGTCCTGAACAACGTGGCCCTGGGCCTGTGGCTGAATGGTCTGCCCTGGAAGCTGGCCCGCGATCAGGCACTGCAGGCACTCGGGCGGGTAGGGCTGGCAGACCTGGCCGGCCGCAATGCCAAGGCCCTGTCTGGCGGGCAGCAGCAGCGCGTGGCCCTGGCACGGGCCTGGGCCTTGAAGCCGCAGGTTCTGCTGCTGGATGAGCCCACGGCCAGCCTGGACCCGACGGCCAAGCGCGAGGTGGAGCACCTGATGGCCGAATTCGCAGATGCCGGGATGACGCTGATTTTCAGCAGCCACAACCTGGGCCAGGTCAAGCGCCTGGCCAGCCGCGTGATTTACCTGGAGCACGGGCGCCTGGTGGCGGATCTGCCGACGCCTGATTTTTTCAAGGGCCCCCTTCCTGCGGCGGCTGAGCATTTTTTAAAGGGAGAACTTGCATGAGTGGTTTGAGCATGGCGACGCGGGCTGTCAGGTCCACCAGAATGTTGAAGGCTGTGGTCGGCCTTGTCTGGGTTCTGGCGGCTGGCGCTTCAATGGGGCAGACGCCCTCCATCGTGATGGCGTCCACCACTTCCACCGAGCAGTCAGGACTGTTCGTCCACCTGATGCCCGCGTTCAAAAAGGCCACGGGCATGGATGTCAAGGTGGTGGCGGTCGGTACCGGCCAGGCCATCGACATGGGCCGCCGCGGTGATGCCGATGTGCTGTTTGTGCATGACCAGGTGGCCGAAGAAAAAGTGGTGGCCGAAGGCTTTGCCATCCAGCGCTTCGCGGTGATGTACAACGACTTCGTCCTGGTCGGTCCGGCGTCCGACCCGGCTGGCGTCAAGGGCAGGGACATTGCCCTGGCCCTGAAAAAAATCCAGGCAGCCAACGCCAACTTCGTCTCGCGCGGCGACAAGAGCGGCACCCATGCGGCCGAACTGCGCTACTGGAAGACCGCTGGTATCGAGACCCCGTCCGGAGCACCGGGCTTCGCCAACTACAAGGCCTGTGGCTGTGGCATGGGGCCAGCCCTCAATATTGCGGCCAATACCCCGGGTGGCGGCGCCTATGTGCTGGCCGATCGCGGCACCTGGCTGTCCTTCAAGAACCGGGCCGACCTTGCCGTGCTGGTCGAGGGCGACACACGCCTTTTCAACCAGTATGGCGTGATGGTGGTCAACCCGGCCAAACACCCGCACACCAAGGTGGCGCAAGCGCAGAAGTTTGTGGACTGGATTGTTTCGCCTGCGGGGCAAGCGGTCATTGCCAGCTACAAAATCAATGGCGAGCAGCTGTTTTTTCCCAACGCCGGGAAATAACGCCGAGGGGCGGACTGCCAGTCCCTGAAGGCCGTTTCCGTAGGCGGCGAGTGGGTGGCTCGTGCCCTGCGGGGGCTCTCTCCTGATTTGATGAACGAGCCCGGTTGTATCTTTCGGGCGAATCAGCCCCTACTTATAATCTGACCGTGTCCTGCCGTCCCTCCGCCCGCCCGCTGCTGTCTGTGTGGGTACGCCTTGCCGCTTTTTTAAGCTTCGTGGCCGTACTGTCGGCGCTGCTGGCACCGGTGTCCATGCTGGCCGAAGAAGTGCGCGTCGGCAAGCTGGGTGGCATTTGCACGGTTGCCACGGCATCAACTGCTGGCCAGCCGGCTTCCGGCGGTGATGGCGAGCACCAGGCGGGTTCGGGTTCGCATTGCGACTGGTGCGGCAGCTCTGGTGTCATGGCTGCGCAATGGCCCGTCCCGGCGCATTTCCCCTCGCTCGATCACAGCGTTTCTGCTGTTGCCTTTGCCGCGGTCTTTCCGGCTTCCGCCTTGGGGCTGCCGTTTAGTCGCGGCCCGCCTCCCGTCATCTGAACCCAAGCTTTTTCTTGTTGAATTTGAAGATGCCGCTCGCCTGAACGGCATCGTGTGTTCTTTTGGCGGAGTGATTCATGAAACATTGCTGTATTAATTTCGCGGCTGCCTGCGCCTTGCTGGCGGGTGGTGGCACCGCTTTTGCCCACGTGAGCCTGCAGGACCGGACGACGACGGTGCTCAGCACCTACAAAGCTGTCGTTCGCGTGCCGCACGGCTGTGAGGGTTCGGCCACCAAGCTGATCAGGGTCGCCCTGCCGGCCGGTTTTCAGGGCGTCAAACCCATGCCCAAGCCGGGCTGGAACCTGTCCACCACCCAGGGCAAACTGGCCGCGCCTTATGACGATGGCCATGGCGGCATGGTCACCGAAGGCGTGACCGAAGTGACGTGGGCCGCAGCCTCCAAAGACAGCATGCTGCCCGATGCCCACTACGACGAGTTCGTCTTCAGGAGCCGGGTGCCCAAGGAGGCCGGGCCGGTGTGGTTCAGGATTTTTCAGGGCTGTGAAAAAGGCAGCACCCACTGGGCGGAACTACCCGCCAGCGGCACATCTGACCGGGGGCTGAAACACCCGGCGGCCCTGCTTGAAATCCTGCCCGCCAAATGAGCGCCTTTGATCTTTTGTCTCCAGTCCTGAAAGGTCATACCATGAAGCCCATCCATTCTTTTCGCTGGCACCGTGTCGGCTTTCGTCCCCTGATGCTGATCGGTGCCCTGCTGATGTCCGTTTCGAGCCAGGCCTGTGACTCCGACGAGATGATTGCGCAGATGAGAGGTGCGTGCACTGAGATGATTGCCGGCTACCAGAAGGCGCTGGGCAAGCAGTTGGCCTCGCCGTCGGCTCTGAGCGCCATTGCCCAGGCCCGTACGCATTGCCAGGCGCTGGAGTTTGACAAGGCGGGGCTCAAGCTGGCGCTTGCCGCACGGCCTGCCAAGGCGGTGAATTGATCCATCCCGGTTGCTCGCGGGCCGCATCGCAAAAGGGTGAATACCCGTTTTTTAGAAAGAATCCTGTGAAACTGAACGTATTGATCACCGCAGCCATCGCTGCCCTTTCTGCTTTCTGCGTGGCCGGAACTTCGGCCTACGCGCAGACCATTGAAGTCAGGGAGGCCTGGATACGCACCACGGTGCAGGGGCAAAAAGGCACCGGCGCCTTCATGAAAATCACCGCCAAAGAAGGCGCCAAACTGGTGGGCGGCTCGACGCCGGTGGCGGGCGGGGCGGATGTGCATGAAATGAAAATGGACGGCAACATCATGAGGATGCGCGCCGTGCCGGCGCTAGACCTGCCTGCCGGAAAGACGGTCGAGCTCAAACCAGGGGGTTATCACTTCATGCTGACGGACCTCAAGCAGCCCCTGGTGAAGGGCAGCACCGTACCCCTGACGCTGGTGTTCAAGAATGCCCAAGGCGTTGAAAGCAAAGTCGAACTCAAGGTGCCCGTCGGTACCGAGGCACCGGGTGCCAGTGCTGCGGCGGCCAAGGCTGCGGATAAAGCGCATAGCGGTCACGGCGAACACAAGCACTGAACGGCTTGGCATCAGCCGGAGGGCAGGCCTGCCGGCAATATTCGGTGTCCGATTTCGGCCGCTGCAATAGGCGGAAGGCAGCTTTCCGCTCAATCCGCTTTCCCGGACGCCTGTCAACGGCTTGCGCGACGACGCTAAGCCGGCGGTGAGCCCACGATGGGGTCCGTACTTCGCAGCTCACCTGACAAGGCGAGTCGGCGCGCGATACCCACGATGATTTGGGCGGCCGCCTTGGCCGCCGGCGCCGTTGGGCTGTCGGCGCGCGTGTAGAGGCCCACATCCAGGGGCACCAGTGGCTTCGCCATCGGCAGCTCGACCAGCCGTCCGGCCGCCATGCATGAACGCAGCAGTGCGGGAGGCAACAGGCCCACCATGTCGCTTGCAGCGATGAGGTCAAGCGCAACGGAGTGAGACCCGCAATGCACAGCCGGCACTGGGGCGGGCAAGCCCTCCGCTAGAAACGACTGCCTGATGAGGTCGCCGGGAAGTCCCGGTGCGGCCATTGACAGCCACGCGCACTGCACGAGCTCGTTCAGGCTGCGCGCGCTGGCCAGCGGATGGCCCGGACGGACGACCACTCGCATCTGAATCTCGAACAAGGGCCGAAAGCGCAGGCCGGCATCGAGATGCGAGCGCGCGTGATGCGCCACCGCCATGTCCAGCGCCGCTTCGCGCACCAAAGGCGGCAAGGTCCCCGGGCTCAACTCGAGCAGGCGGATTCTGGTGTTCGGGCGCTGCTGCCGCAAGGCCGTCACGAATTCCGGCAGCAGCAGGCTCGCAGCCGACGGCGAGACACCCACCGTTACGAGGCCGCCGCCATCGTCGCTGCTGCGCCTGGCTTCGTCGGCACCCATGCGCAACTCCGCCTCGGCCACACGCGCGCGCGCAAGGAACGCGCTGCCCGCAGCGGTGAGCGAAGCGCCGCGAACGCTGCGCTGCATCAGCTGCACGCCCAGCTCCTCCTCGAGTTGCTGCAAGGCGCGGGTGAGCGCAGGTTGGGACACGCCGAGCCGGCGCGCTGCGCCACGGATGCTACCGGCGTCGACGACGGCGATGAATTGTTCGATTCTTTGAAGGCGCATGGCATTCCCCAGGGTGATGCACGGTCGGCATCGACATGCCGCATCATGCATCTTCCCCCAACTCGGCCGATGTGCGCAAATCGGGCTCATCGAATGCATCACCAACCGGGGAGATCACATGCAAGTTGACCCACGTTCCAACCCAAATTCGCGACGCGAGTTTCTTCGCGCAGGCTCGGCCACAGTCGCCGCCTTGCTGATCCTGGGCGCCGGCGAAAGCGCCCGTGCGCAGCCAGCGATCGAGACGTTGCATATTCTCAGCGGCTCTGCCGCAGGGAGCACACCCGACATTGTGGCGCGCCACGTCGCCGAGCAGTTGAGCGGCCGCTACGCCAAAACCGCCATCGTCGACAACCGTCCCGGCGCCGCAGGGCGGATCGCCATGAACGCCTTGAAGCTGGCCCCCACGGACGGGTCGACCGTCTGCCTGGCAGCCGGTTCGATCGCCACGGTCAATCCCCACATTTACGCCAATCTGGGGTACGACCCGGCGGTCGATCTGCAGCCGGTTTCGCTGGCGGCCGAGATGCCCTTGGCGTTGGCCGTCGGCCCCGCGGTGCCCGACAGCGTGGTCAACGTGCGCGACTTCATCGAATGGATGCGGCGCAACCCGACGCTTGCCAACGTCGGATCGCCGGGCGTGGGAAGCTTGCCGCACCTTCTCGAGGCCGTTCTCTTTCGTCAGGCCGATGTGGCTTGGCGGCATGTCGGCTATTCGGGCGGTGCGCCCACCGTGGTCGCCCTGCTGGGGGGACAGATTGCGGCGCTGGTCCTGCCCGAGGCGGTCTTGGGCCAGCACCGGGCGGCCGGAAAGTTGCGTGTCCTGGCCACGTCGGGGGCGCAGCGCAGCCGCTACATGCCCGACGTACCCAACCTCGTCGAGCAGGGGTATCGCGAGCTGGTGGTGAGCGAGTGGTTCGCGTTCTTCATGGCCGCCCGAGTGCCGGCGGCCATGATCGACGCCACCTCGCAAGCGATCCGCCTGGCCATAGCGCGGCCGGAACTGGCGGGCGCCTTCGCGGAGTTGGGCATGGTCGCGGCGTCGAGCACACCGGCAGAGCTGGCGGCTCGCATCGCGGCGGAACGACGCTATTGGGAGCCGATCATCCGCGCCACCGGCATTCGGGCCGAGTGATCTGGAGCGACCGTGGCACATGACGCTACCGATCCGGCGACCACGCTCCACCGCCTGGTGACCGGCTATCAGGTGTCGCAAGCGATTCACGTCGCGGCAACGCTTGGCATCGCCGACCTGCTCGCCGATGCGAGCCACACCGGTGACGAGCTGGCTGCGCTCACCAACACCCATCCACCCACGCTGTACCGTCTGCTGCGCGCACTGGCGAGCGTCGAAGTCTTGCATGAGCTCGACGGTCGGCGCTTCGAGCTGACACCGCTCGGTGAGCCACTGCGCTCGGGCGTTCCGGGCTCGATGGTCGACCTGGCCGCTTACATGGGCCGTCCCTACCGCCTGCAGGCATGGGGCGGGCTGCTGCACAGCGTTCGCACCGGCGAGAACGCCTTCCGGCATATATATGGCACCGACGTGTGGACGTACCGCTCGACCCGTCCGGACGAAAGTGCCATCTTCGACCGCGCGATGACCTCGCTCTCGCGCGGCGCCACTGCCGCGCTGCTCGCCGCGGTCGACTTCGGGGGATTTCGCACGGTCGTTGACGTCGGTGGCGGCAACGGCGCCCTGCTCGCGGCAATCCTGGCCGCGCACTCCCATGTCCAGGGCGTGTTGTTTGACCAGCCGCACGTGGTGTCAGGCGCCACCACGTTGCTCGAGCACGCCGGCGTTGCCGATCGCTGCCGGACGGTCGGCGGCAGCTTCTTCGAATCGGTCCCGGAGCATGCCGATGCCTACGTGCTTCGCGCCGTCATCCACGATTGGGACGACGACGCGTCCATTCGCATTCTCACGGCGGTCAGGCACGCCTTGGCGGACAACGGCCGGGTGCTGATCGTTGAGTACATGATCGCGCCTCCGAACGAAGGGCGCGAAGCTAAGTTCTCCGACCTGAACATGCTCGTCGGCCCGGGCGGCCGAGAGCGAACGCGCGAAGAGTTCGTCGCGCTTCTCGAAGCGTCTGGTCTGCGGTTGGCGCGCGTGATTGCGGCCGGAAGCCAATCCGTTGCTGAAGCCGTGCGCGCGTGAACTGTTCAAGCGAGCTGTTCAGGCGCGCCCTCGCGTGAGCCGGCGAGTGAGAAGGCGCGAGCGATCACTGCTCAGTTCGTCACGATTTCTCCGACGAAGACTTGTGCAGCAAGCGAGTCGGCAAGCCAGCGTTTATCGCGCATGGTAATGCTCGGCCTTCGAGTGTCCGTTTGGCCGCATTGACTTCCCCGCTGCACAGGGCCGCTGTGGGCCCAAAGCCCCGGCAGAATACAGCCAACAGCTGCCGGTCAAACGTGTGCCGCCGAATGCCTGCAACCCTTAACGATTTAAGCCGTTCAGCGCGAATCTCTGCATGCCAGAGGTCCGTTTTCCCGCCGTTTCCTATACCACCGTCCTTATACACGCCTCCGTCGACAGGCGCATTGAAATCCTGCGCCAGGCGCATTGAAATCCTGCGCCAGGCGCAGCGGCTCCATCACACAGTCCGGCGCGAAGCCGGGTCAACTACCAGGAGACTTGGCAGGCGATTGATGCGCTGACCAATCTGGCCGCATGGTTCTGATCGAGTGGGCTGAAAATTGCTATTGAATTGATAGCTTCTAGCGCGATATCGCCGAGGGCTAACGGGGTTTTTTGTTTCCAAGTTTGCGGTACACCGTTGCACGGCTGATGCCCAACTCACGCGCGGCTTTCATGACATTGCCTTTGGCGTCATCCACGGCCTTGCGGATCAGGCTGATCTCCACTTCCCTGAGTGGCATGCGCTCATCGGCTGCTTTGCCCGTGCGCGCCGTGGGCGGGCTGGTTTGCCCCGGGGCGAGCGCAAGGGCGTGCAGGCGCAGGCCTGACCACAAAGGCACCTCCAGCGGTTCGGCATCGCCAAACTTGTTGCGCCGCGCGGCATCAAACAGCATGTCGCAGGGTAGGGCCAGCAGCTCGCTGACATGCACTGGCACCGGGCTGGGCGCCATGAGCTGCGGCACCATTTGCCGGGCCGCATGGTTGACACCCGTCACCCAGCCATCGGCGTCGAGGCAGATCAGCCCGTCGGCGTCGTCGCCCAGTGTGCGGCCCGGCCAGTTCAGCCGGATCATCAGGCGATGCGCAAGGCTCAGGGTGAGCGCGTTTTCAATGCTGCGTGCAGATTGGGTGACCAGGTGCTTGAGCTCCGGCCGCTCGGCCGCTTCGATGCCTGTCAGGTCCAGCATGCCGACGCAGCGGCCATCAGGGCCAAACAGCGGCGCGCCAGCGCAGCTATACACCGAGGTCATGTTGAAAAAGTGCTCACCGCGGTGCAGCCAGACCGGCTGCAGCTCCGTCAGCGCCGCGCTGATCGCCGTGGTGCCGACCCGCTGCTCTGAAAGGTCCGTCCCTATGCGCGTGATCAGGTCGGCTCGCCGGTCACGCCGGTCGACAGGGCCGTTCACATCGACCACCACGCCGTGCTGGTTGGCGAGTATGGCAAAGTAACGGGTGTCGGCAATGGCGCGGCCCAGCGCCTCAAGCACCGGCCGCGCTGCCTGCACCAGCACACGGTTGGACTCCAGGGTACGCCGCAGCGCCGGGGCTGCAACCATGTCAAACGAGGGCTCGTGCTCCGGCCGGTAGCCGTTGCCCAGGCAGCGCAGCCAGGAGCGCTCTATCCAGCTCTCGATGGGCAGGGCCGTGCCGGCGGGTGGTCGGCCACCGTAAAGAATTGCCTGGCGTGCCTGGCTGATGTGCGCCAGGCGATCCTGCCCGGCAGGTGCCAGGCCGGAATGGGGGGAGCTCATGGAAGCCATGCGGCATTGTGGCCAATTTGGCAGGTTTGCGCGAGATGGCGACTTTGGTTGACTGCCGCCGTGTGGCAAGGTCTGGTCGGATGCGCGCGGCGCGTCCATGCCGAGGGCGCCGGTTTGGCAATAAAAATGCCATGACAAAATGCCATGACCTAAACGTCAACGGGCATTGTTTGCTATAAAAAACATAGCTGTTTTGAGGCCCGCCGCTGTCATGAGCAGCGAACCCAGCACATGCAGCACGGCCGTGAACACGGCCAGGCCGTAGCGCGCGTCCATCAGGTAGATGACGACCTCTGCCGAGAATGCGGAAAACGTCGTGAGGCCGCCCAGGAATCCCGTCACCAGCCCCAGGCGCCAGACCGGATCCAGCTGGGGCATGGACTCGAAAATGGCGATGCAGGCGCCGATCAGGTAACCGCCAACCAGGTTGGCGGCCAGCGTTCCCCAGGGGATCAGCCCGCCGGGCGTCAGCCATAAAGCCAGGCCCCAGCGGGACAGCGCGCCTAGTGAGGCACCGATACAGATGGCAACGACAGTCAGCATGGTGGTGGTCAAGGGTTGGTTTGGCGGGAAAATACAGGCATGACTTTAACCGCAGCGGTGATGACGGGCGCAGCCCGGCCCCAACCTCCAACCGGCGATGCAGGATTTCTGGGCATCCTGATGCTGGACACCCGGTTTCCACGGCCACCCGGCGACATCGGTCATCCGGATACCTTTGACGTCCCGACCCGCCGGCACGTGGTGCCGGGCGCATGGCCCGCCAAAGTGGTTCAGTCGGCCAGGAGTCTGCGGGCCGCACGGCTGCTGCCTGCTTTCCTCGGTGCGGCGCAGGCCCTGCAGCGTGACGGCGCACTGGCCATCGCGACCAGTTGCGGGTTCCTGGTGCTGCTGCAGCGCGAACTCCAGGCGGCCGTGCAGGTCCCGGTGGTCACGTCCAGCCTGCTCCAGTTGCCCGGGCTGCTGGCTGGCCAGCCTCACGTGGGCGTGCTCACCATCAGCGCCAGCCAGTTGGGCGCCGAGCACCTGCTGGCGGCCGGTGTGCCGCCTGAACGGCTGGGCGATGTGATCGTTCAGGGGGTGGACCCTGCGGGTGAATTTGCCACGGCCATTTTGGGTAATCGCGAGACCATGGATAGCCGGCAGGCCGGTGCCGATGTGGTCGCTGCCGCCGTGGCGCTGAAGCGGCGTGCGCCGTCGCTGCAAGCCATGGTGCTGGAGTGCACCAACATGCCGCCCTACCGACAGGCGATTGAGGCGGCGACGGGCCTTAAAACCTGGGCGCTGACCGATGACCCGCGGCTCACCCGGCCCTGGCGATGAAAAGCCACTTGCCGGTACTCAGGTGTCAGCCGTCTTGGCTATCAGCATTTTTGCGATTACATCTTGCCGGGCAGCCAGGTCGCTATCTGCGGGAAAAACCACAGCAGCAGTACCATGCCGCACATCAGGAAGAAGAATGGCAGCGTGACCCGCGCAATGTAGGTGATTTCCTTTTTGGTCATGCCTTGCAATACAAACAGGTTGAATCCGACGGGCGGGGTAATTTGCGCCATCTCCACCACGATGACGATGAAAATGCCGAACCAGATGAGGTCCAGGCCCGCCGTCTGCACCGTGGGCAGGATGACGCCCATGGTGAGCACCACCATCGAAATGCCGTCCAGAAAACAGCCCAGAATGATGTAAAACAAGCTCAGGGCGAGAATCAGCAGGAAAGGGCTCAGGCCCAGGCCGGATACAAACTCGGCCAGGTGGCGCGGCAGGCCGATGTAGCCCATGCTCAGCGTCAGGAACGCGGCACCCGCCAGAATCAGCGCAATCATGCAATACAGGCGTGTGGCGCCCAGCAGCGACTCTTTGAAGGTGGTCCACGTCATTGCGCGTTGCGCCAGCGATACCAGCAGTGACCCGACCACACCAATGGCCGCCGCCTCTGTCGCCGTGGCGATACCTGTGTAGATGGAGCCGAGCACAGCGCTGATGAGCAGCACCACGGGAATCAGGTGGCGCGATTCGTAGACCTTCTGGCTGAAGCTCATGGCCGCGTCGGGCGGCGGGATTTTGCCCTTGTTCATCAGCGCCCAGACGATTAGGTAGCCAGAGAACAGCGATGCGAGCAACAGGCCGGGGAAAACGCCTGCGATAAAGAGTTTGGCAATCGATACATCGGCGCTGACGCCGTAAACGATCATGATGATGGAGGGCGGGATCAACAGGCCCAGCGTACCGGCCCCGGCCAGCGAGCCGATGGTGATGTCTTCGGGGTAGCCGCGTTTGGCGAGTTCCGGCAATGTCATCTTGCCTATGGTGGCGCAGGTGGCGGCTGAGGAGCCCGACACCGCGGCAAAAATGGTGCAACCGATCACGTTGGTGTGCAGCAGGCCGCCCGGCAGGCGGCTGACCCACGGCGCCAGGCCTTTAAACATGCTTTCACTGAGCTTGGTGCGAAACAGGATTTCTCCCATCCACACGAAAAGCGGCAGGGCCGTCAGTGTCCAGCTCGATGAAGAGCCCCAGATGGTCACGGCCATGGCATCGCCGGCGGCGCGTGAGGAAAAAAGCTGCATGCCGATCCAGGCGACGCCCGACAGGGTGAGGCCGATCCAGACGCCCGAGCCCAATATGAGGAACAGCGAAAGAATCAGTAAAGAGGTGATGGCAAGTTCAGACATGGGATTTGTTCTTCTGATTATTCGTAGTGCAAGGCTTCGTCGCTGTCCGCCTGAACACGCCGCCCCATGATCTCCAGCACCAGTTCGTCGATGAAGGCAATCATCAGGATCACGGCCCCAACGCCCATGGTGATCTGTGGAATCCACAGTGGTGTTGCGTCATTGCCGGTGGAGATATCGTTGAACTGCCAGGAGTTGATCGATAGCTTGACGCTGTAGTAAGCAAACAGCATGGCCAGCGCCGTCGCTGCTGCAAGCGCCCATATTTCAATCGCCCGCCTGGCTCGTCCTCTGGCGGCGTTGAGAATCAGCGTGACGCGGATGTGTTCGCCTTTTTTGAGGGTGTGCGCCAAGGCCAGGAAGCCGCTGGCCGCCATGCAGTAGCCGGCGTACATGTCGGTGCCGCGCAGCGACCAGGCAAACTGCCGGTCCAGCACACCGGCCAGCACGGAGACCAGCGTGCCTATCATGCCGAGGGCACCCAGCCAGGCCGCGCCGTCATAAAGCGCATCAAGCAGCCGGCGCATGTTTATTTCTTGGCCGCGGCTGATTTCTCGTAGGCTGACAGCAGCGCTTCACCGTCGGCGCCTGCGCGTTTGATCCAGTCTGTTTTCATGATGCCGCCGACTTGCCGGAAGTCAGCCGCCAGCTTGGGCGACGGCGTCATGATCTTCATGCCTTTTTCAGCCAGCGCCTTTTTGTAAAACTCGTTTTTTTCTTCGCTGATTTTCCAGCCGCGCACCTCGGCGTCTGCGGCGGCTTTCAACACAGCGGCCTGGGTAGGCGCATCGAGCGCGTCAAACGATTTCTTGTTGACGATGACGGCGTTTTTCGGCAACCAGGCCTGCACGTCATACCAGTACTTGATGCTCTCGTAGGTCTTGGTGTCGTAGCCGGTCGAACCGGAGCTCATGTAGCTGTTGACCACGCCGGTGGCCAGCGCCTGGCTCAGCTCGGCAGCCTGTACTGTCACGGGCTGCGCGCCGATCAGCTCGGCGATCTTGCTGGTGGCGGGGCTGTAGGCACGCCACTTCAGGCCCTTCATGTCGGCGACGGCGGTGATTTCCTTGTTGACATACACCCCCTGCGGGGGCCAAGGCACGGTGTAGAGCAGCTTCATGCCTTGCGTGCCCAGCAGTTTGTCGAGCGCCGGTTTTTGCGCATCGGCCAGCTTGCGGGCGGCCGGATAGCTTGATGCCAGAAAGGGCAGACCATCCGCGCCATAAATCGGGTTTTCATTTTCAAAGTTGACGAGCAAAATCTCGCCCAACTGTGCCTGGCCGCCCTGAACGGCGCGCTTGATCTCATTGGCCTTGAAAAGCGATGCATTCGCATGCACCGTGATCTTCAGCTTGCCACCGCTGGCTTTGTCAACGTCTGCAGCGAATTGCGCCAGGTTTTCGGTGTGAAAGTTGGACGTAGGGTAGGCCGCCGGCAAATCCCATTTGGTCTGGGCGAATGCTGTAGTGCCAGTGCTCAGCACGGCGGCGATCAGTGCAAGTTTGAGTTTCATGAAAGCTCCAGGACAATAGGGTGATAAGTATGAAGAGGATAGACGCAAATCCCGCGCCAGCTTCCCCGGACATACCCCGAACACCTTAACGCCCGCTACAGAAGGCCCCCTCATGAATCTCCGGTTTGTTGAAGCTTTCTACTGGGTGGCATCACTGAAAAGCATCTCGCGGGCGGCTGAAAAGCTGTACCTGACGCAGTCCGCCATGTCCAGCCGCATCGCCACGCTGGAAGAAGAACTGGGCATCCTGCTACTGGACCGGCGCGACAAGCAGTTCAAGCTCACGGTGGCCGGTGCCCGTTTTCTGGTTTATGCGCAAAAGCTGCTGGAACTGCAGCGCGAAGTCAAAGCCGAGATGGGGTCGGGGCAGGCCATGGCGATGTCCATGCGCATTGGCGCGATCGAGTCGGTGCTGCACTCCTGGCTGATTCCCTGGCTGGAAAAGCTGCGTGCCGACTACCCGGGGCTGGAACTGGAACTGACGGTGGAAACCACGCCGATCCTGATCGACCAGATCCAGCGCGGCACGCTGGACCTGGTCTTTGCGGTGTTGCCCGCGTCGGCCGAGGGCGTGCGAAGCCAGGCCTTGCCATCCATGGACATGGCGTTTGTCGGGCACCCGGACCTGCACAAAAAAAGAATTTACAAACTCGATGAGCTGGCCGGGATGGAGTTGTTGACCTTCCAGAAAGGCTCCCAGCCGCATGTCACGCTGCTTGATTTGTTCAGGCAGCGCCGCATGGAACCCAAAAAGGTGCACGCCATTTCCTCAATTTCGGCGATGGTTCAGCTGGTGCAGGGCGGCTTCGGGGTGGCCTTGTTGCCGCGCGCCGCGGTAGAGCGGCTCACCGGCTTTGCGCGCCTGAAGCTGCTGACCTGCGACGCCAAGTTGCAGTCCTTGCCGATCAACGCCAGTTACCGCACCGACCCCAGTTCCAGGACTGTGGAGACCGTTGTGCAGTCGGCCATTGCTTTCGCCGGAGGCCGCAACAACGCACCAAAAAGGCGACTAAAGGTAAACCCTTGATATCGAAAAAATCGATGGTGTAAGCAAAAAATTTTGAATTTGCTGAAGGCTGAAGACCCCCACACAATTCGCTCATCGTCATCAAGGTGACACATGCAAACGGGGAATTTTCGGTGAGCACATCGTCTGAATCAGCACTGTCGGTTTTCGGGGCCGGCGACATCAACAATGCCGCGTATGTTCGCAGCATCATCCGGCAGGGCCGGTGGACCTCGCACACCAGCGGCCTGGCCAGCGAACACGTGCAGGGCAATGTGGTCATCCTTCCCGCAGACGAAGCCAACGACTTCCTGCGCTACTGCCAGCGCAACCCCAAGCCCTGTCCGCTGCTGGCGGTGTCGGAGCCGGGCCATGCCGGGCTGCCGACGCTGGGCGCAGACCTCGACATCCGTACCGATCTGCCACGCTATCGTGTCTGGCGGCACGGCGAGGTGGTGGACGAGCCTGCAGACATCAGCGCGCTCTGGCGCAAAGACCTGGTCACGTTTGTCATTGGCTGCTCTTTTTCGTTTGAAGAGGCGCTGATGCAAGCGGGCCTGCCCTTGCGCCATATCGAACAGCAACGCAATGTGGCGATGTATCGCAGCAATATCGCCACCGAGCCCGCAGGCGCGTTCCATGGGCCCATGGTGGTGTCCATGCGGCCCTTCAAGGCGAGCGATGCGATTCGCGCCATTCAGATCACATCGCGATTTCCCGACGTGCATGGTGCGCCGGTGCACATGGGCGATCCGGCTCAGATTGGCATCGCCGACCTGGCCAGGCCGGACTATGGCGATGCCGTCGAGGTGCTGCCTGATGAGATACCCGTGTTCTGGGCCTGCGGTGTCACGCCGCAAGCGGCCATTGCGCAGGCGCGCCCCGAGTTTTGCATCACGCACGCACCCGGGGCAATGCTGATTACCGACTTGCTTAACCATCAATTGGCTGCTTTTTAGACCCCAACTTTTACTGGAGATGATGATGAAAAGACTGCTTGTTTCTCTTGCTGCCGTTACGGCGCTGGGCGCTGCCTTTGCGCAAACCAAATGGGATTTACCGTCCGGTTACGGCGTCAATACTCTTCAGGTGCAAAACCTGTTGCAGTTTGCTGACGGTGTAGACAAAGCCACGGCGGGCAAGCTCAAGATCACCGTGCACGCCAATGCCTCGCTGTTCAAGGCCAACGAGATCAAGCGCGCTGTGCAGTCGGGTCAAACCCCGGTGGGTGAGTTCATCTTGTCGGGCGCTTCCAACGAGGCCCCCATTTTTGGTGTGGACTCCATTCCTTTCCTGGCGACCAGCTATGCCGATGCCAAACGGCTCGACACCGCGTCGCGCACGCTGCTGGTCAAAACCCTGGCGGCGCAAGGCCTCAAGCTGCTCTACACCGTGCCGTGGCCGCCGCAAGGTCTCTACTCCAGCAAGCCTGTGGCTTCGATGAAGGACCTCAAGAGCACCAAGATGCGGGCTTACAACCCGGCAACAGCCTTGATCGCCACATCGGTCGGGGCCCAGCCGGTCACCATTCAGCTGGCCGAGTTGCCCGCCGCGCTGGCAACGGGCGGGGTGGACAACTTTCTGACTTCCAGTGCCAGCGGGGTGGACAGCAAGCTCTATGAAAGCGTCAAGTATTTTTACGATGTGAATGCCTGGCTCCCCCGCAATGCGGTGGTGGTCAACCAAAAGGCCTTTGAGGCGCTGGACCCAGCCGCTCAGGGCGCCGTGCTGCAACAAGCGGCCACAGCCGAGCAGCGCGGCTGGCAGCTCAGCGAGAAAAAAGATGCGGAGTACATGCGTGAGCTGGCAGCCAAAGGCATGAAGATCGATACCACCAGTGATGGCCTGAAAAAGGAGCTGAAAGTCATTGGTGAACGCATGACGGCCGATTGGCTCAAGCTGGCGGGTGACGAAGGCAAGGCCATCGTTGACACCTACAACAAGAAGTGAAGCAGCCTGTGTCTTACGTTCTTGATGCGCTTGCTACCGAAGCCAAGGCAAGCTCGCCGGGCGGCACGGCGACGGTGCTTCGCCGGTGGCTGGACTACACCTATTTGATGGCTGCCGCGCTGGGAGCCCTGTGCATCGCACTGATTTGCGTCCTGATGGTCGCCCAGTCGCTGGGTCGGCAGTTCGGCATCACAACCGGCGCGGTCAACGACATCGTGTCGTGGCTGTGCGCTGCAGCGGCGTTTTTCACCATGGCGCATGCGTTCAAGCATGGCGACTTTGTGCGGGTGACCTTGTTGCTTGAACAGCTACAGCCCCGAGGCCGCAGGGCGCTTGAGTTAGCCAGTCTGTTTGTTGCGGTTTGCGCCGTGGGCTATCTTGCTTACTGGGCTTGCCGATTCACGTACCAGAGCTGGGAGTTCAACGAACTCGCTCAGGGTTTGTTGCCGCTGCCGATATGGATCCCACAGTCAAGTTTCGCGCTGGGCTCCGTGCTGCTGCTCATTGCCGTGGTGGATGAACTGGTCATTGTTCTGCGGGGTGGCGTTCCGACTTTTGTGCGCCTTGTCGAGGAGCGGCACGCCCAGGGCGATTTTTCGTCAGATCTTTGAGTCGTTTAAGTCAGGAAATACATCATGGACATTTTGACTATCGGCGGCATCCTGCTGTTTTTGATGCTGCTGCTCCTGTCGGGCGGGGTCTGGATTGCCATGACCCTGGCGATTTGCGGCTGGGTGGGGCAGGCGTTTTTTACCACCACCCAGCCAGGGCTCAACCTGTTTTCTGCATTTTGGGAAAGCAACGCGAGCTGGGAGCTGGCCGCCTTGCCGCTTTTCATCTGGATGGGCGAAATCCTGTTTCGTACCAAGCTGAGCGAGGAGATGTTTACCGGGCTGGCCCCGTGGCTGGGTCGGGTGCCGGGGCGCCTGTTTCACACCACCATTCTCGGTTGCGGCATTTTTGGGTCGGTATCGGGCTCGTCTGCGGCGACCTGTGCCACCATTGCCAAGGTGTCCTTGCCTGAGCTTAAAAAGCGCGGCTACAACGAGAAAATCGCATTGGGCTCCCTAGCGACGGCCGGAACCTTGGGCATCCTGATTCCTCCGTCCATCACGATGGTGGTTTACGCCGTTGCAGCAGACGCCTCCATCATCCGGATTTTTCTGGCGGGGTTTCTGCCGGGGATCGTTTTGATGCTGCTGTTTTCGGGCTACATCGCCTGGTGGTCCATGCGAAACAAAGCGCAAATGCCGCCTGCGGAACCGGTGACCAGTTTCAGGGAAAAGCTGAGGCTGTCGAAGAATCTGATCCCCTGCGCATTGCTGATCATTTTCATTTGCTGGTCTTTGCTGGCGGGCTGGGCCACGGCGACCGAGTGTGCGGCGTATGGCGTGGTGGGGGCGCTGGCTTTGGCTCTCTGGAGCCGCTCATTGACCTGGGCCAACTTTAACGAAGCCCTCATGGGGTCAGCGCGTACCAGTTGCATGATCATGTTCATCCTCGCGGGCGCAGCCTTCCTGACCAAGACCATGGCCTTCACCGGTGTGCCGAGAGAGCTGGCTGAGTGGGTCGGCTCCCTAAATCTTTCGCCCTACAGCCTGATTGCCTGCCTGGTGGTGGTTTATCTGGTGCTGGGTACCGCGCTGGACGGCATCAGCATGATTGTTTTGACTGCGGCCGTGGTGATGCCCATGATTCAGAAGGCCGGGTTTGACCTGGTCTGGTTTGGCATCTTTGTTATTTTGCTGGTCGAGATTGCCGAGGTGACGCCGCCTGTGGGCTTCAATCTCTTCGTGTTGCAAAACATGACGGGCAAAGACAGCAATGTGATTGCCAGGGCCGCCATTCCGTTTTTTATGTGCCTGGTGGTTTGCATCGCGTTGATCACGCTGTTCCCGCAGATTGTCACCATCGTGCCCGACCTGGTGATGGGAAAAGTCAAATGACAACCGGGTGCCGAGTGCTTGGCAGTGCGGTGGCCCTTGCAAGCGCGCATTCATCCTGCCACCGCTAAGGACTTCCCATGAAACGCAGATGGATCATGGCTGCCGTGGCAGCCTTGCTGGGCAGCTTTTGCCTGGCGCAAACCCCAAGCACCTGGAAGCTGGCCACGGGTTACCGGGCCGAGTCTTTCCATACGCTAAACATCATGCAGTTTTCGCGCGATGTCGAGCAGGCCACGGCCGGCCAGCTGCTCATTCAGGTGCACGCCAACAACACGCTGGCCAAGCTCAATGACATCAGCCAGGCGGTGCAGCAGGGCAAAGCCGAGGCCGGTGAAACCATCATGAGCAGCCTCGCCAAGGACATTGCGATTGCCGGTGCCGACTCTGTGCCGTTTGTGGTGAACTCCTACAAGGACGCGCAACGCCTGTGGAAGCTGCAGCGCCCCGGTATTGAAAAGCACTTCACCGAGCGCGGCTTGAAGCTGCTGTATGCCGTGCCCTGGCCACCGCAGGGCCTGCACTCCAGCAAGCCGGTTCGGGGCCTGGCCGACTTCAAAGGCACGCAGATGCGCACTTACAACCAGACCACCTTGCGAATTGCCGAAATGCTGGGAGCCAAGCCGGTTGACGTTGCCATGGTCGACGTGGGTCAGGCGCTGACCGAAGGCCGCATGGACAACATGATCACCTCGGCGCTGACGGGGGTTGAAAACAAGGTCTGGGGCTCGATCAGGTACTACTACGAGATCAATGCATGGTTTCCCAAAAACGTGGTGTTTGTCAGCAGCAAGGCCTTTGAGGCCCTCAGGCCCGAGGTGCGCAGCACCGTCCTCAAGGCTGCAACTGATGCAGAAGTCCGCGGCTGGCTGGCCAGCCAGGCGCTGGCCATGAGCGCTACGCAAGAGCTGCGTAAAAACGGCATCAGGATTGAGCGCATTCCCGCAGACCTGGAGCAGGAAGTCAAGCGCATGGGTGAGAAGTTTTCGCGCGAGTGGGTACGATCTGTTGGCAATGAAGCCAACAATATCTTTGTGCCTTACTACCTTGTGCAATAAGCTGGCCCTCAGTACAAGTACAAGTTCAAGTTGCATCAAGTCGCAGCTATCTTTTCGCAGCCCCTTTTTACCGTTACCGTATTCTTTAGAAAAGATTGTTAAAAATGACCCAAGAAAACACATCAAACACAGGCAGTGGACGCTGGCAGTTCTGGATCGATCGCGGTGGCACCTTCACCGACATCGTGGCCAGGAAGCCCGATGGTTCGCTGGTCACGCACAAGCTGCTGTCTGAAAACCCGGAGCAATACCGCGATGCCGCCGTGGCGGGGATTCGCCATCTGCTGGGGCTCAAGCCTGGCGAGCCTATTCATGCGGACGTGGTGGACTGCGTGAAGATGGGAACCACCGTGGCCACCAACGCACTGCTGGAGCGCAAGGGCGAGCCTACGCTGCTGGTCACCACACGCGGCTTTCGTGATGCACTGCGCATTGCCTACCAGAACCGGCCCCGGCTGTTCGACCGCAATATCGTGCTGCCCGAGCTGCTGTACAGCGCGGTGGTCGAAGCGCAGGAGCGCGTCGGTGCGCAGGGCGAAGCTCTGCAGGCGCTTGATGAGTCGCTGCTGAAAAAGGAACTGGCCGCGCACTACGCCCAGGGGCTTCGATGCCTTGCGATTGTTTTCATGCATGGCTACCGCTACACCGATCATGAAAAAGCGGCCAGGCGCATCGCGCAGGAGGTCGGCTTCACGCAAATCAGCACCTCGCACGAAACCAGCCCGATGATGAAGTTCGTCAGCCGGGGTGATACCACGGTGGTGGATGCCTACCTGTCGCCCATTCTGCGTCGCTACGTGGAGCAGGTGGCCAGCGAGATGCCGGGGGTCAAGCTCTTTTTCATGCAGTCGTCCGGCGGCCTGACCGATGCGCAGGTGTTTCAGGGCAAGGACGCGATTTTGAGCGGCCCGGCCGGTGGCATTGTCGGCATGGCGCGTACCGCCGCCATCGCCGGCATTGAGAAGGTGATCGGTTTTGACATGGGCGGCACGTCGACCGATGTGTCGCATTACGCGGGCGAGTTTGAGCGCGAGTTTGAAACCCAGGTGGCCGGCGTGCGCATGCGTGCGCCCATGATGAGCATTCACACCGTGGCGGCCGGGGGGGGGTCCATTCTTAAATTTGACGGGGAGCGTTTCCGCGTCGGGCCGCAAAGTGCGGGCGCGAACCCGGGGCCGGCGAGCTACCGGCGCGGCGGACCGCTGGCGGTGACCGATGCCAATCTGATGGTGGGAAAAATCCAGCCGCGATATTTTCCCAAAGTGTTCGGTCACGAGGCCAATGAGCCGCTGGATGCAGAGGCGGTGCAGGCCCGGTTCGACGAACTGGCAGCGCAGACCGGCCGCAGTGTCGAAATGGTGGCTGAAGGCTTTATCAGCATTGCCGTGCAGCAGATGGCCAACGCCATCAAGAAGATTTCGGTGGCGCGCGGCTATGACGTCACGCGCTACACGCTGCAATGCTTTGGCGGTGCCGGAGGCCAGCACGCCTGCCTGGTGGCCGATGCGCTGGGCATGACGCGGGTCTTTGTGCATCCGCTGGCGGGTGTTTTGAGCGCCTACGGCATGGGCCTGGCGGACCAGAACGTGATTCGCGAGCAGGCGGTGGAACTCAAACTCACGGCCGCGGCACTTGCCGAGATTGGCGCCAAGCTCGATGGGCTGGCCGCCACCGCCGAGACCGAGCTGCAACGCCAGCAGGTCAGTACCGGCGCCATCACCACGCACCGTCGCGTGCATGTGCGTTATGAAGGCAGTGACTCGGCGCTGGTCGTGTCCTTTGGCACGCTGGACCAGATTGAGGCGGGCTTCGAGGCGGCGTACCGCCAGCGTTTTTCCTTCCTGATGCAGGGCAAGGGGCTGGTGGTGGAGGCGGTGTCCGTTGAAGCGGTGGTGGCGGGCGATGCCCCCGCCGAGCCGCGCCATAGTCTGCATGAGCCGCGCGAAGTACCGCGCCGCGAGACGGTGCGCATGTACTCGGGCGGGCAATGGCACGATGCGGCGCTGGTCGTGCGCGAAGACCTGCAGCCGGGCGACATCATTTCCGGCCCGGCCATCATTGCCGAGAAGAATGCGACCACGGTGGTGGAGCCCGGCTGGGAGGCCGCCCTGACGGCGCTGGACCATCTGGTGCTGGACCGGAGGGCGGAACGTGCCATCACATTTGCAGCAGGGACGACGGTGGATCCGGTGCTGCTGGAGGTGTTCAACAACCTCTTCATGAACATTGCCGAACAGATGGGCCTGCAGCTGCAGAACACCGCCTATTCGGTCAACATCAAGGAACGCCTGGATTTCAGCTGTGCGCTGTTTGACATCGAAGGCAACCTGATCGCCAACGCGCCGCACATGCCGGTGCACCTGGGCTCCATGGGCGAGAGTATCAAGACCGTGATCCGCGAGAACGCAGGCAAGATGCAGCCCGGTGACGTGTATGTGCTGAACGACCCCTACCATGGGGGTACGCACCTGCCAGACATCACCGTGATCACACCGGTCTATTTGGGTGCGTCAGCGCAGGGCACGCCGACGTTCTACGTCGGCTCGCGCGGCCACCATGCCGACATCGGCGGCATCACGCCGGGCTCCATGCCGCCGTTCTCGACGCTGATCGAAGAGGAGGGTGTGCAGATCAACAACTTCCTGCTGGTCGAGCGCGGCGTGCTGCGGGAAGCCGAGATGATTGCGCTGCTGAAAAGCGGCAAATACCCCAGCCGCAATCCGCAGCAGAACATGGCCGATTTGAAAGCGCAGATTGCCGCCAATGAAAAAGGCGTGCAGGAGCTGCGCAAGATGGTCGAAACATTCAGCCTGGACGTGGTGCTGGCCTATATGCGCCACGTGCAGGACAACGCTGAAGAGTCGGTGCGCCGCGTGATCACGCGCCTGAAGGACGGCGAGTTCACCCTGCCCCTGGACAACGGCGCGCAGATCAGGGTGGCGATTCGGGTGGACACGGAAAGCCGCAGCGCCGAGATTGACTTCACCGGTACCTCACCGCAGCAAACCAACAACTTCAACGCGCCGACTGCGGTCTGCATGGCCGCGGTGCTGTATGTGTTCCGCACGCTGGTGGATGACGACATTCCGCTCAATGCGGGTTGCCTGAAGCCGTTGAAGGTCATCATCCCGGCAGGCTCCATGCTCAACCCCAATCCGCCGGCCTCGGTGGTGGCGGGGAACGTGGAAACATCCACCTGCATCACCAATGCGCTTTACGGCGCGCTGGGCGTGATGGCGGCCAGCCAGTGCACCATGAACAACTTCACCTTTGGCAATGCGCGGCACCAGTATTACGAAACCATTTCCGGGGGCTCGGGTGCCGGCGGCGTCATGGATGAGTCAGGCCGGCTGGTGTCTGGCTTTGATGGTACGTCGGTAGTGCAGACCCACATGACCAATTCGCGCCTGACCGATCCCGAGGTACTGGAGTTCCGCTTCCCGGTGCGCCTGGAGAGCTACGAGATCCGCCAGGGTTCAGGCGGCGCTGGCCGCTGGCGAGGCGGCAATGGCGGAGTGCGCCGCGTGAGGTTCCTGGAAGCCATGACGGCCAGCATTTTGTCGAATGGACGCAAGCGGGGCGCCTTTGGTATGGCTGGCGGCGAGGCGGGGCAGGTGGGCCGCAACGTGGTCGTACGGGCCAGTGGCCAGACCGAAATGCTGGACCACATCGGCCAGGCCGAGATGCAGCCGGGTGATGTGTTTGAAATCCATACTCCGGGTGGCGGGGGGTTTGGAAAGGCCTGAGGCTGGGCCGTCGGGTAGCGCCTTAAACACATTTCCCCTGGTTCTTGTGTTTTAAGTAAAAAGCGCACAAAGTCATTGTCAAATAAGCACATGCAGCTATCCACGCAGGAGCAAATGGCATGACGATGGTGTTTTCTGATCATTACCGTTTTTTGGCCCACTACAACCGCTGGATGAACCAGCGCCTGTATGACGCTTGCGAGGCGCTGACCGATGATGAGCGAAAGCTTGAGCGCGGTGCTTTTTTTGGCTCAATTCACGGGACGCTGAACCACCTGATCGTTGGCGACCAGATCTGGCTACGCCGACTTGCCCAGTGTGGCCTGGACAACGACATCAGGTTGGCCAGCCTGAATGCCAAGGTGCTGGATCTGCCCGCCGGCAGTCGGCTGAACACCGTGGTGTTCGACGACTGGAAGGAGCTGCGTGCCAAGCGCAAGCAGCTCGATGCCGCCATCGAGAACTGGGTGGTGGAGATGCCCGATGTTTTCCTGCAGCTCACCATGCGCTATGGCAACAGCAGTGGCGTTGAGCGCACGCATCCGGTCTGGCAGGCGATGACACACTTTTTTAACCATCAGACGCATCACCGTGGGCAGGTCAGCACGCTGCTCATACAGGCCGGTGTCGATGTTGGCGTGACCGACCTGATTGCGCTCGCCTAGGCATCATTGTCGCCAAACACTGACAAGGGGCGGAGAGAGTAAAAAGGCATTAAAAAACCCGCCAGGGGGCGGGTTTTTTGGGTCGGTGGACTTTGAAGGTTACTTCTTGGCAGC
Organism: Polaromonas sp. JS666; assembly: GCF_000013865.1. Taxonomy (NCBI): domain Bacteria; kingdom Pseudomonadati; phylum Pseudomonadota; class Betaproteobacteria; order Burkholderiales; family Comamonadaceae; genus Polaromonas; species Polaromonas sp. JS666. The sequence goes on from NC_007948.1 coordinate 1,844,132, forward strand.
GCTGGCAGCAGGCTTGGCTGGCTCAGCCTTGGCTGCTGCTTTGGTTTCGGCCTTGGCTTCGACTTTTGCGTCGGCTTTGGGTGTCACGGCGGCCTTGGCGTCTTTGGCGGTTTCTTTCACAGCTTCCTTGGTGGCGACAGCGGCGTCCTTGACGGCTTCCTTAGTGGCCACTGCAGCGTCCTTGGCTTTTTCGGTCATGGGCTTGTCAGTTTTCTTGGCACCGGCTTTGGCTTTGGCGTCAGCCTTGGCTTCTGCGGCGCCGGCACCCTTGTAAGCTGCGCCACCGACTGTCAGGCCTTCAGCGGAAAACTTGGCGGCGCTTTTGTCGCCTACGCCTTTGACGCGTGCGATGAAGTCGTCCCAATTTTTGAACTCGCCTTTTTTACGCTCGGAAATAATCAGCTTGGTGGTGACAGGACCGATGCCCTTGATGCCGTCGAGTTCGGCTTCAGTGGCTTTGTTGACATCAACCGCCGCAAACGCTGCGACGAGGGACATGGCGGCAAGAAAAGCCAGCAATTTCTTGAACATGAGAAAACTCCTCAAAGATTGAATTGAACCAGACGCATGATCCATCCTTGTGAATAAGGATGTCCTTTTCAATAACGTACGGTTTCAGGCTGGGTTGACCGGCTCCAGGCGTTTTCGGTCGGGGAAACCCTGAATGAAACCCTAGATCTTTGCACTCGCCAGCCACTGCATGTAAGCCGCCACACCGGTCTGCACATCGGCAAAGGCATGCTGGCAGCCGGCCGCGCGCAGGGCTTGCAAGTCGGCCTGGGTATAGCTCTGGTACTTGCCCACCAGCGCGGGGGGGAAGGTGATGTAGTCAATCAGCCCGCCGCGCACCGCGTCTTCGAGGCTCATGGCTGCAGCGTTTTGGCTCTGGCGCAGGGTGTTGACGACGGCCAGGGCCACATCGTTGAAGGGCTGCGCCCTTCCGGTACCCAGGTTGAAAATGCCGGACTTCTCCGGGTGATCCAGAAACCAGAGATTGACTGCCACCACGTCATCGATGAACACAAAGTCGCGCATCTGTCCGCCGGCCTGGTAACCGCCGTAGTCTCCAAACAGCTTGACCTTGCCTTCTGCCTGGAACTGGTTGAACTGGTGAAAGGCGACGCTGGCCATGCGGCCCTTGTGCTGCTCGCGCGGGCCGTAGACGTTAAAGTACCGGAAGCCGGCCACCTGCGTGGCGGCGTTTTCAAACCGGGCACCGAGCTCACGCCGCATCCGCTGGTCAAACAGCAGCTTGGAGTAGCCATAGACGTTGAGCGGGCGCTCGAACTCGGGTGACTCGCTGAAGGTATCGGAGCCGCCATAGGTGGCGGCCGACGAGGCATACAGCAGGCGTGTGCCCTGCTCCTGGCAGGCATGAAACAGCTCGCAGGACAGCGTGTAGTTGTTGTCCATCATGTACTTGCCGTCAAGCTCCATGGTGTCGCTGCAGGCGCCTTCGTGGAACACCGCTTCTACCTGGCCAAAAGCGCCTTCGGCAAACAGGTCATAAAAGTCGTCGGCATCGATGTAGTCGGCAATCTGCAGGTCTGCCAGGTTGCGAAACTTGTCGCCGTGGGTCAGGTCGTCGACGGCGATGATGTCGTCGATGCCGCGGTCGTTGAGTCCCTTCACGAGGTTGCTGCCGATGAAGCCGGCGGCGCCGGTCACTACGATTTTCATGGGGAAATTCCTCGGTTTCAGTGCACTGACGGCGCTAATGGCAGTAATGGCTTCAGGGGGCGGCAAAGAGTTCGCTGTAGTTCACGGTGGCGGTACCGAATTTGCCGACCACGATGCCGCCGGCGCGGTTGGCAATGGGCACTGCCTCGCGCAGGCTCAGGCCGGCGGCGAGCATGGCAGCGAGCGTTGCAATGACCGTGTCGCCGGCACCAGTGACGTCGAACACTTCGCGGGCCACCGCCGGGACGTGAAGTTCGCCTTGCTCATCAAACAGGGTCATGCCTTCCTCGCTGCGGGTCAGCAGCACCGCCTGCAGCTTGAGTGAGCTGCGCAGATTATGGGCTTTGATCCGTAAATCGTCTTCATTGTTCCAGGTGCCAATGACATGTTCCAGCTCGGCGCGGTTGGGCGTGATGACACTGGCGTTTTTGTAGCGTTCATAGTCCGAACCCTTGGGGTCCACCAGCACGACCTTGCCGGCAGCGCGCGCTTGGGCAATCATCAGGACGATGTGCGCCAGGCCGCCCTTGCCGTAGTCGGAAAACAGCACGGCTTCGTGCTGCAGGTGCAGCCTCTCAAACGTGGCGGACTGCGATGCCAGCACTTCGTTTTCAGGTGTATTTTCAAAATCAAGGCGCAGCAGTTGCTGCTGGCGCCCGATCACGCGCAGCTTGACCGTTGTCTTCAGCTTGGCGTCGCGACCAAAGTAGGGCGTGATGCCGGTTTTGGCCACCAGGGCTTCAAGGTGATGGCTGGCTTCATCATCGCCCACCACGCTCAGCAGCGAAGCCTGTGCGCCCAGCGTGACGATGTTGTAGGCGACGTTGGCCGCCGCACCAATGCGCTCTTCCGTGCGGGTCACGCGAACAACAGGAACCGGTGCCTCCGGTGAAATACGGTCCACGGCACCGTACCAGTAGCGGTCCAGCATGGCGTCACCCACGACCAGCACGCGGGCCTTGGCGATTTTTTCAGGGGATAGGGAAAGTGTTGTCATGCTTGTTCTAATACGGCTCAACGCTGAGTGACTAGGCTTTCTCTTTTTCAAGCGGACACTGCGGAACCGGCTTTGCTGGGCCGCAAGTGTTGCCCCCTGCAAGGGGGGAGGCGAAGCGAAGCGTAGCCACGGGGGTGTTCATAGCTTTATAGTTCTTCAATGCGGCGTGTCGGGTAACTGTCCCAGGCCTGGCAGCCTGGGCAGTGCCAGAAATGCTGGGTGGCCTCGAAGCCGCAGGCTGCACAGCGGTAGCGCATCAGCGGCTTGATGGCCTGGTCCAACGTCCGTTGCACGAGGGCGCGGTGTTGTTCATTTTCCAGCTTTTCACCTGCCATCCATTTGTCGGCCGCCACAAGGGAGGTCTGGCCTTCCAGGTGCCGCACGTACCATTGCCGGGCCGTCACCGGGTCCTTCTCCAGCTTGACGAGCGCCTCGATCACATCGATGGACGGCATGTGTGCGTAGCTGGCCTCCAGAAGCGTCTTTGCGGCGGCTTGCTGGCCGCTGCCCTGTGCAATATTGGCCAGCAAACCAGCCGCCAGAGGCAGGCCCTGCGGCGCGGTTTTCTCCAGCTTGAGGAGGGTCTGCATCGCGTCCTGCGGCTGGCCCAGCTGGTTTTGCAGCTTGGCCAGGTCAATCAGGGGACGAGCCGACGCAGGGGCCATGGCAGCAGCTTCATGCAGGGCGCTTAGTGCCCTGGCCGTATCGCCAGCGGCCGTGCTGGCACTGGCCTGCTCGCACAGGTAATGCGCCTGCCGGGTGCTGAAATTGCCATGGCTGGAACTGTCCAGCCGCGCTGCGATGTCGGTGGCGTTGGCCCAGTCGCGCGAACGCTCGTAGATGGACAGCAAGGCGAGCCGAGCTTCTTCTTCAAACGGTGTGCCCTCGAGTTTGCGCAGGGCGATCTCGGCGCGGTCCAGCAAGCCGGCCTTCAGGAAATCCAGTGCCAGCGCGTGTTGCGCACGGTCACGTTCCGGCTGGGTCAGGTCGCCGCGCGACATCAGGTGCTCATGCACCCGTACTGCGCGCTCGTATTCGCCGCGCCGGCGGAACAGGTTGCCCAGCGCGAAGTGCAACTCGGACGTGTCGGGGTCGTTCTGGACGGCTTCAATGAAAGCATCGATGGCCTGGTCCTGCTGTTCGTTCAGCAGGAAGTTGAGGCCCTTGAAATAGGCCTTGGGGGCTTGGCGGTTCTCGATACGCAGTTGCCGCAAATCCAGCCGTGATGCCAGCCAGCCCAGCGTGAAGGCGATCGGAAACCCGAGCAGAACCCAGGTGAAATCAAATTCCATGGTGGAGCGTGGAGGCGTCGTCAGTCAAATTGGTTGAAGCCCCGAAGGAGGGGTGGCGTGCAGCTTTGCGTCTTTTCCACCAGCGCGGCATCATGACAAGAACACCCAGCGCCAGGCCGCAGGCGAAAGCAGCCAGAACAACCAGCACCAGAGGCGCCTGCCAGGACGTGCCAAAAAAGAAATGCACCGCAACCGTCTGCTGGTTGTTCAGTGCAAAAGCAAAGAGCGTAAAAAAAATGGCTGCCTTGAGCAGCCACATCAGGTATTTCACTGGCAATCCCCCTAGTGGTCTGGAGATTGTAGCCAGCCCACCGGGAGAAATACTGAAAGCCTCATCTGGAGTCCGTGACCGTCAGCAATTCCTCGGTCCGTGCATCGACCGCCTCCCGCAACGCCTTTCCCGGCTTGAAGTGGGGCACCCGCTTTTCGGGGATGGCCACACTTTCGCCGGAGCGGGGGTTGCGACCCATGCGGGGAGGGCGACGGTTGATGGAGAAACTGCCAAAACCCCTGATTTCAATCCGGTGGCCGCGTACCAGCGCGTCGCTCATGGCATCAAGAATCGTCTTGACGGCATATTCGGCATCGCGGTGCGTCAGCTGGCTGAATCGGGCTGCCAGTTCTTCTACAAGGTCGCTTCGGGTCATGGATAAAGATGCTGTGCAGCGATGCGACCCGCCTGGGGCGAATCACACCGCTGCGCGGTTGCTTTACTTCTCGTTGTTGTCCAGCTTGGCACGCAGCAGGGCGCCCAGGTTGGTCAAACCAGCGTTTTCACGCGAGGACTGCTGGCTCAGGTTGGCCATGGCCTCTTGCTGGTCCGCGTTGTCCTTGGCCTTGACCGACAGCTGGATGTTGCGGGTCTTGCGATCCACGTTCACCACGACGGCAGACACTTCGTCGCCTTCTTTCAGCACGTTGCGCGCGTCTTCAACGCGGTCACGGCTGATTTCGCTGGCGCGCAGGTAGCCAATAATGTCTTCGCCCAGATCGATCTCGGCACCTTTGGCGTCAACGGTCTTGACCTTGCCAGTCACGATTGCGCCCTTGTCGTTGATCGACACGAACGTGGTGAACGGGTCAGAGTCCAACTGCTTGATGCCCAGGGAGATGCGCTCGCGGTCGACGTCGACAGCCAGCACAATGGCTTCAACTTCCTGGCCCTTTTTGTAGTTGCGAACAGCGGCTTCGCCGGGTTCGTTCCATGAGAGGTCAGACAGGTGCACCAGGCCGTCGATGCCGGCAGCCAGGCCCACAAAGACGCCGAAGTCGGTGATCGACTTGATCGGGCCCTTGACGCGGTCGCCGCGCTTGGTGTCCTGGGCAAACTCTTGCCATGGGTTGGCCTTGCACTGCTTCATGCCCAGGCTGATACGGCGCTTGTCTTCGTCGATCTCGAGGACCATGACTTCGACTTCGTCGCCCAGCGCCACGAGCTTGCTCGGTGCCACGTTCTTGTTGGTCCAGTCCATCTCGGACACGTGGACCAGGCCTTCGATGCCGGGTTCGAGTTCCACAAACGCGCCGTAGTCGGCGATGTTGGTGATCTTGCCGAACAGGCGGGTGCCTTGGGGGTAGCGGCGGTTTACGCCCATCCATGGGTCGTCGCCCATCTGCTTGAGGCCGAGGGACACGCGGTTTTTCTCGGTGTCGAACTTCAGGATCTTGGCCACGATTTCCTGGCCAGCCGTCACCACTTCGCTTGGGTGACGCACGCGGCGCCATGCCATGTCGGTGATGTGCAGCAGGCCGTCAATGCCGCCGAGGTCAACGAACGCGCCGTATTCGGTGATGTTCTTGACGATGCCCTTGACTGCGGTGCCTTCTTTCAGGGTTTCCATCAGCTTGGCGCGCTCTTCGCCCATGCTGGCTTCCACCACGGCGCGGCGGCTCAACACCACGTTGTTGCGCTTGCGGTCGAGCTTGATGACCTTGAATTCCATGGTCTTGTTCTCGTACGGAGACAAGTCCTTGATGGGGCGGGTGTCGATGAGCGAGCCGGGCAGGAAGGCGCGGATGCCGTTGACCAGAACGGTGAGACCGCCCTTGACCTTGCCGCTGGTCTGGCCGGTGACGAACTCGCCGGATTCCAGGGCTTTTTCCAGGCTCATCCACGATGCCAGGCGCTTGGCCTTGTCGCGGCTCAGCAGGGTGTCGCCATAGCCGTTTTCGACGGAGTCGATGGCCACGGACACGAAGTCGCCGACCTGGACTTCAAGCTCGCCCTGGTCGTTTTTGAATTCTTCGAGGGGGACATAGGCCTCGGATTTGAGTCCGGCGTTCACAACCACGTGGTTGTGATCGATGCGCACTACTTCAGCAGTAATGACTTCACCGGTACGCATTTCGGAGCGTTGCAGTGATTCGTTGAATAGATCGGCAAAAGATTCAGACATGATTTTCCTAATCCACAGAACAGGGTTCCAATAGCGGGATTGCTATTGTTTTTATAGCTGCTTGCGGCGGTTTTTGCGGCCAGACGTCTAATAAGGCCGCGGGTTGCGTTAATGAACCTGCTGACCAGTGCGCCGTGATGAGGTGAGCGCGTCGGGGGTCAGAAGGGCCGACTGCCTTCCCACCAGTCAATCACCTGAGCTACCGAGTTTTCAATCGACAGATAGGAGTTGTCCAGCGGGCGGGCGTCATCAGCAGGTTTCAAAGGGGCGACCGGCCTGGACATGTCGCGGGCGTCGCGCGCCTCCAAATCTTGCTGAATCCCGGCGATTGTAGCCGAAATTCCCTTTGAAATCAATTGCTTATGCCTGCGTTCAGCCCGGTGCAGGGCGCTTGCCGTCAGGTAGACCTTGAGGGGGGCATCGGGGAATATGACGGTTCCCATGTCCCGGCCATCCGCCACCAGCCCCGGCAGGCGCCGAAAGCTGTGCTGGAGCTCCAGCAGGGCGCTACGCACCTCGGGGTGCGCCGACACTTTGGAGGCGGCCATACCCGCAGCCTCGGTGCGGATGGCTTCGGACACGTCTTCGGTGCCCAGGAATATCCGGTCGCCCCGAAAGCGGACCGGCAGCGTCCGGGCGATGCGCGCCACGTCGGCACCATTCTCCAGCGCCACGCCGGCGCGCGTGGCGGCAAAGGCGCTCAAACGATACAGGGCGCCGGAGTCCAGGTAGTGGTAGCCAAGCCGGTGGGCGGCCAGTGCAGCCAGCGTACCCTTGCCCGAGGCCGTCGGGCCGTCGATGCAGATGACGGGAATCTGCGCGGTTTCGGCTTCGGACACGGCAAACAGGGCTTCGAAATAATCGGGGAAGGTCTTGGCGACGCACTTGGGGTCGAGAATCCGTATCGGCTGCCGGGCCGGATTGAAGGCCGCCAGCGAAAAGCACATGGCGATGCGGTGATCGTCGTAGGTGTGAATGGCGGCACTTTTCCACGCCAGGGGCGGCGTGATCTTGAGATAGTCCGCGCCTTCCTCCACGGTGGCGCCGAGCTTTTGCAGTTCGCAGGCCATGGCGGCGATGCGGTCGGTTTCCTTGACGCGCCAGCTGGCGATATTGCGCAGCGTGGTCGTGCCGTCTGCATACAGCGCCATCACGGCCAGCGTCATGGCGGCATCGGGGATGTGGTTGCAGTCCAGGTCGATCGCCTTGAGCGGCCATCCCTGGCCTGGTTTGCCGCGGGAAATCCGCAGCGAGTTGGGCGTGCTTTCAATCTGCGCGCCCATCATCCGGGCAGCCTCAATAAAGCGGATGTCCCCCTGGATCGAGTCGGCGCCTACACCCAGAATTTCTATGTGGTTTTGCCCTGCAGCCGGCTCGGAAATTGCACCGAGTGCTATGAAATAGCTGGCGGACGAGGCGTCGCCCTCGACATGGATGTCGCCGGGCGACTGGTACTGGCTCCCGGCCGGGATGGTAAACCGCTGCCAGTTGTCAGCACCCAGCGGCCGCTGGACGTGAATGCCAAAGCGCTTGAGCAGGTTGAGGGTGATCTCGATATAGGGACGGGAAATCAGTTCGCCCACCACTTCAATGTGGATGTCCTGCCCGGCTACCAGCGGCAAAGCCATCAGCAGCGCTGTCAGGAACTGGCTGGAAACATCGCCCCGTACCCGGATAGGCTCTTCGATCTTCAGCTGGGCGGGACGCAGGCGCAGCGGTGGATAGCCCTCGTTGCCGAGGTACTCGATGGAGCAGCCCAGTTGCCGGAGCGCATCGACCAGATCGCCGATCGGTCTTTCATGCATGCGGGCAACGCCCGAGAGTTCAAACTCGCCACCCAGCAGCGCCAGGGCGGCCGTCAGGGGGCGCATCGCGGTGCCGGCATTGCCCATGAAAAGCGTGGCTTTGGCCTGTCCGACCTGGCCACCGAGCCCGTCGATGACGGCGGTGGTTCCGTGCTGTGCCACGCTGCAGCCCAGCTGTTTCAGGGCCGCCAGCATCACGGCGGTGTCGTCAGAGGCCAGCAGGTCGTGCACCGTGGTTTGTCCCCGGCTCAGTGCGGCCAGCAGCAGGACGCGGTTGGAAATGCTTTTGGAGCCGGGCAGTCGGACTGTTCCTCCCGCCCGGGCCAGTGGCGGAATATCCAGGTACTCAATATCGAACATGAACCGGGACTTATTTATGGGATTTATGCGAGGACATGCGCCAGTTGGCGCGCGTTTCGCTGGCTTGCTCGATCAGCACCTCCAGCACATCACCACTGCCACCGGAAATCAGCTGCTCCAGTGATTGCAGGGTGTCCTGGAAGATTTTGGACTGCGCCAGCAGTTCTTCGCGGTTGGCAATCAGGATGTCGCGCCACATTTTGGGGTCGCTGGCCGCAATCCGCGTGAAATCGCGAAAGCCGGGTCCCGCCAGGGACAGGTAGTCCTTGCCTTCCTGCTGGCCCGAGATGCCGTTCATCAGGGCAAAAGCGATCAGGTGGGGCAGGTGGCTGACCGCTGCGTAGGCCGCATCATGGGCCTGCGGCGACATCTTCAACACATGGCATCCCAGGGCAGTCCACACCTCGGTGGCCTTTTGCAGCTGGACGGTGAAAGTCCGCTCAATGGGCGTCAGGATGACCTGCTTGCCGCTGTACAGGTCCGCGTCCGCATGCTCGACGCCGGAGACTTCCTTGCCGGTGATGGGGTGGCAGGGAACAAAGGCGCCGACGTTGTCACGCAGGACGCGGCGCGCCGCATCCACCACATCCCGTTTGGTCGAGCCCACGTCCATGATCAGCGTGCTGGGCCCCACCAGATGCCGGATGGCCTTGAAGGTGGCCTCGGTGGCGGAAACCGGGACGGCCAGCAGCACGATATCTGCGCCCGAGACCGCGAGCAGGGCGGAGGGTGCTTCCACGTCGATCACGCCCATCTGGCGGGCGCGCTCGGTGGTAGAGGGGGATTTGCTATAGCCGACGATGCGCTTGACCAGGCCGGCCTGTTTGAGCGCGAGCGCGAAAGAACCGCCCATGAGGCCGCATCCGATGAGACCTAACTGTTCAAACATGAAGCGGTACCGGAAATTTTTGTAATTCTTGCATGGAGCTCTTGCTTGCGCCTCAATCGCTGACGGGGTAGGTGCCGAGAACCTTGTAAAACGCGCACAGTTGCTGCAAATCAGCCAGCGCTGCCTTGACGTGGGGCTGGGACGGGTGGCCTTGCAGGTCAATATAGAAATAGTATTCCCACTGGCCCGATCGTGCCGGACGTGACTCGAAGCGGGTCATCGAAACCCCGTGGGTTTTCAGCGGCACCAGGATGTCGTGCACGGCGCCCGGGCGATTGGGCACGGACACCACCAGGCTCACGCAGTCCTTGCCCGAGGCGGGTGGCGAGGGCAGCGTCTGCGGGAGGCAGACCACGGCAAAACGGGTGCGGTTAAAGGCGTCGTCCTGGATGGCGTGGGCTGCCGTGTGCAGGCCGAATTGCGCTGCCGCCCGATCGCTGGCGATGCCGGCCCACGCCGGATTGGTCGAGGCCAGGCGTGCACCTTCTGCGTTGCTCGACGCGGCCCGGCGTTCCGCATTGGGCAGGTGGGTGGTCAGCCATCCCTGGCACTGTGCCAGGGCCTGAGGATGTGCATACACGGCCTCGATGTCGTCCAGGGAGTCAGACAACCGCAGCAGGTTGTGCCGCACCATCAGGCTGATCTCGCCGACGATGTGCAGCGGCGAGTTCAGGAAGAGGTCAAGCGAGCGCGACACCACGCCTTCGGTGGAGTTCTCAACCGGCACCACGCCATAACCGGCACTGCCCGCCGCCGTGGCACGAAACACTTCATCAATGCTGATGCAGGGCACATGTTCAATGCTGGCGCCAAAAAATTGAAGGGCCGCCTGTTCGCTGAACGTGCCGGCAGGCCCCAGGTAGGCCACACGCACCGGCGATTCGAGGGCCAGGCAGGCCGACATGATTTCGCGCCAGACGGCTGCAACATGTTCGTTCTTGAGCGGACCGGTGTTGGCTTGCTGGATCTGCTCAATGACCTGGGCAACCCGGTCGGGCCGGAAAAAGGGCGTGCCTTCGAGTTTTTTGACATCTCCCACCTGCTCGGCGACCTGCGCGCGGCGGTTCAGGAGTGCCAGCAATTCCTTGTCTATGGCGTCAATCTGGACGCGCAAATCGGCGAGGTTGGCAGTCATATCGGTGCCCGCCCGGCCGTCTGAACGGCACTGGATGCCCCGTCAAGGGGCTGCGAACAAATGGAGCGTGGAGGCATGTCGTCCTAGGCGTGTTTTTGTTCGAATTCTCGCATGTAGCCGATCAGCGCCTCGATACCGGCCAGCGGCATGGCGTTGTAAATGCTGGCACGCATGCCGCCGACGGACTTGTGGCCCTTCAGTTGCAGCAGGCTGTGGGCTTTGGCGCCGGCCAGGAAAGCCTCGTTGCGCGACTCATCCCGCAACAAAAATGGCACATTCATGCGCGAGCGACACTCGCTGCCGACGCGATTGAAGTACAGCTGGGAACGGTCGATGGCGTCGTAAAGCAGTTGCGCCTTGGCAAGGTTGCGCTTTTCCATGGCGGCAATGCCCGTCACGTCGCCTTCTTTCTGGCGTTTGAGCCATTGAAAAGTCAGGCCTGCAATATAAATCGCATAGGTCGGCGGCGTGTTGTACATCGAGTGGTTGTCCGCCACCGTCTTGTAGTCAAAGGCGCTTGGGCACGCCGGCAGGGCGTGTCCCATCAAATCTTCGCGGACGACCACCAGCGTCACGCCGGCGGGCCCGAGGTTTTTCTGCGCTCCGCCGAAAGCCAGCCCGACCCTCGACCAGTCCACCGGCCGCGAGGCCACATGGGATGAAAAGTCGATGACCAGCGGCGCATCACTTCCCAGGGTCTTGATATCGGGCAGCTCCTGAAATTCCACGCCGTGGATGGTCTCGTTGGTGCAAACATGCACATAGCTGGCGTCGCGCCGCAAATTCCAGCTCGCAGGCGGCGGCAACTGGGTATGGTCGCTGCCTGCATTCGTGGCGGCAATCTGCACGTCGCAGTATTTACGGGCTTCTTTCTGGGACTTGTCGCTCCAGCTGCCGGTCACGACGAAATCTGCCGAGGCACCGCGTGACAGGTTCAGCGGGACGATGGCGTTTTCCGCCAGGCCGCCTCCCTGCATGAACAGGATTTTGAAGTTCGGCGGAATGGCCATCAACTCACGGAAATCGGCTTCCGCATTTTCGTAAATGGAAATGAACTCCTTGCCGCGGTGGCTCATCTCCATGACGCTCATGCCGCTGCCGTGCCAGTCCAGCATTTCGGCGGCGGCCTGCTGCAAAACCTCTTCAGGCAAATTCGCGGGGCCGGCGGAAAAATTGAAGGGTCGGGTCATTAGGATCGGGTTATTTTTTGGCGGGTGGCTTGCTCGCCCCTGGTGCCGCAGGTGCGGGGCCGACAATTTTCAGTGCGGCATCATCAAACTGCTTGACGCGGGCGACCACATCGGCGCGCGATGCTTCGACCAGTTTCTTTATGAAGATACTGCCCAGCTCTGGTGTGCTGGCCTGGTATTTCTTGATGGCAGGAGACTCGAAAAAGGCGGCGATCTGTTTGAGCTCGTCGACCGTAAAACGCTCCGCATAAGCGGGTACCAGGACGTCGCTGCTGACTTTGCTGACCTGTTTGCCAATCAGCTTGTTGGTGTCTTCGGCATACTTTTTGAGTTCTGCGTTGAGATCATCCGACGCTTTTTGCTGTTTGGCCTTGGGTACATTCGCCTCCAGCTTGGGGCCCCAATTGGCGATCAGTTCCTGGGCCGTACTGCCCGCGAGCTGAGCTACGAGCCTGTCAAGCTCCGGGCCTTGCTGCAGGGCGACGACTTTGGTGGCCCATTCGGTTTTCGGGTCTGGCGTTTGCGCATGAATGGCGGTGGAGCAGGCAAGGCCGGCCATCGCCAGTGTGGTGATCAGTTTTTTCATGAATAGCTTCCGGATTGGGACAGATTAAGGTGGTTAGAGCGTTAGAGCGGAGTCGAGGCGTCCTTGCCTGCGTCGTTTTCAACGTCGTTGTCGTCCAGGGTGGCATCGTTCTCGACGATTCGCTGGAGACCGCTCAATTGTGAGCCCTCATCAAGGCCAATAAGCGTAACACCCTGTGTAGCCCTTCCCATCTCCCGGATTTCACTGACCCGCGTGCGCACCAGGACACCCTTGTCGGTAATCAGCATGATTTCATCGTCGACATGCACCAGTGTCGCGGCAACCACTTTGCCGTTACGCTCGCTCTGCTGGATCGCAATCATGCCCTTGGTGCCGCGACCATGACGGGTGTATTCGGTGATGGAGGTGCGCTTGCCATAGCCGTTCTGGGTGGCGGTAAGCACGCTTTGCTGCTCGTCCTCGGCGACCAGCATCGCAATGACGCCCTGGCCGTCTTCGAGCGTCATGCCACGCACGCCGCGTGCGTTGCGGCCCATGGGGCGAACATCGTTCTCGTCAAAGCGCACGGCCTTGCCGCCATCGCTGAACAGCATCACGTCGTGCTTGCCGTCGGTCAGGGAGGCACCAATCAAATAGTCGCCGTCGTCCAGGTCCACGGCGATGATGCCGGCCTTGCGCGGGTTGCTGAATTCGTCCAGCGTCGTTTTCTTGACGGTACCCATGGAGGTGGCCATGAACACATACTGGTCGGCCGGGAAGCTGCGCTTTTCACCGGTCAGCGGCAGCACCACCGTGATTTTTTCACCTTCCTGCAGCGGGAACATGTTGACGATGGGCCGACCGCGCGAGCCGCGCGAGCCAGCCGGCACTTCCCAGACTTTGAGCCAGTAGAGCCGGCCGCGGTTGGAAAAGCACAGGATGTAGTCGTGCGTGTTGGCGATGAACAGCTGGTCGACCCAGTCGTCTTCCTTGGTCGCGGTGGCCTGCTTGCCACGGCCGCCGCGTTTTTGCGCCCGGTATTCGGACAGAGGCTGGCTCTTGATGTAGCCGGAGTGCGACAGGGTCACCACCATGTCGGTCGGCGTGATCAGGTCTTCGGTGCTGAGGTCGAACGAGCTGTGCTCGATCTGGCTGCGCCGCGCGCCGAGCTTGGTCTGGCCGAACTCCAGCTTGATCGCGGACAGCTCTTCGCCAATGATAATGGACACCCGCTCTGGCTTTGCCAGGATGTCAAGCAGGTCGTCGATTTCGGCCATGACTTCCTTGTACTCGGCCACGATCTTGTCCTGCTCAAGGCCGGTCAGGCGTTGCAGGCGCATCTGCAGGATTTCCTGCGCTTGCGTCTCGGACAGGCGGTACAGTCCGTCGCTGCCCATGCCAAAGGCCTTCTCCAGTCCATCGGGACGGTAGTCGTCTGCGTTGACCACGCCGCCATCGGCGCGCGTGCGCGTGAGCATTTCGCGCACCAGGCTGCTGTCCCACGGGCGCAGCATCAGTTCGGCCTTGGCCACCGGCGGTGTGGGCGCATTGCGGATGATGGCAATGAAGTCGTCGATGTTGGCCAATGCAACGGCCAGGCCTTCCAGCACATGGCCCCGTTCGCGCGCCTTGCGCAAGGTGAACACGGTACGGCGCGTCACCACTTCGCGGCGATGCGACAGGAAGACCTGGATCAGGTCTTTCAGGTTGCAGAGCTTGGGCTGGCCATTGACCAGCGCCACCATGTTGATGCCGAAGGTGTCCTGCAGCTGCGTCTGTTTGTACAGATTGTTCAGCACCACTTCGGGCACTTCGCCGCGCTTGAGTTCAATCACCAGGCGCATGCCCGACTTGTCGCTCTCGTCCTGGATATGGCTGATGCCTTCGATCTTTTTCTCGTGAACCAGTTCGGCCATGCGCTCCTGCAGCGTCTTCTTGTTGACCTGGTAGGGCAGTTCGTCCACGATGATGGACTGCCGCTGGCCCTTGTCGATGTCTTCAAAGTGGCATTTGGCGCGCATGACCACCTTGCCGCGCCCGGTACGGTAGCCATCCTTGACACCATTGATGCCATAAATAATGCCGCCGGTGGGGAAGTCGGGTGCCGGCACGATCTCCATCAACTCGTCAATCGAGGCTTCCGGATTCTTCAGCATGTGCAGGCACGCGTCGACCACCTCGTTGAGGTTGTGGGGCGGAATGTTGGTGGCCATGCCCACCGCGATGCCGCCGGAACCATTCACCAGCAGGTTGGGCAGCCGGGTTGGCATGACCAGCGGCTCCTGCTCACTGCCGTCGTAGTTGGGGCCGAAGTCGACGGTTTCCTTGTCGAGGTCGGCCAGCAATTCGTGGGCAATTTTGGACAGGCGGATTTCGGTGTAACGCATGGCCGCGGCGTTGTCGCCGTCGACCGAACCGAAGTTGCCCTGGCCATCAACCAGCAAATGACGCAAGGAAAAATCCTGCGCCATGCGCACGATGGTGTCGTAGACCGACTGGTCGCCGTGCGGATGGTATTTACCAATCACATCGCCCACGATACGGGCGGATTTCTTGTAAGGCCTGTTCCAGTCGTTGTTCAGCTCGTGCATGGCGAACAGCACGCGCCGGTGCACAGGCTTGAGGCCGTCCCGCGCATCGGGCAGGGCTCGGCCCACGATCACGCTCATCGCGTAATCGAGATAGCTTCGTCGCATTTCCTCTTCAAGACTGATGGGCAGGGTTTCTTTGGCGAACTGGGTCATGAGAGGCCTGGTTGGGATTTTTCAAGATTCTTGAGGGGAACCCATAATTTTAAGGCTTGAGTTTATAGCGGCTTGTTTGTGGCGAGTCAGCAACAAATGATTAAGAATCTAATCTCCGTGTCGGATGAAGCCGATAGCTTGCTTGAAGCTGAGAGTAGCTGTGGCACAATCGTTGTAACGCTTTGAGTGATGGTCACTCACGGCGTGTAAATCACTAATCGCAGCAAGTCTGCGGCTTTTCTCTAGAGGAGAACCATGAAGAAACTCAACAAAGTGGCAATGTTGTTTGCTTCCGCAGCGCTTGTTACCGCCGCTGGTGCACAAACTATCGACAACTGGAAAAACGGCAACAATGAGTTGGTCTGGAAAAACGGCACCAATGAACTGTGCTGGCGCGATGCCAACTGGACGCCTGCTACTGCGGCTCCTGGCTGTGATGGTGCGATCGTTGCTCCTCCTGCTCCCGCTCCTGCCGCCGCCCCCGCGCCTGCCCCTCGCGCAGCTGCCCCGGCGCCTGCCCCAGTTGCTCCTCCTGCCGCTACCAAAGTTACTTACGCCGCTGACGCATTCTTTGATTTCGACAAGTCCGTCATCAAGCCAGAAGGCAAAGCCAAGCTGGATGACCTGATCGGCAAGATCAAGGACATCAACCTGGAAGTGATCATTGCTGTGGGTCATACCGACTCCGTCGGCAGCGATACTTACAACCAGAAGCTGTCGGTTCGTCGTTCGGAAGCCGTCAAGGCTTACCTGGTGTCCAAGGGCATTGAGAAAAACCGCGTTTACACCGAAGGCAAAGGCGAGAAACAGCCCGTTGCTGACAACAAGACCGCCGAAGGCCGCGCGAAAAATCGTCGCGTGGAAATCGAAGTTGTTGGTACCCGTGCCAACAAGAAGTAATCCTCTCGGGATCGCTTAAAAACCGCGCTTCGGCGCGGTTTTTTTATGCCTCAACGATAATTGCGACATGCCTACAAGCCAAAATTTTGACCCCGCCGAACTGGCCAAGTTCTCTGATCTGGCCCATCGCTGGTGGGATACTGAAAGCGAATTCCGTCCCTTGCACCAGATCAACCCCTTGCGGCTTGACTGGATTGAGGGGCAGGCCCCATTGAAGGGCCAGCGCGTACTGGACGTGGGCTGTGGCGGCGGCATCCTGGCCGATGCCATGGCCCGCAAAGGCGCCGACGTGCTCGGGATTGATCTGGCCACCAAAGCGCTCAAGGTCGCCCAGCTTCATGCCCTGGAGGCCCAGACCGAGGGTGTCGAGTACCGCGAAATCAGCGCCGAAGCACTGGCTGCCGAGCAGCCTGCCAGTTTTGACGTGGTGACCTGCATGGAAATGCTTGAGCATGTGCCGAATCCGGCTTCCGTTGTGAAGGCCTGCGCCGCCCTGGTCAAACCCGGAGGGCATGTATTTTTTTCGACCATCAACCGTAATGCGAAGGCCTTTCTGTTTGCCATCGTGGGGGCGGAGTATGTGCTGAACCTGCTGCCGCGTGGAACCCATGAATACGCCAAGCTGATCAAGCCCAGCGAACTGGCTGGCTATTGCCGGACCAACGGGCTCACATTGCAGCAGACCAGGGGGATGGAGTACAACCCCTTGACCCAGCATTACTGGCTCAGCGCCGACACCAGCGTCAACTACCTGCTGGCGACCCAGAAAATCTGAGCAAGGCCGGTGACTACCATGTTTAATAATATTGATGCCGTGCTGTTTGACCTGGACGGTACCCTGATTGATAGCGCACCCGACCTGGGGGCCGCGGCCGACAAGATGCGCACTGACCGGGGATTGGCCTCGCTACCTTTGTCGCAATACCGGCCCATGGCGGGCGCAGGGGCCCGCGGCATGATTGGCGTCGCATTTGGCCTGACACCTGACGATGCCGGTTTTCCCGCATTGAGGGAAGAGTTTTTTGCCAACTACGAGGCCTGCATGACCGAGCGCACCTATGCGTTCGACGGGGTGGCCGAGCTGATTGCGAAAATTGACCAGGCAGGCCTCAAGTGGGGGGTGGTCACCAACAAGTCCGCCCGCTTCACGCTGCCCCTCACGCAGGCCATGCCGCTGTTTGGTACGGCCCAGGCCATTGTCAGCGGGGATACCACGCCGCATGCCAAACCGCATCCCGCTCCCCTGCTGGAAGCGGCCCGCAGGCTCAAGGTGGCGCCCGCGCGCTGTATCTATGTCGGCGACGACGAACGCGACATGGTCGCCGGCCGTGCCGCCGGCATGCCCACCGTGGCGGCGGCCTATGGTTATCTGGGCGCTACCGCCGACATGCAGGGCTGGTTCGCCGACGCCACCATCACAAAACCCGCGCTGCTCTTGAATTTGCTGCGAATGCCTTAAACTACCTGTCTTGGGGCTGCACTGGTTTCGACGCGGGTACGGACGCGCAGTGGGGCATGCCGAGCTTAGTGTGCTCGTAAAACTGACTAAAACAAACTAACTGCAAACGACGAACGTTTCGCACTCGCTGCTTAATAACCAGTGAGCCCTACAACAGCAGGCCGATGGGCTGGGCAAGGGGTCTTTAGCGCAAGTTGAAGGCTCCCGGCTGTAGGGTCATACACATCGGCTGGCCTGGTACCGGGCACCTTGGTATCAGGCGAGACAATAGGATGCTGGCAACCTGTATAGCGTGCTGCTGCGCGATACGGGAAGTGAGACTCAAATCAGACGGCTAAGCATGTAGAACTACGCGAAGAAGGCTTGCGGACGGGGGTTCAAATCCCCCCAGCTCCACCATACCCCTAAAGCCCAACTGTTTTCAGTTGGGCTTTTTCTTGCCCGAAACCCCAATACTGGCGCGGTTTCCGGGGATTTTCCTCTTGACTGTGATTCCTCCCAAATCGCGTATTCGGGAGCAAAATTTCCCGAATTCCCTCAAATCCCCCCGATTTCTCTCTGTTCTCTGTTGGCCAGCAAGCCAAGTGGTTTGCCTGCGCCAGATTGGGTGCAAATGGGTGTCGTAATGGGTGTTGCTCGAAATTGGGTGTAAATGGGCGTGGTATTGGTTGATGTTGCGAGCCATCCAGATCACCCGGAGATCCTGAGCCTCATCGCCAGGATCGATGAGTTCAAAGGCGCCTGGCGTGCCTTGGGCGCGTCTGCGCCCTATCGCCTGTCGGCCCTGCGGCGCGTGGCCACCATTGAGAGCATTGGCTCCTCACCCGCATTGAGGGCAGCAAGCTGTCCGACCGGGAGGTGGAGCAACTCCTGTCGAACCTGGGGATCAAGTCCTTCGTCATCCGCGACGAGCAGGAAGTGGCCGGCTATGCCGAGTTGATGGACCTGGTATTTTCTTCCTAGCAGGACATCCCGTTCACCGAGAACCACATCACGCAGTTGCACCAGATCCTGCTGCGCTACAGCCCTGGGCTGAGTGCACCTGCGCCTTGGGATCCTGGTAATCCTGGTGGGAGACCGCGGGATGCCGTGGGAGATGCGGAGATGCGTTCTCCATGGGTCGGGTACACGAGTCTCGGTTTCCGGTCCGTACCGCACCAGGCCGTATCTGGGGTTGCAGCCCGGCGACAATAGCGTCATGGCGACCATGCAATTACAGGACATTCTTTTCTCCCAGGGCTTTGGCACGCGGCGCGTTTGTGCGGGCCTGATTCAACAGGGTTTTGTGGCCGTAGCTGGCATCCCCTGTACGGAGCCAGCGATGGAATTTGTAGCGGAAGACTTGCGCTTCACGGTGCAGGGGGTGGCGTGGGAGTATCACGAAAAAGCCTACCTGATGCTGCATAAGCCGGCCGGTTATGAGTGTTCGCAGAAGCCCAGCACCTACCCCAGTATTTACACTTTGCTGCCGTCACCGATTCGCCAGCGTGGCGGTGGCGCTGCGGCGGGTGTACAGGCCGTGGGGCGGCTGGACCAGGACACGACCGGCTTGCTGCTGCTGTCGGACGACGGCAAGTTCATTCACCGCATGAGCTCCCCCAGGCACCATGTACCCAAGGTTTATGAAGTGACCGCAAAGCATGCGGTGGACGACAGGCAGGTTCAGAAACTGCTGGCGGGTGTGGTGCTGGATGACGATCCAAAGCCGGTGCGGGCCGCCGCCTGTGAAAAGACCGGCGAGCTGCAGTTAAGCCTGACGCTGACCGAGGGCAAGTATCACCAGGTCAAACGCATGATTGCGGCCGTCGGCAACCGGGTGGAAGACCTGCACCGCTCGCAGCTGGGGGGGCTGATGTTGCCTGAAGATCTCAAGCCCGGTCAGTGGCGCTGGCTCACGGCGCAGGATCTGTCCAGCATTTCGACCTGATGCTTGCTTGCGCGGTTACGCTTCAGCTTCAGCTTCAGCTTCATGCTACCTTGCGCCCGTCAGCGTGCCTCAACTCACTCGGCATACTGTTGGACTGGATGAGAAATGAATCGTGCCAGTCTGTGGGCATGCTGCTGCTGTCCCGGTAGTCATGGGTAGCCTGACGCTGGCGCATGTCGCGTTTCTGTACCAGAGTTTTCTGCAGGTTGGCCCGGGCGGCCGCCACTGCGGCCTGCTCGCGCTTCAGATCCCGGCTTCTTGCAGCCGCTTCACCGAGGAAATCATTGCGGAGTTCATCCGGGTTTGGCAGCCTCGACGCGTTGATCACGGCATAGGCAATACCACATTGCGCCAGTAAATTGTGCTTCAGATTTTTTGACTTCTGGGACAGTCCGGAAGACTTGGGCACATCGACACAGCCAACAACATGGCCATCCAATGAACACACGGTGAATGTACAGCTGGTGCTTTTGAGCAGGCTGTACCAGTACAGTCCATTTTCACTGGCATTAGGCCGGACGAAACGGGTAACCGGCACCTTGATCATGATGTGGTGGTCATCAAAAGTCTCGGCCAGCCAGCGCCAGAGCTGCGATTCCTCACTGTTTACCAGTGGCCGCGCATGCAAGGGCCAATGCCTGGGGATTCGGCGTTTCTCTTTCGCAATCCAGCGCAATCGCAGCCAGTACCAAAGGGTAAGCACGCCCATCAAGGGCAGCCCCGCCATCAGTAGTTCTTCTGGATTTTTTGTCATTTACGGCTCCCGGTTTGTCACCAATGCTTACAAGTTACGCTCAACAGGAGTAATTGGGTAGGAAAATAATCACACAATTCAAAAAATGTTACTAAAGTTGTCTGGTTTTGTGAATTTCGTGATTTAAGTAACGAAAAACCAGTACTGCCCGTCACGCTTCCGTAAAACGCCAGGCCATGAGCATTGCTTGAGGCGCTTTTTTGGGTAGCCGAGGCCTGCGGAAATGAAGATTGACAACCAGGCGACGGGCTTTATGCGCACTTTCATGGCGTGTGCAACACAGATTTGTTGCGTGGTAGCCATTAAATACCGTTTCATTCGTTTCATTGTGTATGTTAGCCGGGCGCTCGCCAGCGTGCCAGACCATTTGGAGCGTCTGGACCTCCTCCGGTTCGACCCGGCTCAGCAAAGGCAGACCTCCGCTATCGGTTTTCTGGCCCGGGCTTCTGCTGAAAGGGCGCTGCGATCCATGGGCCAAGTAAGGTTACCCCGCTGTATTGGCTCGCCCCGCCCGCACCAGGTGCGGGATCAGACGAGACCGTAATTCCTTCGTGAGTAGACCACGCCGGCCCGACCGGTGGCTGCGCAGAGGGCCTGCGGCCAGTCCAGCCCGCGCTGGGCCCACAACAGGCTTACCGAACCCGGCCCTTCGTGCAAAAACGATGGGAGCCAGGTGAGGGGAGCCGGGAATATGCCGCACTTCCAGCCGGCTGCCATTGGGATCCAGCAAGTTCATCGCTACATCCTGCGGGCTGCAATGGATTCCGGTCCTGAGGCACCGGCTACCGGCAGTCCGGGCATGCCCGCCCGGTACACTAGACGGTTGACCCTGGAAAGATATCTCTGTGAACGTTCCCGTCCGTAATCTGGCCGCCTGGTTGTGTGCAGTTGCTGGCTTGCTGCCTGCGGTTTGCCCGTCGGCGCTGGCCCAAACCGCCCCGCTTGCTTCGTTTTCCGCAGCGTCGCCCGTGTTTGTCCTCAATTCGCTCGATGACACGGTAAGTATTGTCAACCCCGCGACCTGGACCGAGACCCGGCGCATTGCCACGGGCAAGCAGCCGCATCACCTGTACCTCACGCCTGATGAAAAATCGGTGATTGTGGCCAATGCCTTGTCCGACACGCTGACCTTTATCGACCCGAAAACCGCCGAGGTGCAGCGCACCGTGCGCGGCATTCTGGACCCGTACCAGTTGCGCTTTTCACCTGACATGAAGTGGTTTGTGACCGCCGCCAACCGCCTGAACCATATCGACATTTACCGCTGGGACGGCAAGGACATCGTTCTGGCCAAGCGTGTGGCCACTGGCAAGACGCCCAGCCATTTGTGGATAGACAGCAAAAGCAGCACGATTTATTCCACCATGCAGGACAGCGATGAGCTGATTGCGGTGGACCTGGCAAGCCAGGCCATCAAGTGGCGCACCAAAACCGGCTCCATCCCGGCCGACGTGTACGGAACGGCCGACGACAAATTCATGCTGGTCGGTCTCACAGGCAGCGACGCGGTCGAGGTGTATGACGTGAGTGGCAAGGAGCCCAAGCGCAGCAAGGTCATCAAGACCGGTGCCGGTGCCCACGCCTTCCGCGCCCTGGGCGACCGGCGGCATGTGCTGGTCAGCAACCGCGTGGCCAACAGCATCAGCAAAATCGATTTGCAGACTCTGGAGGTGGTGGACAGTTACCCCGCGCCGGGCGGGCCGGACTGCATCGACGTGAGCCGCGACGGCAAGCAGATCCTGGTGACTTCGCGCTGGGCCCGCAAGCTCACCGTCATTGACATCGCCAGCCACAAGGTGGTACGCCAGATCAATGTTGGAAAGAGTCCCCACGGTGTCTGGACCCTTGATCACGCGCCGCGGTAGTGGGCCCCCACGGTCGCTCACTGCGTGTAGCTCCCGAGGCCTTGCAGGCCGCGGCTCGCGAGACGCTTCGCCTCTGTCGCCGGTCCAAAGCTGCTCAAGCAGCTTTGGAGCCGCAGGCTCCAGCCCCTCGGGGGCCGCTGCGCCTGCGGCCCGGCAAAGCCGGTTCCGCGGCCCCTGCTTAACTATGGGCTCACTACGGCCGCTGCTTGCTATTTTTTTTGTAGCTATTTGCGTGCATCCCGCTTGGGCTGCGGGCCCAAACAATGCCAAAGCAGTGGCCGAAGCCGCCCTCTGCAAGCCGCTGTACCTTACCCTGGACACCGGCCACATGGAGGTCGCGCCCCTGATGGCCGACATCCTTCGCAAGCACCAGGTGAAAGCCACGTTTTTCGCTGCCAACGAGCGGACCCAGACTGGTGATGGCAGCCTGGGTGCGCATTGGGCCGATTGGTGGAAGGCGCGCGCCGCCGAGGGCCATGAATTTGCCTCGCATACCTGGGACCACACCTACTGGCGCGCGGATGTGGCGGGCGGGCCGGGTGTTGAGCCGCAATTCAGGATGCGCCCCTCGGCCGGTCCTTCGGAGGGCCGGGATCTCACCTGGACGACCCGGCAGTACTGCGAAGAGGTGGGTCGCGCCAGTGCGCGCCTGCAGGCGATCACCGGCAAGAAACCGTTGCCGCTATTCAGGGCGCCTGGCGGCAAAACCTCGCCCCAGTTGCTCGCGGCAGCCCGGGCCTGCGGCTATCAGCATGTGGGCTGGTCGCCCGCCGGGTTTTTGGGGGACGAGCTTTCGAGTGAAAGATTTCCCAACGACATGCTGCTGAAAAAGGCGCTGCGCGACATCCAGCCCGGCGATATTTTGCTGGCGCACCTGGGCATCTGGTCGCGCAAGGATCCCTGGGCGCCGGCTGTGCTGGAGCCGCTCATCATCGGCCTGAAGTCGCGGGGATTTTGCTTTCAAACCCTGCGGGAACACCCCCAGTACAAGGCCTGGATTGAGGCGCAGGTCAGCCGCACGCCGGCCAAGCTTGCCAAATAAGCGACATGGACTGGTTGGGCAATTTTTTTTCCGTGGTGCAGCAGTGGCTGTTCGAGGCCGCCGTGCAACCAGCCATGTTTGCGCTGGGCATGGGCAACCTGCTGGAAGACGGCTATGAAGCAACCGCCTGGTTCATGGTGGGGGTGATCCAGATCATCATTTTTCTGGCCGTGATTGGCCCCTTGCAACGCTGGCGGCCGGTCGAGCCGGTACTCGATCGGGCCACCATCCGTACCGATATTCTCTACACCCTCATACACCGGCTGGGCCTCTTTCGCATTGCGCTGTTTTTCACGCTGGAGCCCTGGTTTGACGAGGCCTTTGGCGCGCTGCGCACAGCCGGATACGGCACGTTTCACCTGGACCAGGTGTGGCCCGGCGTGACGGACCATGCGGTGGTCAGCCTGCTGATCTACCTGGTGGTGTTTGACTTTGTTGCCTACTGGACGCATCGCGGCCAGCACCAGATCGAGTGGTGGTGGCGCCTGCATTCGCTGCACCATGCCCAGCGGCAAATGACCATGTGGAGCGACAACCGCAACCACCTGCTCGACGATGTCCTGGTGGACTCCATCGTTGTGCTGGCGGCTCAGCTCATTGGCGTGCCCCCGGGCCAGTTCATTGCTATCGTGGCCTTTACCCAGCTCAGTGAAAGTTTTCAGCACGCCAATGTGCGGATGTGGTTTGGGCGCGTCGGCGAGCGGCTGTGGGTCAGCCCGCGTTTTCACCGCTTGCATCACAGCATCGGTATCGGGCATGAAACCGTGAAGGCGGAAAAAACTGTCTTGGGTGGACATAACTTTGGCGTGCTGCTGCCCTGGTGGGATGTGCTGTTTGGCACAGCTAACTTCGAGCAGCGTTATGACCCCACCGGTATCCGTGACCAGGTCGAAGCCAACCGTGATTACGGCAAAGGCTTCTGGTCGCAGCAATGGATTGGCCTCAAGCGCTTGTTCGGCAAAGCCTGAAAACCCACCCCCGTCCAGGCTCACTGCGTGTAGCCTGTTCCCCCCTCAAGGGGGCGGCGCCTGCGGTCTGGCGAAGCCAGTCCCGCGGCCCCTACCGGGTTGTGATCCCTGAACTCTTCAACCAAGCATGAGCCGTGGAACCGGCTTTGCCGGGCCACAGGCGGGCGGCCCCCTCGGGGGGCAGGGAGCTACACGCAGTGAGCGACCGTGGGGGCTGATATCCTAGCTCCATGAGCAAGCTTTTGGATTCCTTCTGGCGGGCCGCCATGTACTGCCTGCATCCCCGGGTCATCGCCCTGTCGGTACTGCCCCTGGTGATCATGGCCGTCATCTCGCTCGGCCTGGGTTATTTCTTCTGGGAAGGCGCGCTGGCGGCGGTGCGCAGCAACCTTGAAAGCTATGAGCTGGTGGACACCATGGTCCGCTGGCTGGAAGGGCTGGGGCTGAGCGACCTTCGCGTGGTGCTGGCGCCTGTGCTGCTGCTGTTCCTGGCCATTCCCGTCATTGTGATTGCCTCGCTGCTGTTTGTGGCGATGTTCATGACGCCCGCCATGGTGGCCCTGGTGGCTGAACGGCGCTTCCCGCAACTGGAGCGCAAGCGGGGCGGCTCCCTGCTGGCCAGCGTGTTCTGGTCGCTGGGCTCCACCCTGCTGGCCGTGATTGCACTGGTATTGTCGATTCCCCTGTGGCTGATTCCGCCGCTGATCCTGATCCTGCCGCCACTGATCTGGGGCTGGCTCACCTACCGTGTCATGTCGTATGACGCCATGGTGGATCATGCAAGCGGTGAGGAGCGGCGCCAGATTTTCCGCGAGCATCGTGCCACGCTGCTGGGCATCGGTGTCCTCAGTGGCTACCTGGGCGCCGCGCCCAGCCTGATCTGGGCCTCGGGTGCGATGTTCGTGGCGATGGCGCCTATCCTCGTGCCCGTGGCCATCTGGCTATACACGCTGGTGTTTGCCTTTTCGTCGCTTTGGTTTGCCCACTACACGCTCGCCGCCCTGGAACAGCTGCGCAAGAAAAACAATGCACTGGCCCCCGATCCGTTTGCGCAGGAGGCTATTAAATCAATCGCGAACGAATTGGCGCCGACTGCTTCCGAGGGGCCGGCGCCCAGCTTCGGCTCGCTGGGCGGCAATCCCCATACCCAGCCTTGATGATCGTCCAGCGGCAACTTCACCACTACCCTTATGGCTACAAACTTTGGACTCGTCATTGTTGGCGATGAAATTCTCTCGGGCAAACGTGCCGATAAGCACCTGCCCAAAACCATCGAGCTGCTGGGTGCTCGCGGCCTGCAACTCGGCTACGCCGACTACGTGGGCGACGATCCTGACCGCATCACCGCCACCCTGGCGCGCGCCTTTGCGGCAGCGCGTAGCTCTGGCGACGTGGTGTTTTCCTGCGGGGGCATTGGCGCCACGCCGGACGATCACACCCGACAGTGTGCGGCCAAAGCCCTGGGCGTGGCGCTGGCCCTTCATCCCGAAGCCAAAAGGCTGATCATGGAGCGCATGCAGGATGTGGCGAAAGAGCAGGGGCTGCCGTATGAGCCCGACCGCGAGGACAACATCCACCGCCTGAACATGGGCGTGTTCCCCGTGGGCGCCCAGATCATCCCCAACCCCTACAACAAGATCCCAGGCTTTAGTTGCCAGGCCGGTGAGGGCTCGGTGCACTTTGTTCCGGGCTTTCCCGTGATGGCCTGGCCCATGATGGAATGGGTGCTGGATCAGCGCTACCCCCATCTGCACCAGAAATCCGCCTATATCGAAAAGTCGGTGATCGTGTTTGGTTCCATGGAGGCCACGCTGACCCCCCTCATGCTCGCAATTGAAGCGGCGCATGAGGGCGTGAAAGTGTTCAGTCTTCCCAGCGTGGATCATCCCGATTACGGTCGCCACATCGAGCTGGGCGTGAAGGGGGCGCCGGAGGCGGTGAGCCTGGCCTACCCCGCCTTGTTGACGGGCCTGCAGAAATTCGATCTCAAATTAGGCCCCGAATTGGTGCGATGAGAATTTGCGCTAAATTGGTGCATTGCCGTAATGACCCGTATTGGTGCATGTGCGGGCGGCCTCTTTTTGAGATTCTGGCGCCGCAAGGCCGGAATCTGGGCCAGATAACGGCACAATCAGGGGTTTGGCGAAAACCGATCAGCCATCCGCTGTGGCACAAAAAGTGCATTCACCATCCGAAGACAATTTTTTAACAACCATCCAAGCAACAGGAGATTTTGATGGCAAAGACCGTCGCAGACGTCATGAAAATGGTCAAGGAAAACGAAGTCAAGTTTGTTGACTTCCGTTTTACCGACACCCGGGGTAAAGAGCAGCACGTGACGGTGCCTGTCTCCCACTTTGACGAAGATAAGTTCACCTCGGGCCACGCGTTTGACGGTTCATCGATTGCCGGCTGGAAGGGCATTGAAGCCTCCGACATGCAGCTGATGCCTGATCCCAACACCGCGAACATTGACCCGTTCTTCGAAGAAACAACGCTGTTCATGAGCTGCGATGTGCTGGAGCCGAGCGACGGCAAGTCTTATGACCGCGACCCCCGCTCCATCGCCAAGCGTGCAGAGTCCTACCTCAAGGCTTCCGGCCTGGGCGATACCGCCTATTTCGGTCCGGAGCCAGAGTTCTTCATCTTTGACGACGTGCGCTGGAACACCGACATGTCGGGCACCTTCTTCAAAATCGAAGAATACGAAGCACCCTGGAACTCTGGCTCCAAGCTCGAAGGCGGCAACCGTGGCCACCGTCCAACCGTCAAGGGCGGCTACTTCCCCGTGCCGCCGGTTGACAGCACGCAGGACATGCGCGCCGAGATGGCCCTGATCCTCGAATCGCTGGGCATTCCGGTCGAAGTGTTCCACCACGAAGTGGCTGGCGCCGGCCAGAATGAAATCGGCACCCGTTTCAGCACGCTGGTGCAGCGCGCCGACTGGACCCAGATCCTGAAGTATGTGGTGCAGAACGTGGCCAATGCCTACGGCAAAACCGCGACCTTCATGCCCAAGCCCATCGTAGGCGACAACGGCTCCGGCATGCACGTTCACCAGTCCATCTGGAAAGACGGCAAAAATCTGTTTGCCGGCGACGGCTATGCGGGCCTGTCTGATTTCGCCCTGTACTACATCGGCGGCATCATCAAGCACGCCCGTGCCCTGAATGCGATCACCAACCCCGGCACCAACAGCTACAAGCGCCTGGTTCCCGGCTATGAGGCACCGGTCAAGCTGGCCTATTCGGCCAAGAACCGCTCGGCTTCGATCCGCATTCCGTATGTGGCGAACCCCAAGGGCCGCCGCATTGAGGCGCGCTTCCCCGATCCACTGGCCAACCCTTACCTGTGCTTCTCCGCACTGATGATGGCCGGCCTCGACGGCGTCGAGAACAAGATCCACCCGGGCGAAGCCGCTACCAAGGACCTCTACCATCTGCCGCCCGAGGAAGATGCAAAAGTGCCAACCGTGTGCCACAGCCTGGACCAGGCGCTGGACTGCCTCAACGCAGACCGCGGCTTCCTGACCAAGGGCGGCGTGTTCACCGACAGCATGCTGGACGCCTACATCGAATTGAAGATGGGTGAAGTGACGCGCCTGCGCATGGCGACGCACCCCATCGAATTCGAGATGTATTACTCCCTGTAATCGGGGCTGCAGGCTCGCGCCACTTACCGTTGCTTACGGTTTGTGGCCAAAAAAGGACGGCAATTGCCGTCCTTTTTTATGGCTGGTGGGTAATAAGGATGCTGACTTTGTGTTTTTGCAGCTTTGCCGCATACTGATAGACCGTCCTTTGCCTATACGGGCATCTGGAGTTCCGAATGAAAAACACTTTATCGCTGTCCCTTTTATCCTTGCTGTTGGCCGGTGCGGGGAATTCCGCATGGGCCCAGCAGGTTTACCGTTGTGTTGCCGCCAACGGCGGCGTGCCAGAGTACATCAACAACGCCAAGGATGCCCAGAACCGGAATTGCAAGCTGCTGTCGGGTGGCAATGTCACCGTGGTCCAGGGCAACCCCGTGGCCAAGGCGCCTGTGCGTGTCGCTGCGGCGGCGGCTTCTGGCGGTCCGCGAACCGATGGCAGCCCGGAGCAGCGTGCACGTGACAGCGACTCGCGCGCCATTCTGGAGTCCGAGCTGAAAAAGGCCGAGGCCCGATTGGCCGAGCAGCAAAAAGAGTACAACAACGGCGAGCCTGAAAAGCAGGGTATTGAAGGACGCAACTACCAACGCTACCTAGACCGCGTGGCTGAACTCAAGGAAAGCATCGCCCGCAACCAGAGCGATATTGCCGGCATCAAGCGCGAGATTTCGCGTCTCCCGGCCGCAAATTAAGCGTTTACCTCCACCGCTTATGGGCCAAAATGGACGGCTTGAACAAGCCACATTTACCCCCCGTTTTATCCGCCACCCCGGCGCCCCCGCGCTTTCAATCGTTTGACCTGCTGGCCACGCTCGTGGCCGTTGTGCGTACCAATGGCGTCGTGGTATTTGCCAATGCGGCGCTGGAAGATGCGCTGGGCACCTCACGCCGGACCATCGAAGGCTCGCAGCTCCCCGAGTGCTTTACCGAGCCGCTGATTCTGCAAAATGCGCTCGAGGGCGCCGGCAGCAATGAGTTTGCGGCCCTGCGTTATGACGCGTGGCTCAGGCGCCTGAACCACGAGCCCATGCCGGTCCACGTGGTGGTGGCGCAAACCGATACGCCGGGCGAGGCGATTGTGGAGTTGTTGCCGCTGGAGCAGCAGGCCAAGCAGGACCGGGAGGAACGCCTGATTGACCAGGCCCAGGCCAACAAAGAACTGATCCGCAACCTGGCCCATGAAATCAAGAATCCGCTGGGTGGCATTCGCGGTGCGGCGCAGTTGCTGCAGATGGAAATCGACAAGGAGTTGACCGAGTACACGCAGGTCATCATTCATGAGGCCGATCGCCTGCAAACGCTGGTAGACCGCCTGCTCGCTCCGCACCGGCGGCCGCATCTGGTGGGGGATGTGAATATTCACGAAGTCTGTGAGCGGGTGCGCTCGCTCATCCTTGCCGAATTTCCCAAGGGGCTGCGCGTCACACGGGACTATGACATTTCGATTCCCGGTTTCCGCGGTGACCGCGAGCAGCTCATTCAGGCGGTCCTCAATATCGCCCACAACGCGGCTCAGGCGCTCGCAGAGCGCATTGCGGCGGGCGATGCGCAGATCACTTTCAGGACCCGAATCGCCCGGCAGGTAACTTTCGGCAAGCAGCGCTATCGCTTGGCACTGGAATTGCATGTCATTGACAATGGACCGGGCGTGCCGGACTCCATCAAAGACCGCATCTTCTATCCGCTGGTATCAGGGCGCGAGGGCGGTTCGGGGCTGGGGCTGACATTGGCGCAAACCTTTGTTCAGCAACACCACGGTTTGATTGAGTGCGACAGCGTGCCGGGCCGGACAGACTTCAAGCTGCTGATACCGTTGCCTTGAGGTGTGTCCTTCCTACATGGCTTGACAAATAAAGCGCGATGACGCGAATGGCACCGAATGTACAACAAGGACTGCACAACATGAAACCGATTTGGATCGTTGACGATGACCAGTCCATCCGGTTTGTTCTGGAGAAGGCCCTGCTTCGTGAGGATCTTCCTACGCGCAGTTTCACCAACCCCCGTGAGGTCCTCCTGGCGCTGGAAAACGCGACAGAGGAAGAGGGCCCGCAAGTCCTGGTGAGCGACATTCGCATGCCCGGCGGGTCGGGGCTGGATCTGCTGGAGAAGGTCAAGCAAAAGCTTCCCGGCCTGCCGGTCATCATCATGACGGCGTTCTCCGACCTTGACAGCGCTGTTTCTGCTTTTCAGGGCGGCGCTTTCGAATACCTGCCCAAGCCCTTCGACCTCCCAAAAGCGGTGGAACTCATACGCCGTGCGGTGGAAGAAAGCCAGCGCGAGGAGGTGGCCGAGGAGCGCATGGCGGCCGCGCCGGAAATGCTCGGCCAGGCGCCGGCGATGCAGGATGTGTTCCGTGCCATTGGCCGCTTGAGCCAGAGCATGGTGACGGTGATGATCACCGGCGAATCGGGGTCGGGCAAGGAACTGGTGGCGCGCGCGCTGCACAAGCACTCACCGCGCGCCAACGGGCCTTTTGTGGCCATCAATACCGCGGCCATTCCCAAAGACCTGCTCGAGAGCGAACTCTTCGGTCATGAGCGCGGCGCCTTCACCGGCGCGCAGACCATGCGGCGTGGCCGCTTTGAGCAGGCAGAGGGCGGAACGCTGTTCCTCGATGAAATCGGTGACATGCCCTTTGACCTGCAAACCCGCCTGCTCCGGGTGCTGAGCGATGGTCACTTTTACCGCGTGGGCGGCCACAACGCCGTCAAGGCCAATGTGCGCGTGATTGCCGCCACGCACCAGGACCTGGAGCAGCGCGTCAAGGAGGGTGGTTTTCGCGAAGACCTCTTCCACCGGCTCAACGTGATTCGGCTGCGCCTGCCCGCGCTGCGCGAACGGCGCGAGGATGTGTTCATGCTGACCCGCCATTTCCTGCAGCAAAGCGCCAAGCAGCTGGGTGTGGAGCCCAAGCGCATTTCCGATGCGGCGCTGCAGCAATTGAGCAACTTCAGTTTTCCCGGCAATGTGCGCCAGCTGGAAAACATCTGTCACTGGCTCACCGTGATGGCGCCCGCGCAGGTGATTGAAGCCAAGGACCTGCCACCTGAAGTGCTGGGCGTGCCGCATGAACCGGCGCCGGGGGCTTCCGACAAAGCGCCTCTGGCGCCCGTCACGCCGACGATGCATATGCCCGAGCCTGCCGTCTTGGCGGGGCCGGCGGCTGGCGAGCAGAATTGGGAAGCCGGCCTTGAGGCGGAAGCCCTCGCTTTGCTGGCGGCCGGTCGCAGCGATGTGTGGGATGTGCTGACGCGCCGTTTTGAGTCCCGGCTGATCCAGACGGCGCTGCTCAATACCCGCGGGCGTCGCATCGAGGCCGCCCAGAAGTTGGGTATTGGCCGCAATACCATCACGCGCAAGATCCAGGAGCTGAATCTGGAGTAAAACCGGCTGCAATCCCTGAGGTTCCCCGGGGTGCAGTTCTATTTGCTATGGCAATCAGGGATGCGGAGCACACCCGATGGTCCAGCCGTGCTGCACGGACCAACCGGTACGCTGGCCAGCACTCAAGAGGTGGCTGGTCCCTGGACCTCGGCCAGGTATCGGTTTAGCTCCGTCAATTCCTGCTCGAATTCGATCATGCTGACCACGATGGTCTTCCAGTCGCCGTCGCGGCTGGCCCGCTCGATACGTTCACAGACGTTGGCCAGCGCGAGGGCTCCGACCATGGCGCAAGCGCCTTTGATGAGATGGGCCAGCCGTTTGACCTGGGCGATGTCACCGTCGGCCACCGCCTGTTCCAGAAGCGCGGCATCTCCCTCATTGGCCCGTTGAAACTCGATGAAAATGTCGCGCTCGACGGCCGCATCGCCCGCAGACACTCTGGCCAGCGCCACATGGTCAATCGGTGTCCTCGCCCGCCGTGCTACAGGAAAATAGGCGGGCGGTGTGACGGGGGCCGCGGGGATGGGTAGCCAGCGCGCCAGGCTGGCCGCAGTTTTTTTAACTCCACCGGCTTGACAAGGTAGTCGTCCATACCCGCGGCGAGGCAAATTTCTGCTTCACCGCCCATGGCATTGGCTGTGCAGGCAATGACGGGGTAGTGACGGGCGGCTGTGGCTGCTTCGAGCGCGCGTATAGCCTTGGCCAGTTCATAGCCGTCCATTTCGGGCATGTTGCAGTCTGTCAGGAGCAGCGAAAATCGGCCCGACTTCCACAGGTTCAGGGCTTCGACGCCGTTTCTGGCGCTCTCTGCCGCATAGCCGAGCAGGTTTACCTGGCGCATCAACAGCGAGCGGTTGGTGGGGTGGTCATCGGCCAGCAGGATCAGCGTGCCCTCTGCCTCGGCTTGCGCCACGTCAGGCGCTGCCCTGCGTGTCTCCAGGCTCGCAAAAAATGAGTCCGGGGCACCTGGATTTCCTTCTGGAAGCTGCGCGGGATCCGCTATGGGCAGCGACAGATCAAGGGTCATGGTGGTTCCTTTGCCAGGCGTGCTCTCCATGGTGATGGAGCCGCCTATCAAGGCCGCCAGCCGGCGGCAGATAACCAGACCGAGGCCTGTATCGCCAAAGCGCTGCGTCGTACTCGCTCGGCCTGGGCAAAAGGCTGAAACAGCAGCCGTTGATGTTCCCCGGAAATGCCGATCCCGGTGTCTTTCACGCTGATCCTCACCCGGTCTTCAGCGTCTTTTCGTTCCATCAGGTCCGCCGTGATTTCGACCCGGCCGTGAGACGTGAATTTGATGGCGTTGCTGACAAAGTTGCCCAGTATCTGCCGCAGCCGCAGCGGGTCCACCATCAGGGCAGGGCTGAGCGCTGTATCGACATGATGGGTGATGAGCAAGCGCTTGCTGCTGGCATTGCCGGAGTAAACGTGGTGGACATCTTCGATCAGGTCCTTGAGGGACGTGGCCTCGGGCTGAATGTCCAGCTTTTGTGCTTCAATTTTCGAGAAGTCCAGGATGTCGTCAATGATCCGCATCAGTGACCGGCCGGACTCGCGTATGGCCTTGAGCGTGGTGTGTTGCGTACCGTTAAGCGGGGTGAGGCCCAGCAGCTCAACCATGCCCAGCACGCCGTTCATCGGCGTCCGGATTTCATGGCTCATGGTGGCCAGGAAGGCGCTCTTGGCGCGATTGGCTGCGTCGGCCAGCTGCCGCGCCCGATTTTCGCGACGAATTTCGCGGTACAGGGCCACAAAAATGCAGGCGGCGACCAGCATGGTCAGCAGCATGGAGGCCATGCATATAGCGCTGAAAGCGCGCCGCAGCCGCTTCGCGTTTGACCAGCAAGGCGCGTGTGCGGTCTATCAATGGCTGAAGGGGTGCCAGATTTTCCGTTTGGCGTGGGTTGTCACTGACGAGCGAACCTATTGATTCGGTTTGGGCGGCTATCTTTGAAGCCAGATGCCGGTATTGATCGAGCTGCTCGGGCCGGCCGGTGATCAGGTAGTTGCGCTGGGCGAAGCCCGCTTCAGAGATATCACCGTAGCGGCGGCCCAAGGCAGCTCGCACCTGCTGTGTGTGGGCTACCTGTTGTGCCGAGCTTGCAAAAACCGTGGTGGCCTTGTAGGTGAGTCCTCCCCCGATCGCCAGCAGCAAAACGCGCCGACAAAGCCCGTGAGGATTTTTCCCTCCATCGAGGTCATCGTGAAGGGAGAGACTGTCTGTTGCGTCATGCGCTTGTGGATGGCCAGCAGCGTGCCCGTGCTGAGAAAAATGAAGGCGGCCGCCGTATTCACCGCCACTGGCGGCAGCACAACATCCGTTGTGAGTTCGCTGGCATTCCAGGCGTAGCCGATCGCCGAAAGCGTGCCAATGATCAGGGTTACCGCGGTGGCCAAAAATGCCGGCGAGCGCAGGCCGGATCGCGGCAGGATCAGCAAGGCCAATCCAATGCAGGCGAAAGCCACGGCGCTGTAGGGTGACATGCGGCCGCGAATCGCGTTGTAGGCGCCCTGGCGGTCCAGGAACAGCAACTCGTCAATGCCCAGGCGCCAGTCGAACAGATACTGCCCCAGGGTGGCCAGGCCCAGCACGCAGACAAAAAGCGCCAGTGCCTGCCCTCCATACTGAAAAACTACCGGCCGCTGGAAATCCAGCATCCACAAGGCCGCGCCCGCCGCGATCAGCGCCAGTGACGTATTGGCTTTCATTTCCACGGCACCCGGCAACACACTTTTGAGCAGCGGCACATCCCATACCCAACCCGCCAGTACCGACAGTCCTGTGAGGAGGGTCACGCTGGCGGCGAGCCTGATCACCAGTGTGGTCAATGGTGCGGCGGCACCCGGTTTGTAAGGGACATCTTGATGGTCACTCTGGCTGGATTCATGCAAGGTGCTGGACATGGGCTAAGGCTTCAACGTGGGCTGCCGGTGCAAACAGCCCGGGCTGATGGCTGCAAGGCCGTTCAAGTCTTGAGACCGGGCGCTGCTGACGCTATACGGGCAGCGCAAAATGAAACACCGCACCCTGACCCACCTTGCCCTCGGCCCACACGCGGCCGCCATGCCGGGTCACCACGCGCTGGACGATGGGCAAGCCCACCCCGTTCCCTTCAAACTCCTCGTCGGTGTGCAGTCGCTGAAATATTTCGAAGAGTTTGTCGTAGTGGTCCATGCTGAAGCCGGCGCCGTTGTCACGCACCGAATAAACGGCCTCCGCGCCGTCTATGCGGCCACTGATTTCGATCAGGGGGTTGGGTGTGCGACTGCTGTACTTCACGGCGTTGGACAGCAGGTTCACCCAGACCTGGCGCAGCAGCGAAGCGTCTGCCTGCGCCGGCGGCAGCGACTCCAGGACGACGCGTGGTTTGCTGCCCTCCGGATGGCGTTGCAGGAGTTCTTCGATGACCTGTTGGGCCAGTCCATGCATGTTCACACTGGCTTTGCTGATCTCGCGCTGGCCCAGCTTGGAGAAGGCCAGCAGGTCGTCAATCAGTTTGGCCATGCCTTTGATATTGTCCCGGATGATCGACACATAGCGCTGACCCTTTTCGTCCAGCCGGCTGGCGTAATTTTTCTCCAGCAGGCCGGCATAGCCGCCGATGATGCTCAGTGGCGAGCGAAGGTCGTGCGTCGCTGCGGACGTAAAGCTTTCCAGGCTTTTGTGACTGGCTTCCAGTTCTTCAGCGCGAGCCTTCAAAATCGCATTGAGGTTGAGGATTTCCTTTTCCATTTCCTTTTGCTGGGTAATATCCTCGGAAATTCCCAGGAGGTGAGTCGCTAGGCCGTTCTCGCCGAGCACCGCCACCTTCTTGGTGCGAAGCAGGCGTATCCCCTTGTTGGCCGTCTGCACGGGCTCCTCAGCGATTTCCAAGACTTTTCCGCTGGCCAGCACCTCGCGCTCCCTGGCCACAAAATGATCGCTCTCATTCTTGGGGAAGAAGTCATGGTCACTTTTTCCGAGCAACTGGTCGCGCGAATAACCAAGCAGGTTCTCGCCCGCCCGATTGAGCCTGACAAACTTCAATTCCGCAGCATCCTTGATAAAGATCATGTTCGGAATGTTCTCGATGATCGAGTCGAGGAAACGGTTTGCCGCCAGCAGCTCGGTGGTGCGTTTGGCCAGTTCCTCACGGCTTTCGTGAAGTTCCCTGTTGCGCTGGGCGGTGGTTTCGTAAGTCGACATCAGCAGGTTGAGGATTTGGGCACGGCTGGCCGTAATCTGGTGCTTCTCGCCATGGAAGGAGATCTCCACCCCCGGGCCTTCTTCTGCGGTGGAGCGAAGGTGCTGGTTGCTGAGCGCATGCTGCACGCGCGCCAGCATATGGGTTCGGTCATAGGGTTTGATGACAAAGCTGTCAGCGCCGCTTTTGAGCCCGAGCAACACGTCATCGGGGTCCGACAGGTTGGTCACCAGAATCACCGGAATATGGCAAAGATCGGGGTTGGCCTTGATCTGCCGGCACAGCTCGTAGCCGCTCATCTCCGGCATGTTGACGTCGCTGACAAGCAGTGAGGGGCGTATCCGGGCAGCCAGTTCCAGGGCGAGCCGGCCGTTTTTCGCAACGCTGGTTGCGTAGCCTTCTTCTTCGAGGAGGCGGCGCAGCATGTAGGCCTGCACGCCACTGTCTTCTGCGATCAGGATGTGCGCGGGTGGAGCGGGTGAAGCAACTGGAGAGGGCTCAGCAGAAGGCATGGGGCCCTTCCGCAGGATGAGCTAGCGGGCCGTGCATGGGACGTGAGCTGCTCGCAATGAGACCCACTGCGGACTTTTGGGAGTCACGCACGGTAGTAGCGCGGTTGCCACAGAGTCGCGCATGAAGGCAGAGGGGCTGCGTCCCGCTAATGGTGTCCATTAATTAAGCCTGCTCCCTGGGCGCAAATCCCAAACACCACGTGGTGGTCATGAGTGAGACTTGTGCGTATCAGCTTGTTTTGGCTAGTTTAGCTAGCATTCTTTTACCAGACAAGGCAGTCAGCCATTCGATTTCAGGGAAAGTTTAACTATCATGATGACAATTTTTCTATCTTTCCGTGGGAATATCCTCATACTCCATGAGCATTCACACACTAATCCGCGAAAAACGCCGGCTTTTAGGGCTGAGCGTGCAGCAATTCGCTGATGCGGCTGGGGTAAGCCGTGGTGCTGTCCAGCAATGGGAAAAACCAGACGGAACAGCGCCCAAGCGCGCCAATCAACCCAAAGTAGCCGAACTGCTGGGAATTTCGGTGGCCGAACTTGTTTCCGGCGATTCCCGCATGAGCCCGGGCCTGGGCATAGACGTGCGGGCTGAAATACCGCTGATCTCTGAAGTGCATGCTGGCAATTACACGGCCATCGACAACTTCCAGCCCAGGAGCGGCTTTGAGATGGTGCCTGTCACCGTGCCGGTCAAACGCCAGACTTTTGCCCTGCGCGTGCATGGCGACAGCATGGTGGGTATTACCGGCGACTCCTTTCCCGAAGGTTCGATTCTGGTGGTGGAGCCCGAATTGACGGCCGAGCCGGGCGACTACGTGATTGTGCTGAACAGCAAGAACCAGACGACGTTCAAGCAGCTGGTCAAGGACGGCGCCGATTACTACCTTAAGCCCCTGAACACCCGCTACCCCGTCAAACCGCTGGGTAGTGCCGAGATCATCGGCGTGGTGCGCGAGTTCAGCAAACGTTTTCGTTAGTGGTTAGTGGTTAGTGGTTAGTGGTTAGTGGGGTGCAGGGCCTGCGACCTTTTTTGCGGGCTTGACTGACCGCTCACTGATTCAGGGCAGTTCGAGCTCGACCAGTACCGGCGCATGGTCGCTCGGGTGCTCGGGTGCTCGGATACTTGGTTTTACGCGGCAGCTTGTCAATCAGGCAGTTTGTGGCGGCCGGCTTGAGTGCATTATTGAGTGCATAACTCACCAGGATGCAATCATTGCGCAGGCCGCAATTCCTGCGAAACACACACTCCCGGTAGTCCCGCCGCGAGTCGTTTTCTTCGGGCGGCTGAAATGGGCTCAAACAGGCGCAAGGGCGCCCGTCAGACCTCGGTCTAGTGGCGCCTGAAAGTGTTGGCTTTCTTCTTGGGCGTGATGATGGTTCCGCGTTCTTGCGTTTTCGCAAAAATTACAGCGCTCGCATCATATAGTTGCCGGATCAGAAACCATAAAAGGACCATCATGAGTCTTTCCGAGGCCGACATGCGGGTGCGCCACCTGCAGGAGACGGCCCTGCGTTATTTCTTCGAGGTAGCGCGCTGCGGCTCACTGACGGAGGCCTCGGAACGGCTTCACGTGGCGACTTCGGCGATCAGCCGCCAGATTGCCGGGCTGGAGCAGGCGCTGGGTACGGCGCTCTTTGAGCGGCATCCGCGCGGCATGGTGCTGAACGCGGCCGGCGAGATACTGGCAACGCACGCGCGCCGGGCGAGCCTGGATGCGGAAAGAGCGATCCATGAGATCCTTGCCTTGCAAGGCCTGCGCTCGGGCAAGGTGCGAATCGCCGCATCAGAGGCATTTGCCAACGAGTTCCTGCCGCCGCTGATCATCGCATTCAGAGCCGCGAATGAGGGCATCGTTTTCGAGTTGAATGTCGAGCCACCGGCCCAGGTGTCGGTGCGCGTTCGCGACGGCGATGCAGACATCGGATTGAGATTCAGTCGTGTCCCGGACAAGGAGATCAAGGTTGAGTACCGCCAGCCGGCGCCCGTGCTGGCGCTGATGCGCCACGATCATCCCCTGGCCCAGTCCCGGTCGGTCACGCTGGCGCAGATGAGCGCCTATCCGATGGTGCTGCCTGCACCGGACACGGCGGTGCGCCAGATGATCGACATGGAGTGCAGCCGCCAGCAATTGCTGATGGAGTCCGTGCTGACCAGCAACAGCATGACGACGCAGCACAACTTTGTCGTGCATGGCGGCGGCATCACCTTCTGCGGCGAGGTGTCGGTGCGGCACCTGGTCGCTGCCGGCACGCTGGTGGTGATTCCGATTCGCGATCACGGCATGGGCTTGCGCTACATCGAGGTGCAAACGCTGGCCGGCCGCAGCTTGCCGCAAGCGGTGCAGTCCTTTCTCGACTATCTCAAGCAACGCCTGGCCGACCAGCCATAGACGGGTTTCGGGTTTTGATGCCACATCGCTAGCCGCAATACGGTTCAGTCAAGCCCTTGCCGCTGGTTTGTCATTCCCGGACTTGATCCGGGATCCATGGATTGCGGGCCAGGCCCGCAATGACAAGTCAGGGTTTTTGGTCATTCCGATTCAGGGTGAATAACTTAACTGAACAGTATTGCCGCTAGCCGTTTGATCCGTCCGACGAGCGACAAGTCCTTGCGGTTTTTGCGCGCCTGGTTGTGTGTCTTGGTTTGCCGTTTCGGCAATGATACATTGCAAATTCTCTTATTGTGGTAATGCTGAAGTCTTCCTAAGATGCTGTCGGACCTGACTTTCCTGGCATCGCTCGCCCCACCATTCAAGGAAAATTTCACATGCGTTATCTGTCTAACTGCCTCCGCATGCTCGGAGTCGTCGCGCTCATTGCCGCATCCGCAGCCGCTCAAGCCCAAACCTGGCCCGAGCGGCCGGTGCGCTTGGTGGTGCCGTTTCCTGCCGGCGGCGCAACCGACCTGGTTGCCAGGGTTATTGCCCAGCGCGTGTCAAAAGACATCGGGCAGCAAATCGTCGTTGATAACAAGGCCGGTGCGGGCGGCACCATAGGCTCGGCCGAGGCCGCAAAGGCGACGGCCGATGCCTATACCCTGCTATTGACGACGAGCAGCACGCACGCCATCTCGCCGCACCTCATGCCCAAGCTGCCCTACGACGCCATCAAGGATTTCACGCCGATTGCGCACCTGGCCGACGCCGCGAGCGTGCTGCTTGTGACACCGTCGCTGCCTGTGAAAACGGTGCCCGAGCTGATCGCTTACGCCAAAAAGCATCCTGGCCAACTCAATTACGCCAGCAGCGGCAATGGCACTATCGTGCATTTGACGACCGAAGCCTTCAAGGCCCAGGCTGGCATTTTTATTACCCACGTGCCTTACAAGGGCACGGCACTGGCCATTCCCGATGTCATTGCCGGCTCGGTGCCGGTGCTGATCGACTCCATCCCGTCGGGCATGCCGCATGTCAAGAGTGGTCGGCTGCGTGCCTTGGCCGTCACCGGAGACAAGCGCTCCGCACTGGCGCCCGAGCTGCCGACCGTGGCCGAGGCGGGCCTTCCTGGTTTTTCATCCGTGACCTGGTTTGGGCTGTATGCACCGCGCGGCATGAAGGCTGATCTGGTGGTGCGTGTGCATGAGGCCTTCGCTAAGGCGGCCCACGCGCCCGAGGTGGTGGAAAGCCTGGCCAAACTCGGTGTTGAACCCGCCCCACCGGGCACGCCCGCACAGTTCGCCGAGATGGTGTCTGCCGACAGCCAGCGCTGGGCGCGCATCATTCGCGAACGCAAGATCACCCTTGAATGAAATACACACCCATGCCCATTCCATCCGCCATGGACTTCACGAATCCCTATGCCTCGGCACGTTCTGCCGTGCTGGGGCGCAACGTTGTCAGTACCTCGCAGCCACTCGCCGCACAGGCTGGCCTGCGCATGCTTCTTGCCGGAGGCAATGCCGTTGACGCCGCCATCGCCACGGCGATGGCGTTGACGGTTGTCGAGCCGACCGGCTGCGGCCTCGGCAGCGATGGCTTCGCGATTGTCTGGGACGGCAAGGAGTTGCACGGTCTGAACGCCTCCGGCCGTTCGCCCGCGGCCTGGTCAGCCGACCGTTTCGCCGGCCACGGCGCAATGCCCGACAAAGGTTGGGAGGCCGTCACGGTGCCTGGTGCCGTTTCGGCCTGGAGCGCACTGTCGCGCCGTTTCGGCCGCCTGCCATTCACCGCCCTGGCCGCGCCTGCCATTGATTACGCCCGCAACGGCTTTGCGGTATCGCCGGTCATCGCGCATTTATGGGCGCTGGGCGGGGCGCGGCTGGGCGAGCAGCCCGGCTTTGCCGAATGCTTTTTGCCCGACGGCCGCGCCCCGCGCGCGGGGGAATTGTTTCGCAGCGAGGCCCATGCGAGCACGCTGGAGGCCATTGCCGAAAGCCATGGCGAGGCGTTTTACCGCGGCGCGGTGGCCCAGCGCATCGCGGCCCATGCCAGGGCCCATGGCGCGGCGCTGACGGAGGACGATCTGGCCAACCACCGCGCCGACTGGTGCGGCACGCTGGCTCAGCCCTTCGCTGGCTCCGTGGTGCACGAACTGCCGCCGAATGGGCAGGGCATTGCAGCCTTGATGGCGCTGGGCATGATGGAGGCATTGGGTATTGGCAACCAGCCGCCCGACCATGTTGATACGGTGCACCTGTCGATTGAGGCGATGAAACTCGCGCTGGCAGACCTGCATCAATACAACGCCGACATTGACGCCATGCAGATCCCGCCCAGCGCGCTGCTGGCCCCAGCCTACCTGGCCGAGCGAGCCAGGCTGATTGACCGCCACCGCGCTGCCGACCCCGGCCATGGTGCGCCCAAGCCGGGCGGCACCGTCTATGTGGCAACGGCGGACGCCTCCGGCATGATGGTCTCCTTCATCCAGTCCAACTACATGGGATTTGGCTCGGGCGTTGTCGTGCCGGGCACCGGCGTCAGCCTGCAGAACCGGGGCCATGGCTTTTCTTTGGAACAGGGGCATGCCAATCAGGTAGGGCCTGCCAAGCGCCCTTCGCACACCATCATTCCGGCGTTCGCCATGCATGCCGATGGCACGCCGCAAATGGCCTTCGGTGTGATGGGGGGGCCGATGCAGTCACAAGGCCATGTGCAAATGGCCTTGCGCGTGCTCCACTACGGGCAGAACCCGCAAGCCGCGGCCGATGCGCCGCGCTGGCGCGTGACGGGCGGACGCAAGGTGGCCGTTGAACCGAACTTTGACGCCGACGTGGTTCGCGAGCTTGCTGCGCGCGGGCATGAAGTCACTGTAGAGCGCGGTAATGGTGTTTTTGCCTTTGGTGGCGCGCAGCTGGTGTACAAGCGTGGCGACAGCTACGTCGCAGGCTCCGACCCGCGCAAGGACGGCCAGGCCGTGGCATTCTGATTTCCTGAACATCGACCTTATCGTGATCGCCGGGTTGACCGCGCTGGGCTGCGTTGGCGACTGCCTGGCCAACAGGCGGAGCCGGACGCGCGCCGACCCCGTGCA
The DNA here is from genome assembly GCF_000013865.1 of Polaromonas sp. JS666. NCBI lineage: Bacteria > Pseudomonadati > Pseudomonadota > Betaproteobacteria > Burkholderiales > Comamonadaceae > Polaromonas > Polaromonas sp. JS666. The sequence continues at coordinate 1,885,268 of NC_007948.1, forward strand.
GGGGACAGGGCCTGGATTTTAGTAAATAGTGGCTCTACCTATCGTGGAATGAGACAGTATTGCTATTGTTTTTATAGCCAATCGAGTTCCGCCACGACCGGCGCGTGGTCGCTCGGGCGCTCGTTTTTGCGTGGCAGCTTGTCGATGAGGCAGCTTTTGACGGCGGGCTTGAGTGCATTGCTCACCAGGATGTAATCAATGCGCAGGCCGCGGTTTCTGCGAAACGCAAACTCCCGGTAATCCCACCATGAGTAGGTTTTTTCCGGTTGTTCGAACAGGCGGAACGCATCGTGCAGACCCAGCCCCAACAGTGCCTGCAAGTGTTGCCGTTCGTCGGCGGTATGGTGAATCGTTTCGTGCAGCCCTTGCGCGTCATACGTGTCGCGGTCGTCGGCGGTGATGTTGAAGTCACCCACCAGCACAAGCCTGGAGTGTTCGGCGAGTTCTTCGCGCAGCCACGCGCGCAGGCCGTCGAGCCAGCGCATCTTGTATTCAAACTTCTCGGTGCCCGGTGCCTGGCCGTTGACAAAATAGCCATTGACAACGCGCACCTCGCCGCTCGGCGTGTCCAGCGTCGCCGCGATCACGCGTGACTGCTCGTCCGTGAAACCGGCTATGTTCTTCACAATGTTGCGCGCCGGCGTGCGACTCAAAATGGCCACGCCGTTGTAGGTTTTCTGGCCGAACACCGCACTTTGGTAGCCCGCGTCGGCCAGTGCCTGCAGTGGAAACTTGTCGTCGGAAAGTTTGAGTTCCTGCAGGCACAGCACATCCACCGGATTTGCCGCCAGCCAGTCAAGGACCTGCGGCAGCCGCACGGCCAGCGAGTTGACATTCCAGGTGGCGATTTTCATGGTTTTGGTGTTCCAGGGCAAGCAAGATAAGGAGGAGATGCTATCAAATATGCAGCAACGCGAGCGCGCCGACCGCCATGCCCACGCCGGCCAGCGCGAACATGCCATATTCCAGCCAACGCTTGCGTGTCAGCAGGGCAATGGCCGCCAGCGCGATGGAGACCTGCAGCACCGTGGTGGCCTGTGCCCAGCGGTGGTGCTGATGCATCTGGTCGTCCGACGACTTGTCCCAAGTGGCGGCTTCAGCCTCCAGTTTCTCGGCGGCTGTCTTGATTTCGTTCTTCTCTTTTTCGTAGCGCTCGATCTTGCTCAGGTAGCCGGCCTTCCTGTCTTCAGGCGCCAGATCGCGGGCGAATTCGGCGAGCGACTGCTTGGTGCTCTTGGCCTGAAAGTAATTCCACTGATTGGAGGCTTCGGTTTTTTTGATGGCGGCGTTATTTTTATACAGGCCTGCATTGGCCTGGGTCGCACCGCCCATGTAGGCAAAAATGGCCCCCACGGTCGCAATGATGGCCGTCACGACGGCGATCTGGGCGATCATGCCGCCGCCGCCGTCGTGTGCTGCGCCATGAGCGCCTTGGGCGGCATGCTCCAGCTCGTGGTCGTGCGGCCCGTGGACGTGAAATCCGGCTCCTGACATGTCAATTCCCTTTGTGTTTGTCGTAAGTGATAAAACTGAACTTCAGCCCATTGGAGGAGATGTGATCCTCACGCGCAGCTTCAATCCATTCGGAACCCAGCGGGGGCGCAAAGGCATCCCCTTCAAAGTCCTGGGCAATTTCGGTGACTTCGATGCGCTGCGCCAGGGGCTTGGCTTGCGCGTAAATTTGCGCGCCACCGATGACCCAGACTTCTTCAGACTGCCCGCAAAGGCTCAAAGCGTCGGCCAGGCTGGCTGCTGGCTCGGCGCCATCTTCTTTCCAGTCCTGCTGCCGGGTGATGACAATATTGGTGCGGCCGGGCAGGGGGCGGAATTTGGGCGGCAGTGAGTCCCAGGTCTTTCGCCCCATGATGACGGGCCAGCCCTGGGTCAGGCGCTTGAAGTGGGCCATGTCTTCCGGCAGATGCCAGGGCATGCGATTGTTGTTGCCGATCACGCCGTTGGCGGCGCGGGCAAAAATCATGTTGATGCGCATGAACTACACCGCTACCGGCGCCTTGATGGCCGCATGGTGCTGGTAGTCAAGGAACTCGAAATCGTCGAACTGGTAGTCGAAGATCGACTCGGGCTTGCGCTTGATGTGGAGTGTCGGATAGGGGAAGGGGGCCCGGCTCAGTTGCAGGGCCACCTGCTCGGCGTGGTTGCTGTAGATGTGGCAGTCGCCGCCCGTCCAGATGAAGTCGCCCACGTCCAGGTCGCACTGCTGCGCCACCATGTGCGTGAGCAGCGCGTAGCTGCCAATGTTGAAGGGCACGCCGAGGAAAATGTCGGCGCTGCGCTGGTAGAGCTGGCAGCTGAGCTTGCCTTTACCGCCAGCTTCAGTGGCAGGCGCGACGTAGAACTGAAAAAATGCGTGGCAAGGCATCAGCGCCATTTTGGACAGGTCAGCCACGTTCCAGGCGCTCACGATGATGCGGCGCGAGTCAGGGTTGGTTTTCAGCGTCTTGATGACTTCGCTGATCTGGTCAATATGCCCGCCGTCAGGCGTCGGCCAACTGCGCCATTGCACGCCATAGACCGGGCCCAGGTCACCGTCTTCGCGGGCCCACTCATCCCAAATCGTCACGCCGCGTTCTTTCAGCCAGTTGTTGTCGCTGCTCCCGGTCAGAAACCACAGCAGTTCCTGCACGATGGATTTGAGGTGAACCTTTTTGGTGGTCACCAGCGGAAAGCCTTCGTTCAAATCAAAGCGCATCTGGTAACCAAACACGCTTTTGGTGCCGGTGCCGGTGCGATCGGCCTTGAAGACGCCGTGCGCGTCCACATGGCGCATGAAGTCTTCGTACTGGGAACGAATGGGGCGGTCAGGGCGGGTTTCGGGAGGGGTGTTCATGAATAGCCAACAGCTTGATGATTTTGAGTGCCTTGCCCCGCTGCAGCAGCAACTTTTCCAGGCCGGGGATGGCAGATTTTATGCGGACTGGCGTTGGCTGCTGGTTTGCTGCGCTGGACACGTTGTGGGTTTGACGGGCTAATTGGAAGCTGACCCCAGTTACTCAGCATCTCCGCAGCCATGGGGCCTCGCCTTCTCCTACCGCGCGTCCGCCGCTGCTTGCTTTCCGCCGACCGGCGCGCTAGGCTAATCCTGCGCTCAACCTGGCCCGAGCAAACGGCGCGTCGCACCGCCTACTCGGGCCGGTCAGCGTTGACGTCAGGCGTGTCTTTATGTCTACAGCGAGTGTAAACATCCAGAAAGGCGGCAAACATGGACAAGCATCAATTCCCGAGGGCTGGCTTGGGCTTCTCACGACGAATCCTCTTGCACAAGAGTGCCGTGATACTTGGGGGCGGGCTTCTGGCCGGCCCCGCTTTTGCTGCCAAGCAAGGCTGTCGGCCCACCGAGTCCGAAGTCCTCGGTCCGTTCTATCGGTTCGGCGCGCCATTTCACTCCCGGCTGGCAGGTCCTGACGAGCCCGGTGACAGGCTTGTTCTGACCGGCACGGTGTTCAGTTCAGATTGCCGTACACCCCTCCCGGGGGCATTGATCGAGGTGTGGCAAGCGAATCACGCTGGCTTATACGACACCAACAAGCCCGGCAACTTCACCGAGGCTGGTACCTTCCACTTGCGGGGGATGCTGTATACGAATGAAAAGGGGCAATACGAGATTGAGACGATTGTGCCGGGCCGATACCCGATTCCGCCAAATCTCCCGGGGCTCGAGAAATATGCGGGGCTGACGCGACCTGCGCATATTCACTTTCGGGTCATGGAATCGCTGCACGTTCCGGTGACGACGCAGCTCTATTTCAAGGGCGACCCCTTCATTGCCAAAGATCCGTGGGCCGGCCGCAAGCCATCATTGGCCATTGATTTAAAGCAGGATGGCAAGCTACGCCGCAGTGTGTTTGACGTCGTACTTGCCAGGGGCTTATAGAAGACGCACTTGTCGAAGCGCAGTGGCGGCAAGTGCGTTGGCTGCACCTCAGCGTCAAGCCGCTCAACGAGTGCGGCGATCGTGCCTGACCCGTTCTGCTACTGCGTCGTGCACATGTTGTGCTGGAGTCCGCCATGCCCGAGCAACTCACCAAGCATCCCGAGGTGACCCTGCAGGTCCTGCGCAGCGCGGGCGCCAAGTGCGCTGAGGGTGTTTCCCAGGACATTCTCACCACTTGCCCCACCGAGCGCTTCTGCAAACTGCCGGGTGGTGAGATCTGCGTCTTCGGCTTGAACGATGCCTCGAAAATGACACAGATCACGTCTGCCGAGTGGAAAACTCTATTGCCATCTGCCGTGCCCGAATCACCGCCCACGTCTGAATCGTTCATGGGCGAAGCGCTGCTGAGCGGCGGTTTAGGCCTGCTGGCTGGCGTGGCCATAGGGCTGGCCGTCTCGCACTTGCGCCGTCGGCACCCTTGAGGCAGGGCGGTACTGTCAAGCCTGCGAGGCATCATGCCAACACAACAGACGCTCCCGTCCAAACAGCGGCCTGGCTACAAGGTCTTCCCCATTTTGCGGTGCGAACGATGGATGTCCTGCTAAAAGTGTTGACCGTGGGCGGCGCGGTGTATGCCGTGTTGTTGGCCATCGTGTTTGTGCTGCAGGGGAACCTCCTCTACTTCCCCGACGCGGGGCGGCAGATTCTGCAGACGCCCAAGGACGTCGGGCTTGACTATGAGCAGGTGTGGTTGACGACGGAAGACGGAGTCCGGATCGAGGCCTGGTACGTCCCCGCGCCGGCGGCGCGCGGCGCGGTGCTGCTTGCCCACGGCAACGCCGGCAACATCTCGCACCGGCTGGACTACGCCCTCATGTTCCACCGCCTCGGCTACTCGCTGCTGCTGCTCGAATACCGCGGCTACGGCCGCAGCGAAGGCAAGCCGAGCGAGGAGGGCACCTACGCCGATGCCCGCGCCGCCTGGCGCCACCTCGTGGCGCAGCGGGGATTCCCGCCCGAGCGCATCGCGCTGGTGGGCGAGTCCCTGGGCGGCGCCATCGTCGCCCGGCTCGCCACGGCCGAGCGCCCCGGGGCGCTGGTGCTCGCATCAACTTTCGTCTCGGTACCCGAGCTGGCGGCGGAGCTCTATCCCTGGCTGCCGGTGCGGTGGCTGGCGCGCTACCGCTACGACGCGCTGGAGGCCCTGGCCCGCGTCTCGAGCCCGGTGCTCATTGCCCATAGCCGGCAGGACGACATCGTGCCGTTTCGTCACGGCGAGCGGCTGTTTGCCGCCGCCAAGGGGCCGAAAGCGTTCCTGGAGCTGGCCGGTGGGCATAACGAGGGTTTTCTGTTCACGCGTGAGGCATGGCGCGAGGCGCTGGGGCGCTTCCTGGCACAGCACCTTCCGGCGGAAGCCATGGACCCTGTTCCACGGTAAAAAGTTCGGCAACAATATTTTTATTCGAGGTTACCGTGGTCGCCATCAAATACGCCGATTTGCTTGATGCCTTTGAATTCGTCAGCTTCGGTGCCCCGTTCGACAGCAGTGCCTTCATCTGCGTGGATACGGGCGTGATTTACTGCACATCGGACACCCTTGAACTCGACGAGGAAGTCCCGGAGGACCTCGAAACATCTGATCAGTACATCGCCATTCCGCACAAGAACGAGTTGAGCCTCGGTCGGGACCTGGTTTTGTCCTTTGTTGATCAAGCGCTGCCGAATGACTACAACACCGTGGCAGGCTTTTTCCGACGCAAAGGTGCCTACAGCCGCTTCAAACAATTACTGGAGTCCCGAGGTGTCCTCAACGCCTGGTACCTGTTTGAAACCCATGCTGTCGAAGTCGCATTGCGCCAATGGTGTGACGAGAATAACGTCCAGCTCAGCCCGGCTCAACCGGAGGCCTGAACGTGGGAGGGCGCATGGCGAGCCATCCTGCCTGTGCTGAATTCTGGCCAGATGAGTGGCTTCATCAGTCGCTCGAAGGTGTTCGTTCAAGCTATATCCGCAGCACCCGCCCCGGATTAAACAGGTTTTGCGGGTCAAGGGCGTGCTTGATGGCCCGCATCATGCCCAGCGCCACGGGGGATTTGTAGTGCTCCAGCTTGTCGAGCTTGAGGCTGCCCACGCCGTGCTCGGCAGAAAATGAGCCGCCAAAGCGCGCCACCGAGTCATAGACCAGCGAATTGACGGTGTCCTCATGCTCCCGCAGAAAAGCCTGGGCATCGCCGTCAGCGGGCGCCTGCACGTTGTAGTGCAGGTTACCGTCGCCCAGGTGGCCAAAATTCACCAGCCGCACACCCGGAATGGCCTGCACCAGCAGGGCATCGGTGACCTCCACAAACTCCGGGATGCGCGAAACCGCGACCGAGATGTCGTGCTTGATGTTCAGGCCTTCCTCGGCTTGCGCCAGCGGAATGCTTTCACGGATGTGCCAGAGCTGGTGTGCCTGGGCCAGATTTTCAGCAACGACCGCATCCGTCACGCAGCCCTTGTCCAGCGCGGTCTCCAGCAGCCGTTCGAACTGTTCGCGGGCATGGGTTTCTGATTCCGGGTCAGAATTTTCAAGCAGTACGCAGAACGGTGTCTCTTCATACAGCGGCACGCGCAGTTGCCTGAAGTTTTTGGCAACCAGGCTCAGGGCAAACTGTCCCATGACCTCAAATCCGGTCAGGCCGGCGCCCAGGTGCCGGTGGGCCAGTGCAAGAAGGTTTACGGCATCCTGCATCGACGGTACGGCCGCCCATGCGGTGAGCTGGACGGCGGGCTGCGGATACAGCTTGAGCGTGGCGGCGGTGATGACGCCGAGCGTGCCTTCGCTGCCGATGAACAGGTCGCGCAGGTCGTAGCCCGTGTTGTCCTTGCGCAGGCCGGAAAGGCCATTCCAGATGTCACCTTGCGCTGTCACCACCTCCAGCCCCAGGCACAAATCACGCGCATTGCCGTAGCGCACGACCTGCGTGCCACCGGCGTTCGTCGCCAGGTTCCCGCCAATGGTGCAGCTGCCTTCGGCGGCCAGGCTCAGCGGGAAAAGAAACCCCGCCTTGTCGGCGGCTTCCTGCAGCGTTTGCAGAATGCAGCCGGCTTCCACGGTGACCGTGAGATTTGCCGCATCGATCTGGCGCACGGCATTCATGCGCTGCAGGCTCAGCACCACCTGCCGGCCCGAGTCGTCGGGGATGGATCCGACCGCCAGCCCGGTGTTGCCGCCTTGGGTGACGATGCTCACGCCGGCCGCCGCGCAGGCCTTGACGATGGCGGCTACCTCCGCGGTGGTGGCGGGCCTGACCACGGCCAGCGCCTTGCCGCGTGAGCGCTTTCGCCAGTCGAGTTCCCAGGCGGTCAGGTCGCCTTCACTGAGTACCTGGCCGGGGCCGGCGATTTGCCTCAGGGTTTCCAGTAAATCAGGGTGAGCGCTCATGCTGTCTTTTCTCCGGTGGCGGCGGGTGGCGCCGCATTTTTCAGCCGTACCCGCACATGCAGCGCACAGGCCGCAAAAAGTACCAGGCACAGCAGGACTTCCAGCATGGCAAAGTAGTTGCCCGGCGCGCGGTCGCTCCAGGCCCGCACCGCGCCTTCGGTGAAGTAAAGCCACACCAGCAGGCTGACCCAGCGGTAGGTGTACATGCGGTTTTTCAGGATGCCGGCCAGCGGAATGCACAGGGGCAGGACCTTGAGCGCGAGCAGGGAGCCGCCCGGCCGGATGGGCGCGAGCCACAGTTCCCAGGCCAGGCCCAGCACAATCAGGCCGGCCAGACTGCCCAGGGCCAACCAGCGCGTGAGGTCAATTTGGGTTGCTTTGTTCATGGAGTGGAGTGTCATCAACCGGGTGGTTTCGCGTCATTGCTGAATCACCGATCTGTCGATTTTCTGATTTGCCGTCAGGCATGATACCGGGGATGAAATTCCAGCAATCCCTGCAGGCGTTGTTGACCGACCTGTCCCGTTTTCCGTGGCGCCATACCGCGCTCACGCTGCGCGACCGTTTTCGCGAAGACCACATGGGCCTGACGGCCAGCAGCCTGACCTTCACCACCTCGATCGCCCTGGTGCCCTTCTTCACCGTGGCGCTGGCCATTTTTACGGCCTTCCCCATGTTTGCCAAACTGCAGGGCGCCCTGCAGGCCTGGCTGGTTCAGAGCCTGATTCCCGACGACATCGCCCGGCAGGTGCTGGGTTATTTGACCCAGTTCAGCCGGCAAGCCAACAAGCTGGGCATTGCCGGACTGGCGGTGCTGCTGGTGACCGCGATTGCGCTGATTTTGACGATAGACCGCACGCTCAACGGGATCTGGCGTGTCAGGAAGGCAAGGCCGCTGGCGCAGCGCGTGCTGATTTACTGGGCGGCCATTACCCTGGGGCCGCTGCTGCTGGCGGCCAGCCTGGCGGGGACTTCCTATGTGCTGTCGGCCTCCCGGGGCCTGGTGGGCGTGATGCCCATCAGCCTGCGTTTCCTGCTGGACGTGACCCAGTTTTTCCTGGTGGCCGGCGGCATGGCGGCGCTGTACCGCTACGTGCCCAATACCTATGTGAAATGGTCCCATGCCTGGGTGGGCGGGCTGTTCGTGGCCGCTGGCCTGGAGCTGGGCAAGCGGATTGTCAGCCTCTACCTCAGTGCGGTGCCGACCTACTCGCTGGTTTACGGCGCCTTCGCCACCTTGCCGATCCTGCTGGTGTGGATCTACTTCTCCTGGGTCATCGTGCTGATGGGCGCGGTCATTGCCGCCTACCTCCCCAGCCTGCTGGCCGGCGTGGCGCGCCGGGGCAGCGCGCACGGCTGGTATTTCCAGTTGGCCATCGAGGTGCTGCAGCAGCTGAACCTTGCACGTATCACCGCGCGCAAGGGGGTGAGTGCATCCCAACTGGCCGAACAGCTCGAGGTCGACGTACTGCAGCTCGAGCCTGTCCTGGAAACCCTGGTTGGGCTGGACTGGGTAGGCCAGCTCAACGAGGCCGAGGGCGCTGCCGAGTCCCGCTACCTGCTGCTGGCCGACCCCGACACCACGCCCCTGGAGCCCCTGATGCAGCTGCTGCTGCTGGACAAGGCGGATTCGGTCAAAAAATTATGGGAAAAAGCCCGTTGGCCAGCAATAAACCTGCGTGATGCGCTGTAAAAAGTAGCAAAAAAGTACCCTGACGACTCTTTGGGGTGCCAAGGCGCTGGTTAATCATCCGAAACCCTGATCTCGCGACGCAGATTCCCTTGATTACTTTGTGGCATCTGTAACAAAATATCTCGTCCACTCTTCAAGGCGTGCCGATGACCCACGACAAGAGCCCCAGGGAAAAATTGCAGGAAGCGATCTCCGACGAACGAACCGCCTCCCGGGAGGCCGAGCGAACCTACGAGCTGCTCAGCGCAAAAATGCGGGCTTACCAGCTGGGCAGCGGCCCGGCGCCCACCAACGAAGACTTTTTGCTGTGGAGCAGGATCGTTGAGCAGCGCGTCAAGATGAAGCAGATCGGCCTTGAACCCGGTGGCGAGCAGCGCGGGTAGCCTTCAACGCCCCTCGCGTTTTCGGGCCTGAGCCACCCCCGTGCCGGCGCACCACCAGGCTTCCAGTCAGACAGTTCGTACAGCCCGTGGGGGGCCTGGACCCACGCGGGCATGACCTGGGCCTTCAAGCGCACGGGTGAAATTCTTACAACACACGTCAAGCCGCCACGGGAAGATTTCTCCAGACCGAACACTTCACTACCGGAGAAACAAGTGACTTTTCCCTTGAGAGAACCTTTGAGAGCGCAACGGCCCGATCTTCATGCGCTGAATAACGAGCCGATCAACATCAATGAAGAAGCATCGGTGAACTACTGGGTGGCCGCCCTGGGGTGCACCGAGGCGGCATTGCGCCTGGCCGTCGCGGAGGTGGGCCCCGCGGCACAGGATGTGAGCAACGAACTTGGTGTAGCGGTATGAACATGCCACCCACAACCTTCTCGGGCCCCCTGTTCGTCAGGGTGAGGGAGCCGTCAGACGGCCTTTTTTACTGGGTGGTCACCCAACTGTCGCCAGAAGAGCATACGGCTGACCGGGCAATTGACACGTCAGACCACCCTTATCCAACCCATGAAGCCGCCATGCGCGCGGGTGCAGCCTGTCTCAAGGTGCTCAAGGTGCTCAAGAGCGAACACCTGTTGCCTTGACGGTGGCGCGGGGCATCCCGGACATTGAATTGAGGTGCCGATTCCAGGCACGAGCCGGATATTCAACCAACAGTCGAATCCAGAAACCAGATCCAGAAAACAAATCCAGAAAACAAATCCGGAAAACAAATCCGGAATTCCAAGGTACCGCTCCGACTTCCATAAAACGGTAAAGTGGTCGGGTGAGCAACACTGAATTCATCTCGCCGCCCCTTCCGTCCACACCGGAGGGTCGCTCCCGGATGCGCTGGGTTATCTGCCTGTGTGCCGACTGGTGCGGCCTGTGCCGTGAATACAGCGACCTGTTCGCGCAAATGGCGGCGCGCTACCCCTCAAGCCGCTTCGTCTGGCTGGATATTGAAGACCAGGCCGATCTGGTCGGTGATATCGAGGTGGAAACTTTCCCGACATTGTTGATCGCCGATGCGAGTGGCATGCAGTTCATGGGGCCCTTGCTGCCGCACGCAGAGACGCTGTCGCGTCTGCTGGACTCGTTGTTGCAGCCGGATGCGAAAGCCACGCCGCATTTGCCGGCCACTCGGCAATTGCTGCAAGCGGTTCACGGCACACCCGAGCACTGGGTTGGCCCAGGTGAAGGAGATCACGCGATCGAAAAGGGCGCCTGAAGAAAACCCCTGAACCGTGCCCGGCCGCTCTGGGTGGGACAGGCTGTCAGGCAATAGCCGGGGAAGCGCTGCAAAAAGCGGCCGATCGCCACGCGGCCTTCCAGCCTTGCGCGCGCGGCAGACCTGGCGGGGTTGCCGCGAAGCCAGGTGTCATGGTCGCAGAAAGTCTTTCAGCGCAAACAGCACGGCGTCGGGCGCTTCTGTCATGAGCTGGTGGCCCGCATCCAGCATCACGACCTTGCCGCGCCTGGCCTTGTTGATGATGGGTTGTGCGAGCTTGGGCAGCGTCATCTGGTCGTTCTTGCCCAGGATGAACAGCACCTCGCAGGTCGTCCGCTCCATCGCGGCTTCTCCTCCGGTGTAGTCGTTGCAGGCCTTGAAGCCCGTGTGAAAAATCCTGCCCGCCGGGTCGCTGGCCAGCACGCGTTTCATCAATGCCTTCGAGCTCCCATAGAGCCAGGTGCCGGGGCCCAGTGCGGAAGGCGGCGGAGCCAGCATCGAGTGAGAAAAAACATTCACCAGGTCGATCGCCTTGAGTGGCTGGTTGAGCGACAGCTCCAGCAATGCGGGAGAGACCTTCATGGGCACGGCCGTGCCGACCATCACCAGCTGGCGCACGCGTTCGGGCGCGCTGCCAGCCAGTTCCAGGGCAATCAGCGAGCCAAAGCTGTGGCCCACCAGCACGGCTTTCTGCACACCCAGGGCGTCCAGCAGGGCGGTGATGAATGCGGCGGCTTCTTCCACTGTCCGGGGTGCTTCGCCCGCACTTTTGCAGTGGCCCGGCAAGTCGGGTGCCAGCGCGTTCCAGCCGTGGTGGGCGAAGTAGCGTGTCTGCAAAATCCAGACGCTGTGGTCATTGAGCACGCCGTGGACAAACACCACGGTGGGCCTGGCGGCATCAAACGCTTTACCACCGGTGTAGCAATAGGTTTTGTGGCCGTTGACGGTGATGTCCATGTCAGGCACCCGCTTTCTCGGCAGCCTTGAGGGCTCGCTTCAGGTCGTCCACCAGATCGTCCGGATCCTCCAGACCGATCGACAGGCGAATCGTGCCCTGCGTGATGCCGGCGCCGAGCAGCGCTTCATCCGTCATCCGGAAGTGCGTGGTACTGGCCGGGTGAATCACCAGGCTGCGGCAGTCGCCCACATTGGCCAGGTGGCTGAAGACCTTGAGGGTTTCAACAAAGGTTTCGCCCTGCTCGCGGCTGCCTTTCAGGTCAAAGCTGAACACCGAACCCGCCCCGCGCGGCAGCAACTGCCTGGCCAGCGCGTAGCTGGGGTGTGATTCCAGCATCGGGTGGCCTACGCGTGCCACAAAGGGGTGGCTGGCCAGGAAGTCCACCACTTTTTCAGTGTTGCTCATGTGCCGCGCCATGCGCAGCGGCAGGGTTTCAATGCCCTGCAGGATCAGCCAGGCGGTGTGCGGGCTCATGCAGGCGCCGAAGTCGCGCAGTCCTTCGCGGCGCGCGCGCAGCAAAAAGGCGCCCACGGTGCTTTCCTCGCTGAACACCATGTTGTGAAAGCCGTCATAGGCTTGGGTCAACTCGGCAAACTTGCCCGACTTTTCCCAGTCAAACGAGCCGCCGTCGACGACGACGCCGCCGATGACCGTGCCGTGGCCGCTCAAAAACTTGGTCGCGGAGTGGTACACCAGGTCGGCGCCGTGGTCGAAAGGCTTGATCAGCCAGGGCGAGGTCAGGGTGGAATCGACCAGCAGCGGCACGCCGGTTTCATGGGCAATGGCGGCCACGGCGGAAATGTCCAGCACGTCCAGCCCCGGATTGCCCACGGTTTCACCAAACAGGAGCTTGGTGTTGGGGCGCACGGCGGCGCGCCAGCCGTCCAGGTCGCCGGGTTTCACAAAGGTGGTTTCAATGCCGAAGCGGCGCAGCGTGTAGTGCAGCAGGTTTTGCGAGCCGCCATAGAGGGCGGTGCTGGCAACAATGTGCGAGCCGGCGCCCATCAGCGTGGCAATCGACAGGTGCAGGGCGGCCTGTCCGCTGGCGGTGGCAATGGCGCCAATACCGCCTTCCAGCGCCGCTACGCGCTGCTCCAGCACCGCATTGGTGGGGTTGCTGATGCGTGAGTACACGTGGCCCGCACGCTCCAGGTTAAAGAGGCTGGCGGCGTGGTCGCTCGACTCAAAGACAAAGGAGGTGGTGAGATAAATCGGCACCGCGCGGGCGCCCGTGGCGGGGTCGGGTGCGGCACCTGCGTGCAGCGCCAGGGTGTCGAAACCGGGGTCGGAGTAGCCGGACATGGGAAGTCTCCAGTAGAAAAAGCGTGGGCTGCGGGCGGTACCTGGCTGCGAAAGCCGGAAAATCGTTACAGCCCGCTGCTTGATTGTGGGCTATATTTAAACTGAATTCCCCGGCGCGCCCTGGCTGTAATGCCTGTTGCGGGGGGACAATGACAGACCAACCGAGGAGAAAGCGATGAAGGTTCTTGACATCCTGCGCGTTAAAGGCAACACGCTTTACACCGTTCAGCCTGATGAACCCCTGGCCAAGGCGACACAGATCATGGCCGACAAGGACATCGGTTCGCTGGTCGTCATGGAGCACGGTGACCTGGTGGGCATGCTGACCTTCCGCGAAGTGATCGTCTGCATCGTCAAAAATGGTGGCGAGATCGGCAACACCCTGGTACGCACGGCCATGGACGACCATCCCTTGACCTGCACGTCGGAAACCGAACTCGACGAAGTGCGCCGCATGATGCTGGACCGCCATGCGCGCTACATGCCGGTGATGAACCAGAAAATGCTGATGGGCGTGATCAGCTTTTACGACGTCGCCAAGGCCGTGGTGGACAGCCAGAACTTCGAGAACAAGATGCTCAAGGCTTACATCCGCGACTGGCCGGCCGGGCAGGAAGAAGAGGGCGAGTCCAAGCTGCCGTGAGCTTGGCACAACCCGCTTGGCGCGCCTTGGCGTCAACCGGAGTCAGGGTTTTGCGATGACAATTTCAGTGACGGCGTTCTGGCTCGCGTCGTAGGTCATCAGCGGACCGGAGATGCCGGTCACGGTGACCTTGGCCGAATCTGTGCTCCGGATGATGGAACTGGTCAGTGTGCAACTGCCGCTGGGGTCCGTCACGCAACTGACCGAGCCGCCTGGTGAGAAGCTGCCCGTGACGGTGGCGCCGGCTGCGGGATCACCGATACTCCAGTCGCTGTTCCGCTTGCGAACCGTCACCGTGGCCGAGGCGTTCCAGCCATTGCGACCGCTGAGCGTGCTATCGGTTATGGACGAGATCGCCACGGACGTTGATGCCCACGTCGTTCCCAGGGAATAAACGAGCAGGTTGGGCGAGCCTCGTCCGATCGAACCGAGCTTGTTGCGCGTGGCATTGTCGGTCAGGAAGGAGGCAATGCCCGCAGGCAATGTCGCGGGTTTTTCTGCCAGCGCCAGCGCGGCGACCCCGGCTACGTGGGGCGATGCCATTGAAGTGCCGCTTTTGATAGTCGACGCATCGTTGCTGGAAATCGAGGCCGAGGTGATGCTGCTGCCTGGCGCGAAAAGGTCCAGACACTTGCCATAGTTCGAGTAGAAGGCGCGCTTGTCGCTGCTGGTGGTTGCGCCCACCGTGATGGCGCTTGGTTCCCGGGCCGGAGAATATCTGCAGGCATCGGCGCTGCTGTTGCCGGCCGCCACCACCATGGTCACGCCGTTGTTCACGGCATTTGCCACGGCGGTGTCCACCGCTGGGGATGCGCCACCACCCAGCGACATGTTGGCCACGGCGGGGAGCAGCGGATTTGGAGACTTGGTGGCTTGCCCGATCACCCAATTAATGCCGGCAATCACGCCGCTCCAGGTGCCGGAACCACTGCAATCGAGTACGCGCACTGGAATCAGTGCAACCCCCTTGGCCACGCCCCAGGTTAAGCCACCCACAGTGCCGGCGACATGCGTGCCGTGACCATTGCAGTCGTTGGTGCTATTGTTATCGGTAATTGCGGTGTAGCCGGATTGCACACGGCCTTGGAAGTCGGTGTGCGTCGCGAGAATGCCGGTGTCGATGATGAAGGCATTCACGCCCGCGCCGGTGTAGTTGTAGTGGTACCAGGTGTCGAGGGGGCGATCGGTCTGGTCGATTCGATCCAACCCCCAAGTTGCGGTGCTCTGCACTTGCGTCGACGATAACTTGGCTTCATTGAGCGAAACCGTCTGGTCCTGCTCGATGTAGTCCACGTTCGGGTTATTGCGTATGCCCTGCAGCGCCGCGTCCGGCAGGCTGGCGGCAAAGCCCTTGAGGGCGCTGGTATAGGTATGGTGCAGTTGCCCGCCCAGCCCGCGTGTCAGGTTGGCGGCTTCCGCGGCCGGGTTGGCCACACTGTCCTTGAACACCACGATGTAACGCCCGGGAATCGGCTGCGACTGCGCGTAGGGATGGGTAGCCGGGGGATCGACCGCCTGGGCGAGGGCCGCTGGTGCGCCAATGGCGAGCGCTGTTGCGTACACGCTGAGCGCCAGGAGGCGAGTGAGGAGGGTTTTTTTCATGATGACCCCGACATGGATGCTGGGACAATGAAAGAGCACTCTCGATTCTGTGCTTGTCATGCTGGGGGGTCAAGCCGTTTTACAGACTCCCACATCGTCCAGGAAATATGGCGCCTTCTTCCCCGCTCAATGACGCAGAGGGCGGTAGGGCTATCTTGTTTGAATCCTGCGCGCGTGCCCCACGCTCACTTTTTTCGCGAGGGGCGGTGTCTTGAAACCGGGCGCCTATGAGGATGAGCTACGCGTGGCCGGCCGAAGGCGACGTCGCTGCAGATCAGCCGGCTCGCTGAATCGGCCGGCCCCGCATGACCCGCTTCAGCCTGCGCTGTTGTCGCTGTTGTAAATGACGTCCCGCACCCGCGGGTAGATTTGCTGGTTCCATTTTTTGCCGCTGAAGACGCCGTAATGCCCCACGCCGGTTTGCACGTGGTGGGTCTTCATGTAAGGCCGGATGCTGCTGCACAGGTCTTGCGCGGCGACCGTCTGGCCGACAGCGCAGATGTCATCCCGCTCACCCTCCACCGTCAGCAAGGCGGTACGCCGTATCGCCTGGAGATTGACTTTTCTGCCATGCCAGGTGAGTTCGCCCCGCGGCAGGTCATAGGTCTGGAATACCTTGGCGACAGTTTGCAGGTAAAAGGCGGCGGGCAGGTCATTGACGGCCAGGTATTCGTCATAAAACGCGCGGATGATCTGGGCCTTGTCAAATTCGCCCTCCCGGACATGCCGGTACAGATCTTCAAATGACTTTTTGTGTCGCTCCAGGTTCATGCATAAAAACGCCGTGAGCTGCAAAAAACCGGGGTAGACCTGCCGCATCATGCCCTTGTGGGGCCAGGGTACGGGGCTGATCAGGTTTTTTTCAAACCACTCGATGGGCTTGCTGTTGGCCAGTTCATTGACGCCGGTGGGGTTGATCCGGCAGTCCACCGGCCCGGCCATCAGGGTCAGGCTGCTCGGCTGTGCCGGGTTGTCGTCTTCGGCCATGAGTGCGGTGGCGGCAAGGGCTGCCACGCAGGGCTGGCAGACTGCGATCATGTGCGTGCCAGGGCCCAGCACTTCCAGGAATTTGATCAGGTAGTCGGTGTAGTGGTCCAGCCCGAACTCACCCTGGGACAAAGGCACATCGCGGGCGTTGTGCCAATCGGTGATGTACACGTCATGGTCGGCCAGCAGCGTGCGCGCCGTTTCACGCAGCAGCGTGGCGAAGTGGCCGGACAAGGGCGCGACCAGCAGCACGCGCGGCATGGGGGTGGCCAGCGCTTTCCTGAAATGCAGCAGGGTGCCAAAAGGCAACTCGCAGACTTTGTGCTCCGTCACGGCGACGGGTTCGCCGGCGACTTCCACGGTGTCCAGGTTGTAGGCTGGCCTACTGTGCGTCAGGCGCAGGCGAGCGAGCACTTCGCAGGCCGCAGAGAGCTTGCTGGCCGATTGACTGATCCAGGGGAATAGGGGGGCCGGGCTGGACAGGCCGGACTTGACCGAGCCGACCATCAGCCCGGCCTGTTCGGCGAACATCCGCAGGGGGGAGGTCAGGTCAGACTGCAACTGATAGGCGTGATAAAGCATGCTTCTTTCTTGCTGCACCAGAGCGAGCGGCGGCATGAGTTCGGAGCAATTTACGGGCCACTGCTTGCGGGCCGTCCACGCCGGGCATGTAAAGATTCGCCATTGGAGCGGGAAACATTCAAGTTCTGGCACAGGGCTTGCTCAGTGACCTTGCGTCAAGGGTTGTTGGCGCGGGGACGGCGTAACAGCGCTGCTTTTACCTTTGTGAAAGACATCGGCATCATGGCTCAGGCAGTCCTTACCATCAGCAGCAAGAACTACGGCGCCTGGTCGCTGCGTGGCTGGCTGCTTGCCAGGCTGGCCGGTCTGGAGTTCGCCGAGAAGGTGATTCCGCCCGACGATGCGGACATGCGCGCCGAAATCCTGCTGTTGTCACCCTCCATATTGGTGCCCAGCCTGGAGCACAACGGCATCAAGGTGTGGGACACGCTGGCCATTGGCGAATACCTGCATGAAGTCAATCCCAAGGCGGGCCTGTTGCCCAGCGACATGGCCGCCCGGGCGCATTGCCGCGCCATCTGCGGCGAGATGCACTCTGGTTTCAGCTCCATGCGTTCTTCCATGCCCCTGAACATCAAGGCTTTTTTCCCGAAGTTCAGGACATGGTCGCGTGCTGACGCCGATATCCGGCGCATCGTGGACATATGGACCGACTGCCTCACCCGCTATGGCGGTCCCTACCTGTTTGGCAAAAATCCCTGTATGGCGGACGCCATGTACGCGCCGGTGGTCAGTCGTTTCAGGACCTATGACATCCCCCTGGATGCCCTGTGCGTGGGCTACTGCACCAGCATCTGGACGCTGCCCGCCATGCAGGAGTGGATTGCTGCCGCGCAGGAAGAGCCTGATGATTTTGACGAACTGGACGCGGAGTTCTGAACTGGCATCAACCTGCAAGTGGCAGAAGGGGTAGCTCTTCAGCCCAGCAGGGGCCGCGGAACCGGCTTAGCCGGGCCGCAGGCGCAGCGGCCCCCTTCGGGAGGCAGCGGCTACACGCAGTGAGCAAGCGTGGGGCTCAGAAGTAGCAGCTCTCCAGCCAGCAGGGGCCGCGGGACTGGCTTTGCCAGACCGCAGGCGCAGCGGCCCCCTCGGGGGGGCAGGGAGCTACACGCTAGTAGAGCGACCGTGGGGGCTATCTCCCCCAGGGCGTAGGCTCGGGAATCTCGCACACAGGCTCCACATCAATGCTCTTGAAGTCCGCCGGCGAGACAATTTCCAGGTATTCCATGTCGGGTGAATAGTCAAACAGGTAGTGTCGTATGCCGGGGCGCTGGTGCACACAATCGCCTGCGGAAACCAGTGTTTCCCGGTCTTCGTACATGAATCGGGCCCAGCCCTTGAGCATGATGACGATCTGGAAGTCCGCTTCATGCCGGTGCCAGCCCGTGCCTTTTTCTGGTGCCATATTGGCCTTCACCAGGTGCGCGATGACCTTGCCGTGGGTCGCCTCGGCAATGCCCAGGTCGCGGTAGAGGAAGAAATCGCGCAATCCGTCGGATTTGAATGGCGTGTCGCCGGGTTTGACATGTGAGAACAGGGTGTTGGTTCGCTCAAGCATGGTGCCCTCCGGTAGTGCGCAGCCATTTGCGCCCGTGCCTTCATGCATGAAGCGTTCCAGTCGCAGTTTCCCCGTCACGGCCCGGCGATGCCCGACGGTTAAAATCATTGCACTATGTCTGGCAGTACCTTTGGCAATCTCTTCGCAGTCACCAACTTTGGTGAATCCCACGGCCCGGCCATTGGCTGCGTGATTGACGGCTGCCCGCCGGGGCTGGCGCTGACCGAAGCGGATATCCAGACCGATCTGGACCGCCGCCGTCCGGGCACCAGCCGCCATGTGACGCAGCGCAACGAACCCGACGCGGTGGAAATCCTGTCGGGCGTGTACGAGGGCAAGACCACCGGCACGCCGATCTGCCTGCTGATCAGGAACACCGACCAGCGCAGCAAGGACTACGGCAACATCCTGGAAACCTTCCGGCCCGGCCATGCCGACTACAGCTACCTGCACAAATACGGGCGGCGTGACCCCCGCGGCGGCGGCCGCGCCTCGGCCCGCCTGACGGCGCCCATGGTGGCCGCCGGCGCGGTGGCCAAAAAATGGCTGGCTGAGAAATATGGCACCAGCTTTCGCGGCTGCATGGCGCAGATTGGCGACATCGCGATTCCCTTTGAGTCCTGGGAGCATGTGCCGCGCAATCCCTTCTTTGCGCCGGTGGCCGACGTTTCCCACCTTGAAGACTACATGGATGCACTGCGCAAGGCCGGTGACTCCTGCGGCGCGCGCATCCGGGTCACCGCTTCCGGTGTGCCCGTCGGGCTGGGCGAGCCGCTGTTTGACAAGCTCGATGCCGACATCGCATTTGCCATGATGGGGATCAATGCCGTCAAGGGCGTGGAGATCGGCGCCGGCTTTGCCAGCGTGACCCAGCGCGGAACAACCCATGGCGACTCACTGTCGCCCGAAGGTTTCCTTTCGAACAATGCCGGTGGTGTGCTCGGCGGCATCAGCACTGGGCAGGACCTGGAAGTCTCGATCGCCATCAAGCCCACGAGCTCCATCATCACACCGCGCCAGTCGATAGACACGGCGGGCAACCCCGCCGAGGTGGTGACCAAGGGCCGGCACGACCCCTGCGTGGGCATTCGCGCCACGCCGATTGCCGAGGCCATGCTGGCGCTCGTCGTGATGGAGCATGCGCTGCGCCAGCGTGCGCAAAATGCCGATGTGACGGTCAGCACGCCGGACATCATGCGCGCACGCGGCTGAGTCCCCGCTCAACGCGGTTGCCTTCTGGCTCAGGGTTCGGACGAGGAGCTTCGAAAGGGGTTGAAGCCGGTGATCAGCGCCGTGGCGGCCAGCACCAGCACACAGCCGGGCAGCATGCTGGCCGTGACCGCCTCCCCCAGGAAAAGCGCGCCCCAGGTGACCCCGAACAGCGGAATCATGAAAGCGGCTGACGTGGCCGCGCTGGCCGAAATTTCGCGCATCAGCCGCATGCTGATCCAATACAAGAAGCCCGAGGTGACGATGCCCAGCATGGCCACCGCCAGCAGCGCGCCGGGGGTAGGGTGCGCTGAAGGCGCGGCCATGCCTGCCGGGAGCAGCAAAATCAGCGTGGCCGCGACAAACACGGCGGCGGACGCCGGCAACGGTGCGTAGGCCATGGTGGCGCGTTTCATCAGGACGGTGCCCACGCCGTAGCTGGCTGCGGCCGCTGTGCACGCCAGCGCGGCCAGCACGACTTGCGGTGTGACGGCCACCGGTCCCAACTGGACCAGCAGCGCCACGCCGGCAAAGCCCACGGCACAACCCAGCAGGCGCCGTGAGGTGAGCCTTTCCTCGCTGGCAGCGGCGGCGCCCAGCACGCCGAACAGCGGGGCCGTGGCATTAAGCACTGCCGAATAGCCTGCGGGAATGACCAGGGCGGCCCAGTTGAACAGCACGAAGGGAATGACCACGGTGAGCAGGCTCAGCAGCGCCAGGCGCGGCCAGGCGGCGCGGGGAGGCCAGCGGTCACGCAGTGTGTGCATGAGCACGGCCAGCACCATGGCGGCCAGGGTGCAACGCAGGCTGGCGACCACCCAGGGACCGAGCGCCGGACTGGCAATGCGCAACAGGGGAAATGATGCGCCCCAGAAGGCGGACAGGGCGATGAGCTGGATGAAATGTCGGGTCTGCATGTCGGGTGCCGAGATTGTGCGTGATTCGGCTGAATGCTGCTGACTCACCCTTGGAGCGGGTCAGGGCCTTTGGCCGGCAGAGCTGTCGCGGGCCCGAGTGTTTCTGGCCGCGACCGCTTGCGCCAGTGATACCACCGGTATGGTGCTGTCGAACACGGCTTGCGTTGAGGCCTGATCGCCGGAGACTCATTCATGAATCAGGCTGCAGCCTGGTAAATTCTGGCTAGATTGCTATAAAAGTAATAGCGGTCGATCGATGCAATGCCACCCTGTTCTATCAAACGTCGCCACCGTCTGTTCAGGAGGCCGTCAGCAGGGTGGCGACGCCCCATCCGATCAATAGAAGGCCCGCGCCCCGGCCTATCCAGTGGCCGGCGGGTACGAGTTTTTCCACCAGCACAAAGAGGGCAATTCCCGCGATCCAGACCAGATTCATCACGCCGCCGACAAAGAGCAGGAGCATCAGCATCCAGCAGCAGCCAACGCAGAACATGCCATGGTGCAGGCCCATCAAAAACGCGCCCGTTGGTCCATTGCGCCAGTGCATCAATACGAAGTCCAGGGGAGAGCGGCAGCGCCGAAGGCAGGCTTGCTTGAGCGGCGTCCACTGATAGATGCCGGCCGCAATCAGGACCGTGCCGGCCAGACCGATGCTGGTCGTTTCCATCATGGGTGAGAGCAGCGCGGCCTTGTCCAGCCCGAACTGAAGCGCCACCGCCACCAGGCTGAACGCCGTCCAGATGGTGACGTATCCGCCCACAAAAAGGATGGATCCCGATGCCTGTTCGCCTTTTGCGCGGCGGCCGTGGGCGATGGTGGTGTAAAGCAGGATCATGGGCGTGGCGCTCGGCAGCATCATCGCGGCCATCATCACGACCCACATCGCCAGCATGATCATTGCGTGCGTTGGCGTCCACGGGCCTGAACTCATCGGCATCAGCATGCCACCCATTTCCTGCAGGGTCCCGGCGCCCGTCAGCAGGTAGGCCCAAGCCAAGGCCACCACCAGCAACAAACCGGAAATAACCAGCAGCCGGTCGTGCTTCAATGCCTTTTCAACGCTCGCACTGGCCATGCCCATTTGTCGTGGCTACGCGCCGGGAAGGCCGCCGCCCGGTCAGGCGACAACGCCCTGCGGAGTCTGGACAACATGGGCAAGCGTACTGTGCGACCCTGTGGTGTCGAACGGAATCGCGCCGGTGCTGTGGATGTTGGCCGATGCGATCTCACCCTCGATGTGCTCGAACCCCTCCGGCATCACGACCTGAATGCGATGCGGTGCCCCGGTCACCGGGTTCTTGATTGGTTCGACGTCGGTTTCAAGCACGCCGGGAATGCTCAGGCGTGCGGTCCGGGCCTTCTTGTCAAACTCGAAACTCACGGGCGCGAAGATCGGATCGTGCATCTTGGTGACGATCAGGCTGAAGATATTGAACAGCGTTCCTTCCGCCG